>CALWNO010000003.1 GCA_944382785.1 uncultured Gemmiger sp. | reverse complement strand
AGTTTTTATTCCATCATGATCGACATTAGTCTTTTTTCGAACCACTCGCCTAGCGAGTGGTTTTCGGAATACAAAAAAAGCGGCGGCGGACGAAAGTCCGCCGCCGTGCTGTTCAGTGTAAGGGGGAAAGGAGCATCTGCCGCTCCTGCAGGAGGCCGTCCCCCTGGGTGAGGCCGGTGTCCCGGAAGCCCCGGGCCTGGTAATACCCGATGGCGTGGGCGTTGCTGGCCAGCACCCACAAGACAACCCGGGTATAGCCGCCGGATTGCAGGGCATTCAGCCCCGCCTGCAGCAGCCGGGTGCCGATGCCCCGGTGCTGGGCTTTTTGCAGCACATACAGCCCCACGATCTCCCCTAAGCCGGGGTCGGAATTCCCGCCCCGCCAGGGACCGTAGCCGCAGAAGCCCACGGCCTCCCCGTCCAGCTCTGCCACAAAGAGGTTGCGGCAGCCTTCCCGGCGGAAAATTCCGGTGCTGCGCTCCTCCGACAGGCGGGCCATCATGGCATCCGGCAACAGGCCGGTGTAGGTCTCCCGCCAGGCTTGGCAATGGATACGGCCGATGGCGGGGGCGTCAGCGGGAAGGGCAGGGCGGATGACAAGACCGGTCATGGCGGAACTCCTTTCTGAATTCAGGATTTTTGCGGTGCAGAGGCAAGAATGCTTTGGATTTCCCGGGCAACCTGCTCGCAGCTTTCGTCGAACGCGCGGGCATAGTCATAGAAAGAATCCCGGCTTTGGGGAATCGGGACGGGAATCAGATGGAGGCAGTCGGGCAATTCTTCTTGCAGAAGGCGGTAGCTCCTGGGCTGTGCCGCCTCGCTCCGGAGCGGGAAGAGGATGCCGCCTCGTTCTGATTTCAGGAGGTGCAGATAGCTGATGACCTGGTAGAGGTCGTCCCGCACAGCGTTCCAGTCCTTTTGACCCGAGTACAGTCCGCCCCAGCCGGCTTTGTACTTGGCATCAAACACAAAGGGCTTGCCCTGATAGCACAGGAAAAAGTCGGGACGGATGGTGAAGCTGTTTTCCAGAATGGCTTTCCGATACTGGGTGGACAGGGAAATGCCTTCCACCCTGGAGAAAATCGCCTTTTCCAGAAACCGCTCCCACATCTTGTCCATGGGGATGACCATGCCGCTGACCTGAAAAGACCCGGCCTGGAAGGTGTCCAGCCCCAGGCGCTGCAGAATCAGGCGGGCGGTCCGGCGCAGGGGTTCATACTCCCGGTAGACGGTGTGGGTGATAGGGCGGTCGGTTCTGTGCAGGATCATCTGCTCCGAGGGTGCGTGAAAGGCATCCATGGCATATTCCATCTGCTGCAGGGTGATGCGCAGGTCGGTGTCTGCCGCCAATGTCTGGTTTACCAGGCCGGCAATGACCCCCTGCTTGCGAAGCAGGCAGTCCCGGGCCCGCAGGATCAGATGGTTCATGGGATTGTTCAGGGAGTATTCCCGGGCGGAGTAGGCACACTTGCCGTTGGCCATGGGGTTGAGCCGGATGTGCCGGGCGATGTCCAGGACCCCCCTGGGGGCAGAATCGTTGTGGCGGAAGGTCTGGTACTGGCGGTACAACCCGCGGGAACAGGCTGCCTTCAGCTGGTCCAGAAAGAGCCTGGCGAGCAGAAGATCCCAGAATTCCCCTGTGTGGCTGTCCACCTTCAGGTCCGGAAAAGACTGGATGGGGATATCCAGCGCCTTGGACAGCAGATAGGACAGGAAAAAGTTCTTCTGCGGCTGGTCGGGAGATTGCCCCCCGGCGGGGCGGTCAAACCGGGACAGAATCTGGATGGTGTGCCCCCGGTAGCTGAGGATGCCGGCGTATTTCTGGGTATACAGGGTGCCGTTGAAGGGGCTGAACAGACGCAGGGGCCCCCGCTCCTGCGCGCTGTCTTCCCCGGCAAAAAGCTGCTCGATCCGGATGTTCTTTCGGTCCAGCTGGTCCTGCAGCTCCCTGCAAAGGTCTGTCCAGCAGGGGGAGGCGTTGCCTTGTTCGGGACCGTCTGGGGCGGGCGTTTCTGCCGGCAGAGGCGTTTCCGGGACGGGAGAGTAATCACATAGAAGAATATTCATAACTGATCCCCGCTCTCCCCGGAAGCCGCGGGGGCGCAGTCAAACCATACCTTGTGCAGGTCTTCCAGGTGGCGGGCGGATTCCTGGTCGCCGCGCATGTATTCTTTCAGCAGAGATTCCACACGGTAGGTCCATACCCAATTCAAAATGGCGTCCATGTTTGTCTTTTCACTGTCGGGTATGTCGGAAAACTGGCCCTGGCTGATGTCGTAGCCGCTGTTCAGGTATTTTACCTGCGCCTTCATCGCATCGTTGAAGCGAACAATATGCCTGGCAAGGGATTCGGTATCCAGACCCCTGCCGCCAAAGAACGTGGGCTCTTCAAAGACGCCCATGAGCAGCTCTTCGTCGACTTTCACCTCTTCCCACACAAAGCGGCGGCGCAGGGCGAAGTCCATACTCTCCACCGAACGGTCGATGTCGTTCATGGTGCCGATGATAACGATGTTTTTGGGCAGGAAGAAGCCGTCCTGGAAGATGTCGTTGGAAATCATCTTGCCGTCTTTGCCATAGCAGGGCAGGTTCTGGTACTGGGTATCGATTCTCTCCCCGCGCTTGTCTCTT
This sequence comes from uncultured Gemmiger sp., assembly GCA_944382785.1. Classification (GTDB taxonomy): domain Bacteria; phylum Bacillota; class Clostridia; order Oscillospirales; family Ruminococcaceae; genus Gemmiger. Next base: position 89,940 of record CALWNO010000003.1, on the reverse strand, counting down.
TCCAGGCAGAACATCAGTTCGCCGAAGACCTTGGACAGGTCCGCACGGTTGATCTCATCAATGAGGAAGAAATGCAGATCCTCGCCGTTCTGGGCATCTTCATGGAGGATGGGGTCTTTGTATGCCTCTTCATCCAGTTCTTCCGGATTGTACCCTGCCGCACGCAGGTTGTTATCGGCAACAAAGCGGCAGAAGGCCTTGAAGGTGCCGTCCATTTTGCGGAATACCATCTGACCATTTTCGGTCATGGGACGCAGGCCTTCCACAAAATCCGTGTAATCGTAGGACGGGTGGAACTGGACCCGCTTGATTCTTTTGTCCGAATCGGCCCCGTTCCCGACATACTCCTGGGCAATCTTTTTGGCCAGATAGGTTTTGCCGGTACCGGGGGCGCCGGTCAGGATGATCTGGTACTGGTGGTTGTTGATCAGGTCTTTGACTTTCTGCTCTACGCTGCTCATTTTTGGCACATTTCCTTTCGCTTGGCCGGAGGTCTGGGGAGTCGCAACTGCCCCGTATAGCATGTTCTGTATTTTTTCGCGAGTGTTTTCGGGAAGGTGCTTCCCGACAGCATGCCACCAGTCATCCAAAGTTGTGGCTTCATCGATATGCAGGCCCGCCTCATTATACCAGCGCTGTAATAATTTCTTTGCCTCCTTGATGGAATGATTTTCTTTGTCGATAAGATTTCCTAGGCTTCGCGAAAGACTCGATTGCTGTGATGGTTCGCCGCGCCATCGTAACGCTTTGTATGCATTGAGCCTGGCTGTCTTGTCGCCGGGCGTATGAAGGATGGCTGCAATTAAAATAATGTCAAGAAAAGTTGAACCGCTCTGTCCGGAACCCTCTTGATCCGAACACATCCGATACTGCTCCAGAAATTCACGCATGGCATCTGTTTCCAAGCTGTGCGAAATCTCTCCGAAAGTAACTTGGTATGGCTTCTTGACGACACCACCCAATAACTTGGAAAAATCCAGTACTTCTATTCCTGCCATAATCAATCGATTCCTTTTTTGCTTTCTTTCGTGTTTTCTAATGTACAAACTGTCTCCAGATGTTCCGTATGAGGGAACAGATCCACGGGCTGGAAGCTCTTGGCCTGCCAGCCCCGGCGGGCGAACAGCCCCACGTCCCGGGCCAGGGTCTCGGGGTCACAGCTCACATAGACGATGCGCCTGGGGGCCATGGCGGTGACGGCGGCGATGAACGCCGGGGTGGTGCCGGCCCGGGGCGGGTCCAGAAAGACCACGTCGGGGCGCAGCCCCTCTTGGGCGGCCTGCTGGATCCACTCAGTGGCATCGGCACAGAAGAACCGGGCGTTTTTGATGCCGTTGCGGGCGGCGTTGGCGGCGGCGTCCCGCACGGCGGCGAGGGTGCGCTCCACCCCGATGAGCCGCCCCGCCCCGGCGGAGACAGCGCACAGCCCGATGGTGCCGGTGCCGCAGTAGGCGTCCAGTACCGTCTCCTTGCCGGTGAGGGCGGCGGCTTCCATGGCTTTGTTGTAGAGAACTTCGGTCTGGGCGGGGTTCACCTGGTAAAAGCTGGAGGCCGAGATGGAAAACTGCAGCCCGCACAAGGTATCCAGAATATGACCCGGGCCATACAGCACCCGCACATCCTTGCCCAGCACCGCGCTGGTGTGGCGGGGGTTGCAGTTGTGCACCACCGTGGTCACCCAGGGGGCGGCCTTGCGCAGGGCCGCCACAAAATTGCGGCTGCCCGGCAGTCGGTCGGCGGCGGTGACGAGCACCACCATCACCTGGCCGGTGTGCACACCCCGGCGAACCAGGACATGGCGCACAAGGCCGGTGCCCCGGTCCTCGTTGTAGGCGGGCCAGCGGCAGGCACGGGCGGCATCCACGGCGGCTTTCAGTGTCCGGTTGAGGACTTCGTCCTGCAGCAGGCAGCCCGCTTCCGGCATGGGCAGTACGCGGTGAGTGCCGGCGGCGTAGATGCCCGCCTGCAGCCCGCCCCGCCCCTGGGTGAAGGTGGCAATGGCCTTGTTGCGGTAGTGCCAGGGGTCGGCTTGCCCCAGGATGGGGGCCACCGGGGCGTAACGCTCCAGCAGATCCCGGGCTTTCTGCTGCTTTTGGGTCAGCTGCTCCTCATAGGGCAGGTGCAGCAGGGGACAGCCGCCGCATTGGCGGGACTGCAAAGGGCAGGTCTTGGACATAAGGCAACTTCCTTTATATAATGAGTAAGGCAGGCAAGGGGGCTTGCCGCATATGGTATACTGGAATTGGTAAGAATTTCCGGCGCCGATACCATGTGGCGCCTCATACGGAGGAATTTTACAATGAATGTTTTGCTCATCAACGGCAGTTCCCACGCCCACGGCTGCACCGACGCGGCCCTGCGGGAAGTGGCCAAGGCTCTGAACGCCGACGGCATCGAGACCACCTTCTTCCACATCGGGGCGGCCCCGGTGGGCGGCTGTGTGGGCTGCGGCGGCTGCGCCAAGGCAGGCAAGTGCGTCTTTGGCGGCCCAGTGGCCGACGTGGTGCCCCTGGCTGAAAAGGCCGACGCCTTTGTGTTCGGCGCGCCGGTGCACTATGCCACCGCCGCCGCGGGCATGCTGGGCTTTATGCACCGTCTGGCTTACAGCGCCGGGCGGACCCTGCGCCACAAGCCGGCGGCCATCGTGACCAGCGCCCGCCGCGCCGGGACCACCAGCGCCCTGGAAGCCCTGGAAAAGGTGCCCCAGTTCTATGAGATGCCCCTGGTCAGCTCCACCTACTGGCCCATGGTCCACGGCAACAACGCCGAGCAGGCCGCCCAGGACGAGGAAGGCATGCAGATCATGCGCAATCTGGGCCACAACATGGCCTGGCTGCTGAAGTGCATCGAGGCAGGCAAGGCTGCGGGCATTGAGGCCCCCACCGCCGAAAACGCCCTGCGCACCAACTTTATCCGCTGATTGCACCAAGGCAAGGCCGGGAATTCGTTCCCGGCCTTTTTTTCATGCAAAGAAAAACCAGAGGGTCGTTCCCAGCCAGGAGGCCGCGGCCCCGAAAACCAGCCCGCCCAGCACGTCGGAGGGGTAATGCACCCCGCTCAGCACCCGGGACAGGGCAATGAGCAAAGCCAGCACGCCCAGGACCAGGGCAGCGGTGGGCAAAATCTGCAAAGCAGCCACCGCGATGCAGGCCGCCGAGAAGCAATGGCGGCTGGGAAAGCTCTGTCCTTTGGTATCTTTGGGAAAAAGAGGGGCAAAGCCCAGGGCCTCATAGGGGCGGGGACGGTTGATGGCCCGGCGCAGGGCGGTGCCCAGCACAAACACCACGGCGGGCACGGCCAGAAAGGGCCTCAGGGCCGGGTCCCGCCGCCACACCAGCCAAAGGGCCAGTCCGGCGTAGAGCAGGTAGACGGCGGCCACCGCCCCCAGGGACACGGCGCGCAGCAGGAACTTGGCGGCAGGGCGGGCGCGGAACCAATCCAGCACCGCCTGATAACGGTCCGCGGTCATGGCGGGGCCTCCTTTCAGAGAATGGTCAAAACTGGAAAGGAAAGAGAACTTCCTTATTATAATAGGACAAGAATACCATCCCCCGGTCGGCTTGTCAAACGGCGGGGCGGCGGGTATAATAGGCCCAGAATGTTTTTTGAAAAGGGGGCCGGGCCGGGTGTTCGGATTTGCAAACGGGCTGCTGCTGGCGTTGTTCGCGGCGGCTGTATGGGACCTGGGGCAGGCATGGCTTGCTCAGGGGCCGGGACCCGGCCGGGTACGCCGGGCTTTGGGCGCGTTATGGCGGAAAGAGCATTTCCTCTTCGGCGGCTGGGGTGCCGGCTGGCGTACAAGAGCCGGGTCGGCGTGCTTTGCAGTGGGGCTGGCGGCCTATGAGGTCAGCGTAGCCTTCTGCAACAGCATGGCCCGGGATGCCTGGCCCTGGGTGCAGGGCGTGCTCTCCCCGGTGCTGGACTGGGTGGCTTTCCTCTGCTTCGGGGCCAAGATCCTTTTCGGCACCCGGTATACCTGGCGCAGCCTGGGAGTGGCCGGGGCACTGTACTTCATTGCCCGGTGGGTCTACTTCAACTGCCACAACATCTGGTGGATCGGCCTTGTGGTGGCTGTGCTGGCCGCCAAGGACCTGCCCCTGGAAAAAGCCCTGAAAACCTTCCTGGTGGCCGGGACCGCCGCCATCCTGCTGGTGGTGGGGCTCAACTATGTGGGGCTGCTGCCTCCGGCCCCCGGCCTGGCGGCGGAACGCAACCTGTATGAGATCCGGGGTACCTACGGCTACGGCCACCCCAACACCTTCGGCGGGCTGGTTTTTGGCCTGGGGCTGGCCTTTGCCATGCTCCGGGCCCGCAGGCCCCGGTGGCTGGACGCGGGGATCATCGCGGCGGTGGGCGTCTTTCTGTACAAGGGCCCGGCCTGCCGCACGGCGGCCCTGTGCTGCTTTGCCCTGGCGGTGCTGCTGGTCTGGTGCCGCCTGCGCCGGGACAAGGCCATGCCCCGGTGGTCGGTGCCTCTGTGTGCGGCGGCGATCCCGGCCCTGGCGGCGGTGAGCTTCCTTTTGCCCCTGCCCATGGTGAAAAATGGCCCCTGGTGGTCGGATTTCGGCCCCGCATGGATGGCTAAACTGGATGACCTGCTCACCGGACGGCTGTCCCTGGTGTGGATCGCCTACCGGGTGCTGGATGTGAAGATCGCCGGGCAGGTGCTGCCCGAATGGCCCGCCCTGGACAACAGTTTTGTGTTTTCGGTGTACCAGTTCGGCCCGGTGATGGCTCTGCTGCTGGCGGCGGTGCTGATCGTGGCCCTGTGGGGCTTTGCCCGCCGCAGCGGACGGGTGGAGGTGTGCTGCCTGCTGGTGATGCTGCTGTACGCCTACATGGAGTGCCAGAGCTTCCACCTGACCACCAACCCGGCGGCTTTGCTGCTGGCGGGGGCGGTGTTTGCCCAGGCGCCCCGGCAGTGGGCGGGAGTGTACGGACCTCTTGCCCCGGAATCCCCTCAGAGATAAAGAAAAGCGGCACCCGCCGGAGTGGGTGCCGCTTTTGGTGTATGGAGAGTAAAAAGGGAAAGTTGTCGATGAGATGAATACAGGAGCCGTCACTTACAGGTCGGCCTTCCACAGACCGTGCAGGTTGCAGTAGGCGTAGACGGTCTTGGCGGTCTCGCCTTCCGCCAGGGCGAAGGTGGCGGCGGGCTGGGCGTCGGGGGTCAGGTGCTTGACCGCAAAGCCCTTGTCGGTCTCCAGCAGGATCCACTCGATCCAGTGCTCGGCGGTCATGGGATGGGTCACGGAGCCCACCTTGACTTCCACGGTGCTGCCGTTGATGGTGGCCACGGGAACGTGCTTCTCCTGAGCGGCGTCCACGCTGCCGGGGACCAGCAGGTCCATCTTCTGGCCGCAGCAGAACACGGGAACGTTGGAGTCGTGGAGCATGGTGATGATGTTGCCGCAGTGGGCGCAGCGATAAATCTTGATCATAAGGAAAACCTCCGTTTGGTGATTGTTTTTTGTACATAAAACACGGCACAGCCCGCCGCGTTCAGGTTCTGAATCTGTTTCAGGTCCGGGCTGTGTTGCCCTTCCTGATGACTATAGTATACACGACAGAAACGCAAATGGTTTGTTGCCATGGCAATATTTTGGAAAAGTTTTTCCGCCATGGCGAACAAAACGGCAAAAAGCGCAAAAGTTCGCACAAGACACCTTGAAAATTGCCGGGCAGGAACGTATAATAGAATTGGCTGTGAATGAATTCACAAGGCGTGCGCCGGCTCTCGGCATGCGCACAATACAGGCAAAGGAGAGAAAATTATGACCTACTCTGCACAAGTCGAACACATGTGCCCCATCGCCAAAGGCCCGAAGCACGGCCCCGCGCCCATTCCGGAAGAGGGCGAGTGGGTAAAGGCCTATAAGATTGAGGACATCAGCGGTTACACCCACGGTGTGGGTTGGTGCGCTCCCCAGCAGGGCACCTGCAAGCTGAGCCTGAACATCAAGAACGGCATCATCGAGGAAGCTCTGGTCGAGACCATCGGCTGCTCCGGCATGACCCATTCCGCCGCTATGGCCGGCGAGATCCTGCCCGGCAAGACCATCCTGGAAGCTCTGAACACCGACCTGGTGTGCGACGCCATCAACGTGGCTATGCGTGAGCTGTTCCTGCAGATCGTCTACGGCCGCAGCCAGACCGCTTTCTCTGAGGACGGCCTGCCCATCGGCGCCGGCCTGGATGACCTGGGCAAGGGTCTGCGCAGCATGACCGGCACCATCTTCTCCACCAAGGCCAAGGGCGTCCGTTACCTGGAACTGACCGAAGGCTACATCCTGAAGACCGCTCTGGACAAGGACAACCAGGTCATCGGCTATCAGTTTGTCCGCCTGGGCAAGATGATGGAAGACATCCGTCACGGCGTTGACCCCAAGACCGCCTACGAGAAGAACATCGGCACCTATGGCCGCTTCTCCGCTGAGCAGGGCGCTGTGAAGTACATCGACCCGCGCGAAGAATAAGACAGGGAGGTATCATCTATATGGCTACTTTTGAATCTCAGGAGCGCCGCATGCCCAAAATCAACGAGTGCCTGAAAGCCAACGGCCTCGAATCCCTGGACGCCTGCAACGAACTGCTCCTTTCCAAAGGCATCGACTGCGACAAGATCATCCGCGGCGTGCAGCCCATCTGCTTCGATAACGCTGTCTGGGCTTACACCCTGGGCACCGCCATCGCTGTCAAGCGCGGCCTGAAGAACGCTGCTGACTGCGCCGCCGCCATCGGCGAAGGCCTGGAAGCCTTCACCATCCCCGGCTCCGTTGCCGAACAGCGCCATGTGGGCCTGGGCCACGGCAACCTGGGCGCCATGCTGCTGCATGAGGACACCCATTGCTTCTGCTTCCTGGCTGGCCACGAATCCTTCGCCGCCGCCGAAGGCGCCATCGGCATTGCCCGTACCGCCAACAAGGTCCGCAAGGAGCCCCTGCGGGTTATCCTGAACGGCCTGGGCAAGGACGCTGCCATGATCATCAGCCGTATCAACGGCTTCACCTACGTCAAGACTGATTTCGACTTCAAGACCGGCGAGGTCAAGGTTGTCGAGACCATCCCCTACTCCGAGGGCGAGCGCGCCGCTGTCAAGTGCTACGGCGCCAACGACGTTCTGGAAGGCGTTGCCATCATGAAGATGGAAGGCGTGGAAGTTTCCATCACCGGTAACTCCACCAACCCCACCCGCTTCCAGCACCTGGTGGCCGGCACTTACAAGAAGTGGGCCATCGAGAACGGCAAGAAGTACTTCTCCGTCGCTTCCGGCGGCGGCACGGGCCGTACCCTGCATCCCGACAACGTGGCCGCCGGCCCCGCTTCCTACGGCCTGACCGACTCCATGGGCCGTATGCACGGTGACGCTCAGTTCGCCGGCTCCTCCAGCGTGCCTGCTCACGTGGAGATGATGGGCCTGATCGGCGCCGGCAACAACCCGATGGTCGGCATGACCGTCGCCTGTGCTGTTGCGGCTTCTCAGGTTGCGGAATAATCTTTCCGTTGCACTGACATAAACCTTATAAAGCCCCGTCTGCCTTACCAAAGGCAGGCGGGGCTTTTTGCGTGCCGGGGAAAGGGGAGAAGCCAGGACCCGGATGGCGGCCGGGCCCTGTCCGCCGCCGGAATGGAACCTTGGCAAAAAGCCGGAAACCCGTCCAAATTTTTGGCGCTTTTGTGCGTTGATTCCAGCCCAAAAGGGGAGTATACTTTACCTAAAGATTGATAAAAGCTTAACAATTATGAAAAAACTGTGAAGCTTTTGTCGCCTTTGTGCCGGGTGCCCCCCCCAAGCACACCCGGCACACCAATGAGGACTGACCCCCTCCATCCGTATCTACAACGGGCAGCAACGACCCGATCAAAGGAGGTAATTCCCATGGCAAGATTTACCCTGCCGCGCGATCTGTATCACGGCAAAGGCGCAATGGAAGCACTGAAAACTTTTGAAGGCAAAAAGGCCATCGTCTGTGTGGGCGGCGGCTCCATGAAGCGGTTCGGTTTCCTGGACAAGGCGGTGGGCTATCTGCACGAGGCCGGCATGGAAGTCAAGGTCTTCGACGGCATCGAGCCCGATCCCTCGGTGGAAACGGTCATGCGCGGCGCAGCTGCCATGATGGAATTTGAACCCGACTGGATCATCGCCATCGGCGGCGGCTCGCCCATCGACGCGGCCAAGGCCATGTGGATCAAGTACGAGTACCCCGACATCACCTTTGAGGAGATGTGCAAGGTCTTTGGTATTCCCAAACTGCGCCAGAAAGCCCATTTCTGCGCCATTTCCTCCACCTCCGGCACCGCCACCGAGGTGACGGCCTTCTCCATCATCACCGACTACGCCAAGGGCATCAAGTATCCCATCGCGGACTTTGAGATCACCCCCGACGTGGCCATCGTGGACCCGGAACTGGCCGAGACCATGCCCAAGAAGCTGGTGGCTCACACCGGTATGGACGCCATGACCCACGCCATCGAGGCCTATGTCTCCACCGCCAACTGCGCCTACACCGATCCGCTGGCCATCTTTGCCATCCGGATGATCCAGGCCGACCTGGTGGGCAGCTACAACGGCGATATGGCCAAGCGGGACGCCATGCATGACGCCCAGTGCCTGGCCGGTATGGCCTTCTCCAACGCGCTGCTGGGCATCGTCCACTCCATGGCCCACAAGACCGGCGCGGCCTTTGCGGATTACGGCGCCCACATCATACACGGTGCGGCCAACGCCATGTATCTGCCCAAGGTCATCGCCTTCAACGCCAAGGACCCCACCGCCAAAGCACGGTACGGCGTCATTGCCGACGAGATGAAGCTGGGCGGAGCCAACGACGACGAGAAGGTCAAACTGCTGATCGAGTATCTGCGCGGCATGAACGACGACCTGAACATTCCCCACGGCATCAAGTTCTACGGTGCCGACAGCTATCCCTGTGAGCAGGGCTTTGTGCCGGAAGAGGTCTTCCTGGAGCGTCTGCCGGAAATCGCCAAGAACGCCATCGGCGACGCCTGCACCGGGTCTAACCCGCGGCAGCCCAGCCAGGAAGAGATGGAAAAGCTGCTGAAGTGCTGCTACTACGACACCGAAGTGGACTTCTGATCCCTGTATCTGCCTGACCCAACCCAGACCCCGGGTGTACCGCTGCAAGGCGGCGCGCCCGGGGCCGTTTTTTGCCCTCTGGGAATTATTTTCTAAAAAGTGATGTTGCCTATTGAGAAATACTGGTAAAAGTGATATAATGACCTACAACATCCGAATTGTGATGGCGAGAGCGAAAGGAGAGTGCAAAGATGGATTATTCGGTCAAGATCGCCAAAATGGTCAAGCGTTTCCTCGACGAAGATGACTGGAACTACGATTTTAACGAGGAGAAGGGAACCTTCAATTTCAACCTCACCCTGAAGGGCAAACTGCAGAAAGTCTCCTACCGTGTCCTGATCCGCAAATACGATTACACCGTTTATACCGTGTGCCCCATGTCCGCTGATGATTGCAAGCACCAGATGGCCGAGTTCCTCAGCCGCGCCAACTATGGCTTGGCCAACGGCAACTTCGAGCTGGATTTCCGTGACGGGGAGATCCGCTACAAGTGCTTCGTGAACTGCGACGAGACGGAACCCGGTACCGAGACCATCAAGGACAGCATCTATGTGCCGGCCCGTATGTTCAAGCGGTACGGTGACGGCATTGTGGCGGTGATCTTCGACATGAAGACCCCCGAGCAGGCTGTCCGCGACTGCGAGGCAACCTGATCCGGAGCCGGTTTCCCGGCACCGCAAAACATGGAGAGAAGATCCCACAAGGGGGCGCCCGGCCGGCAAGGCGGGGCGCCCCCTTTTCCTGTGTCCGGAGCCAAAGTCCGCTTTATGACCATCTTGCTGTGGTAGGATAGAAACAGCAAAAGGCCCCGGAGGGTTGACAGAAAACCGGGAACGGGATAATCTGAATTCAGAAAGAAAAAACCGCCCAAAGGAGCCGTCCCATGAATGCCATGTATGAAAATATCCTGGAACTCTGCCGCCGTGACGGCATCAACGTCACCCAGATGTGCCGCCAGCTGAAGATCCCCCGCAGTACCCTGTCCGAACTGGGTGCCGGGCGCACCAAACAGCTGACCCTGAAACACGCCGGGCCCATTGCAGAGTTTTTCGGGGTGAGCATCGCCCAGCTGGCCGGGGAGGAACCCCTGCCCGCCGATCCCACCCAGCCCGCTCCCGCGGACGACCCTGCCCTGCTGGATGAACCCATCGCGGCCTACCAAAACTGCAAGCGATATCTGACCGAGGACGACAAGGCCGACATCGCCACCCTCATCCGTCTGCGGGCGGAGATCAACCGGGGGCGGCGGTGAGCCGCAGCCCCGGGGAAAGGAATACCATGTCATACGACCTGGACAGCACCGTCGCCGAACTGGAACGGGAGGACATCTGTGTGCTGGACTGCCCTCTGCGGGCCAACCGCTGCCTGGCCCTGGCCAACGGGCGGCTGGTGGGGGTGGACAGCCGCCGCTTTGACACCCAGGCCGAACTGCGCACCGCCCTCATCCATGAGGACGGCCACTTTGCCTCCGGTGCCTTCTACACCGCCTACAGCCCCTACCAGCTCAAGGCCCAGGCGGAACGCCGGGCGGACAAGGCCGCCGTGCTCAAATACCTGCCCTATGAGGAACTGGCCGCCCGTCTGCGGGCCGGGGATACCCCCGCCGAGGCGGCGGAGTATTTCTGCGTGACCGAGGCATTCCTGCGCAAGGCCTGCGACTTATACCGGGCCATGGGCCGGACATTTGCCGGGCCGGAGGGGGATTCCCTTTGATTTTAAGGCGGAATATGGTATAATAAACAGAAGTCATGTCATTTTTACACCGAAACCGGGGAAGGAGGTGCGCTCTTGCGCATCCTGGCAAATGATCTGAAACGGCAGTATGATCTGCACGCGCCGGAATACGAAGCCAAGGCGCTGGAAGTGCTGCGCAGCGGCTGGTACATTCTGGGCAAAGAGGTGGAAACCTTTGAGAAGGAATGGGCCGCCATGGTGGGCACCCGATACTGCGTGGGTCTGGCCAGCGGGCTGGACGCCCTGTGGATCGCCTTCAAGCTGCTGGGCATCGGACCCGGGGACGAGGTCATCGTCTCGGCCAATGCCTACATCGCCTGCGTCATGGGCATCACCATCAACGGTGCCACCCCGGTGTTTGTGGAACCGGATGAATACGACAACATCGACGCCAACCGCATCGAGGCGGCCATCACCCCCCGCACAAAAGCCATCCTGGCGGTGCATCTGTACGGCCAGAGCTGCGATATGGATATGATCGGCGCCGTGGCCCGCAAGCACGGCCTGAAAGTGGTGGAGGACTGCGCCCAGAGCCACGGCAACCACTGGCACGGCCAGGTGGTGGGCAGCTTCGGGGACGCGGGCTGCTTCAGCTTCTACCCCACCAAGGGATGCGGGGCTTTCGGGGACGCCGGGTGCCTGACCACCAACGACCCCGACCTGGCCGACCGCTGCCGGGTCTTCCGCAACTACGGCAGCCGGGTGCGCTACCAGAACGAGGTGGTGGGCGCCAACAGCCGTCTGGACGAACTCCAGGCCGGACTGCTGCGGGTCAAGCTGACCCATCTGGAGGAGTTCAACGCCGAGCGCTGCCGTCTGGCCGAGCGCTACAACGCCGAACTCACCAACCCCTGCCTGCAAAAGCCCAGGATCCGCCCCGGGGCGGACAGCAGCTGGCACCAGTATGTGGTGCATCTGCCGGGCTGCCGGGACCGTATGGCCGATTACCTGAAAGAGAAGGGCATCGGCACCATCATCCATTACCCCATCCCGCCCCACCTGAGCCAGGCTTATGCCTGTCTGGGCTACAAAAAAGGGGACTTCCCGGTGGCGGAACGCTTCGCCGATGAGGTGCTCAGCCTGCCCATGTACAACGGGATGACCGAGGAAGAACAGGGGTATGTGATCCAGGCCATCAATGCCTTTCGCTGATTACGGAGTGTAATACCATGAGCAAAAATGACAGCGCGTATTTTATTGAGTTTGCCGAACACGGGGATGAGCGGGGCAACCTGGTGGTGGTGGAAGGGGAACGGGACGTTCCCTTTGCCATCCAGCGGGTGTTCTACATCTACGGTTCGGACACCGATATGGTGCGCGGCAAGCACGCCAACCGCAAGAGCCAGTTCGTGCTCATCAACGTGGCGGGGCAGAGCAAGGTCAAGGTGCTGGACGGCCTGGGCAACGAGGCGGTCTTTTGCCTGAACCGGCCCCGCACCGGGGTATACATCCCCACCATGGCGTGGAAGGAAATGTACGATTTCAGCCCCGACGCCGTGCTGCTGTGCCTGGCCAGCGAGCACTATGACGAGAGCGAATACATCCGCGATTTTGACGCCTTTGAGGCCGAAATCCGGGCCCAGAACCCGGACTGGCAGGACTGAAAGGCAGAAGGGAAGTAGGACCATGCCACAACGGATGGACCAGTACAAAAACATGGCCGGGCACTTTGTGCAGTACCGGCCGCTGATCCGGGAACTGGTGACCCGGGACCTGAAGGTCAAGTATCGCCGCAGCTTTCTGGGGTATGTGTGGAGCATCCTCAACCCGCTGCTCATGATGACGGTACAGACCATCATCTTTTCGTATATGTTCCGCACCGACATCCCCAACTATCCCTTGTACCTGATCTGCGGCAACACCCTGTTCACCTTCTTCAACGAGAGCGCCAACATGGGCATGATGTCCATCCTGGCCAGCTCCTCCCTGATCAAGAAGGTGTACATCCCCAAATATATCTTCCCCTTGAGCCGGGTCACCTCCAGCTTTGTGACCATGGGCTTCAGCCTGGCCGCCGTGCTGCTGGTCATGGTGTTCACCCGGTCGCCCTTCTACTGGACCATCTGCCTGTTCTGGGTGCCGCTGGTCTTTCTGTTTTTGTTCTGCTGCGGCATGGTGCTGGCCCTGTCTGCCCTGACGGTGTATTTCCGGGATATGCAGTACCTGTTCAGCATCGTGACTCTGGCCTGGATGTACGCCACCCCCATCTTCTACCCCATCGAGCAGCTGCCCGGCTTTGCCCAGAAGCTCATGCGGCTCAACCCGATGTACCACTATATCAACCTGTTCCGCAATCTTGTGATGTACGGCACCATCCCCGGCCCCAATACCTGGGTGGCCTGTGTGGTGTGCAGCCTGCTCATGCTGGCGCTGGGGCTGTGGGTGTTCCGCAAGCTCCAACGCAACTTTATCCTGTATATTTAAGGGGGACGCCGATGGAAAGCAACCTGCCGCCCGTGGTGGTGGATGTGGATCATGTTTCCATGCGCTTCAACCTGGCGCAGGAAAAGACCGAAAGCCTGAAAGAGTATCTGCTCAAGATGGTGCGCGGTCAGCTGATGTTCAATGAATTCTATGCCCTGAAGGATGTGTCCTTCCAGGTGCGCAAAGGGGAGGCCGTGGCCCTCATCGGGCGCAACGGCTCCGGCAAGAGCACCATGCTCAAGGTGGTGGCGGGGGTCATGTATCCCTCCCAGGGCGGCTGTACCGTCCACGGCAGCATCGCTCCCATGATCGAGCTGGGCGCCGGCTTCGACATGGATCTGACCGCCCGGGAAAACATCTACCTCAATGGGGCGGTGCTGGGCCACGACCGGGCCTACATGGACGAACACTTCAAAAACATCGTGGATTTCGCTGAATTGTGGGATTTTATCGATGTGCCGGTGAAAAACTTCTCCTCCGGCATGGTGACCCGCCTGGGCTTCGCCATCGCCACCGAGGTCACCGCCGACCTTTTGGTGGTGGACGAGGTGCTGGCCGTGGGGGACTTCATGTTCCAGCACAAATGCCTCATGCGCCTCAATGAGATGCTGCAGAAGGGCACCACCCTGCTGTTCGTGAGCCACAGCTCCGAACAGGTGCGGATGCTGTGCAAGCGGGCCATCTGGCTGGACCACGGGGTGATCCGGGGAGACGGCCCCGCCGATGAGGTCTGCGCTCAGTACGAGCAGGCCATGCAGAACGGAGAAGCCTGAACATCCCAAGCCGCCGATAAGGCGGCTTTTTGTGTTGCCCTTGCATTTGCCGCAGGGCCATGGTACAGTAGGTAGCAAATACCGGAAACCGGCGCCCGCCCGGCGCAGGTCCGGGGAAAGGAATCCTATGGAGGAAGTCAGAAAGAAAATCAAAAATCTGCTGCAGTTCGTTTTCAGCCGTCTGGTGGTCACCATGCTGCTGCTGCTTTTGCAGGCGGTGTGGATGTTCATCCTCTTCAATGAGCTCACCATCTACGCCAGCTGGATCAACATTCTTTGTCTGATTATCAGCATCATCATGTGCGCGGCCCTCATCCGCAAGGATTCCACCGTGCCGGAGTTCAAGATCAGCTGGATGGCTCTCTTCATGCTCATGCCGGTGCAGGGTGGCCTTTTGTACCTGATGTGGGGCGACCATCGCCCCGCCTACCGCCTGCGCCGCAAGCTGGAAAAAGCCAGCAAACGCATCAGCCCCCTGCGCACCGACGCTCCCGGCCCTTACGCTGCTCTGGATGCGGTGGATCCCCGGGCGGGGCGCACTGCCAATTACCTGCGCAAACAGGGGGGATTCCCCCTGTATGGGGACACCGACGTGACCTACTACCCTTCCGGCGAGACCATGTTCCCCGCCATGCTGGCGGCCATGGAGGGCGCCGAACAGTACATATTCGTGGAGTTCTTCATCATCGCCCAGGGCAAGATGTGGGACGCGGTGCATGATGTGCTCCGGCGCAAGGCTGCCCAGGGGGTGGATGTGCGCCTCATCTACGACGATGCCGGCAGTGTGACCCGGCTGCCGGTGGGCTACTGGCGCAAGCTGGAAGCCGAGGGCATTCAGGCGCTGCCCTTCAATCCCTTTGTGCCCATGCTCAACCTGGTCATGAACAACCGGGATCACCGCAAGATCCTGGTGGTGGACGGCAAGATCGCCTTTACCGGCGGCATCAACCTGGCGGACGAGTACATCAACCATATCCGGCGCTTCGGGCACTGGCGGGACGCCGGGGTGCGGCTGTGCGGCCCGGCGGCCTGGAGCTTTGCCACCATGTTCCTGGAATTCTGGACCGCCAACCGCCCCCAGAGCGACGAGCGGGCGGTGCCCCATCCCCAGACCCCGGCGGGGGTGCGCCACACCGGTCTGGTACAGCCTTTCTGCGACACCCCGGTGGATGACGAGTGCGTGGCCAAGAACGTGTACCTGGAGATGATCAACCAGGCCCAGCGGGAACTGTTCATCACCACCCCCTACCTGATCCTGGACAACGATATGCTCACCGCCCTTTGCCTGGCTGCCAAGCGGGGGGTGGATGTGCGGGTGTACACCCCCGCCATCCCGGATAAGAAGAGCATCTACCAGCTTACCCGCAGCTATTTCCCGGTGCTCATCCGGGCGGGGGTGAAGATCTTTACCTACACCCCCGGTTTCCTCCACGCCAAAAACTGGCTTTGTGACGGGCGTATAGGCGCGGTGGGGTCCATCAACCTGGACTACCGCAGCCTCTACCTCCACTTTGAGTGCAGTGTTCTGCTGTACAGCTGCCAGGCCCTGGAAGACCTGCGGGCGGACATGCTGGACATTGAAGAAAAAAGCCATCTGGTGGATTTGAGCGAATGCCGGACCAGCTGGTTCGGCACCCTGCTTTCCGCCGCCCTGCGCCTGCTGGCCCCCCTGTGCTGAAATGCGCGTATCCCCCATCAAGAAAACACCCCGGCAGAAATCCACGCTGCCGGGGTATTTTTTTGACCTTTTCGGGGGCGCCAGGAAAAAGTGGCAAAACATGCTTGACAACCTTTGGTTGTTGATGTACGCTGTCTTTACAGAAAACCGTAACATTATCACAGGCAGATGCCGAAGGAGGAGCTATGACCAATCGGGAAAAAATTCAATGGCTGGGACGGTACCGGCAGGAGCAGAGCCGTCTGCGGCTGCTGTGTGC
Source organism: uncultured Gemmiger sp. (assembly GCA_944382785.1). GTDB lineage: Bacteria > Bacillota > Clostridia > Oscillospirales > Ruminococcaceae > Gemmiger. The sequence continues at coordinate 73,975 of CALWNO010000003.1, read as the reverse complement.
CGAACTGGAGGCCCTGCGTGCCCAGGGGCGGGAACTTTGCCGGGCCCGGGACGGCAGCGAGGATGCCCCGCCCCCGGACTGGTTGGCACGGGACCTGGCCCAGGCCCGGCAGGAGATGGAGGCCCAGGGAGCCCGGTGCGTATTGCTGCGCCGCCGGATGGTCAGGGCCATCAGCCGACTGGGGGACGAACGGCAGCGGGAAGTTCTCTGCCGCCGGTTTTTGCAGGGGCAGACCATCGCCGAGGCTGCCGACGAGATGGGGGTGGTGCCCCGGCGGGTGGAACAGCTGCAGACCGAGGGGGTGCGGCTGCTGGTGGTGGACGGGCCGGAGCCCGATACCCCGGCGGAAAAGAAAGGGAGGCTGCGGGGAACACGGTGAGGTTTCGGCTTTTTTTCGTACCCTGTACTTACAGAATACGGTAACGTTTTGTTGAACTTTCGGGCCGCGGCATGGTAGTCTAATGGTGCGGAAAGGGGGATGGACGATGCAGGAGGGGATCACACCCGACCGGGTGCTGGAGGAACTGGCGCTCATCGCCTTTGCCGACCTGCGCGGCGGCGACCTGCCGGTGAAGGCGGCGGACAAGCTGCGGGCGCTGGAAATGATCTACCGCTACCTGGGCATGGGGGACGGCCCGGGGGACGAGGAGGGGGTGATCATTCTGGACGGGGAATGACCCCTGCACAGGAAAGGAGGAACGACCCATCCGTGTACGACTGAAAGATGTGATTGCCCCGGTGTTCTGGCAGGAACACTGCGCGGTGCGCCGGGGCGAGGTGGAGGAACTGATCCTGAAAGGCGGCCGCGGGTCCGGCAAGTCCAGCTATATTTCCCTGGAAATCCTGTTGCAGCTGCTGCGCCACCCCGACTGCCACGCCGTGGTGCTGCGCAAGGTGGGGGGCACCATGCGTACCAGCGTTTACGCCCAGATCTGCTGGGCCATCGCCGCTCTGGGCCTGGGACACAAGTTCCGGTGCACCGTCAGCCCCATGGAGTGCACCTACCTGCCCACCGGCCAGAAGATCCTCTTCTTTGGCCTGGATGATGCGGGCAAGCTCAAGAGCGTGCGGGCCCCTTTCGGGTACATCGGTCTGGCCTGGTTCGAGGAGCTGGACCAGTTCGACGGCCCCGAGGAGGTGCGCAGCGTGGAACAGAGCGTCTTCCGGGGCGGCGGGTTCAGTCTGGCCTTCAAGAGCTTCAACCCCCCCGCCATGGGCCGCAGCTGGGTGAATCAGTATGTGCTGGAACCCCGGGAAGGGCGGCGGGTGCTCCACTCCACCTACAAGGACCTGCCGCCCCACTGGCTGGGACCTCGCTTCCTGGCCGACGCCGAACACCTGAAACAGGTCAACCCGGTGGCCTACCGCCACGAGTACCTGGGCGAGGTGGTGGGCAGCGGCGCGGCGGTGTTCGACAACCTGCGGCTGGAACCCATCCCCGATGAGACCATCGCGGCCTTTGACCGGCTGTACCACGGGGTGGACTGGGGCTGGTACCCCGACCCCTGGGCCTACAACGCCGTGTCCTACGACCCCGCCCGGCGGGTGCTGTACATCTTTGATGAGCTCACCCGACATCGCACCTCCAACCGGGACACCGCCCAGCTGCTGCTGGACCGGGGCGTGGGCGGGGACGAGGGAAGCTGGCTCACGGCCGACTCCGCCGAGCCCAAAAGCTGCGCCGACTACCGGGCCTACGGCCTGCCCTGCCGCGCCGCCCGCAAGGGGCCGGGCAGTGTGGAACAAAGCATGAAATGGCTGCAAAGCCTGGGGGCCATCGTCATTGACCCCGGCCGCTGCCCCGACACCGCCGCCGAGTTCACCGCTTACGAGTATGAGCGGGACCCCCGCACCGGGACGGTGCTGCCCGGCTACCCCGATGTGAACAACCACCACATCGACGCGGTGCGGTATGCGGTGGAATCCATCTGGCGGCGCCGGGGCAGCTGAACACAAAGGAGGAAGGATTGAAGAGTTTTCTGGAACAGGCCTTTGGCCGCTCCGACGTGACCGGACCGGCCATGCACACGGCCATCCGCGAGTGGTTCGACCTGTATTTCGGCCGCGCCCTGCCGGGGGAAGACCCCGCCGGGCGGCTGCCGGTGCTCATTGTGGACAAGCTCTGCCGGGCCGTCTTTGCGGAGTACGAGACCCGGCTCACCGGCGCCGGTTGGATGGCGGGCAATCTGCAGGCGCTGAACGCCGTGCGCCGCCGCGCCTTGCAGGACGCCCTGGTGGGGGGCGAATGCCTTTTGAAACCGGTCCCCCGGGACGGGCATTTTGACTTTGTGCCGGTGCGCCGGGACTGCTTTGCCCCCCTGGCCCGGGACGCCCACGGCCGATTGCAGGCGGTGGGTACCATGGAACTGCTGGCCCGGGGCGGGCGGCGGTACGCGCTTTTGGAGCGCCGCAGCGCCGGGACCCAGGGGCTGTGCATCGAGACCCGGCTCTTTTCCCTGGCCGGGGAGGCCCTGGGGCGGGAGGAACCCCTCTCGGCCCTGCCTGAGACCGAGGCTTTGCGCCCCACCCTGCTGCTGCCCGGCGTGCCCGGGGTGGGTCTGGCCACCCTGCGCACCCCACTGCTCAACTGCGTGGACGGAGGTCCCGAGGCGGTGGCTGTCTTTGCCCCGGCGGCGGGACTCATCCACAGCCTGGCCCGCACCGAATACCAGCTGCGCCGGGAGTTCGAGAACGGCGCCGCCCGGGTGTTTGCCTCGGAGGACCTGCTCCACGAGGACGGCAACGGCCGCCGCAGCCTGCGGGACGACCTCTTTGTGGGCCTGCCCGACGACCCGGCCAACCTGGGGGTGACGGTGTACAGCCCCGCCTTGCGGGAACAGAGCTATCTGGCCCGCAAGCAGGACATCCTGCGGGGGTGCGAAAGCCTCATCGGCCTCAAGCGGGGGCTGCTCAGCGAGGTGGAAGCCACCGAGCGCACCGCCACCGAGGTGACCGCCTCCTCCGGGGACTATGACCTGACCATCCGGGATTTTCAGGCCATGTGGGAAGGGGCGCTGCGGGAGGCCCTTTCCTTGTGCGACGCCCTGGGCCGGGCCTACGGCCTGTGCAGCGGCGCTCCCTTTGACCCCGACGCCGCCCTGACTCTGGACTGGGGGGACGGGGTCCTCTACGACCGCACCCGAACCTGGAACGAATACCGGGACATGGTGGACGCAGGCCTGCTGCGCCCCGAACTGGCCCTGGCCTGGTATTTCGGGCTGCCCCACGAGACCGAGGCCGACCTGGCTGCCGTCCGTGGGCGGTATATGCCCGGCACAAAGGAGGTGAATCCGGATGGAACCCAACCAGAATCCTGAACCCAACACCACCCCCGCGCCCTACGCGGCGGGCACCGGCACGGCGGCCATGCTGCCCGGCCGGGAAGCACTGGACCGCATGACCTACCGGGAACGGCTGGCTCTCAAGCACAGCGACCCCACCACCTATGAACAGCTGCGCCGCGGCTGACACCTGAAAGGAGAACAGAACCATGGCAGATATGACCACCAAACTGGCGGACCTCATCGACCCCGAAGTCATGGGCGACATGGTGAGCGCCCGCATCCCCAAGAAACTGCGGGTGGCACCCTTCGCCAAGGTGGACGACACCCTGGTGGGCGTCCCCGGCGATACCATCACCGTGCCCGCCTACGGCTACATCGGCGACGCCGCCGACGTGGCCGAGGGCGCCGAGGTGGCCATCGAGAAGATGACCACCTCCACCCGCAAGGCCACCGTCAAGAAGGCCATGAAGGGCATCAGCCTCACCGACGAGGCGGTGCTGTCCGGCTACGGCAACCCGGTGGGCGAAGCCAACACCCAGCTGGCCCTGTCCATCGCCGCCAAGATCGACAACGATTGCATGGACGCCCTCCAGGACGCCACCCTGACCTTTGACGGCAGCGCCAGCAACATCAGCTATGCGGGCATCGTGGACGCCCTGGACCTGTTTGAGGAGGAACAGGGCAGCGACAAGGTGATCTTCGTCCACCCCAAGCAGGTCACCCAGCTGCGCAAGGATCCGGACTTCCTCTCCGCCGACAAGTACCAGGCCGGGGTCATGGTCTCCGGCGAGATCGGCATGGTGGCAGGCTGCCGGGTGGTGCCTTCCAAGAAGGTGCCCCTGGTGGACGAGGAAGCCAACTACTCCTGCCCCATCGTCCGGCTGGAGAGCGACCCCGAAACCGAGGATGAGGTCCCGGCCCTGACCATCTACCGCAAGCGGGAGGTCAATGTGGAGGCCGAGCGCAAACCCAAGATCCGCACCACCGAAATCACCGCCGACGAGTTCTATGTGGCGGTGCTGTCCAACGAAGCCAAGGTGGTGCTGGCCAAGTTCAAGGCCTGAGAGGGGGCATCGCCTTGCCGGACTATACCTTTTACACCGATGCCTACCTGGGGGAGGACATCCCCGAAGGGGACTTCCCCCGCTACGCCAAGCGGGCCGCCGCCAAGCTGGCCCACTACAGCCAGGTGTTCCGGGTGAGCCCCCGGGAGGGGGTTCCGGACGCCGAGGACAACGCCCTGTGTGCCATCGCCGACGCCATGTACGAGTTTGACGCCGAGGACAGCCGCCGGGGCCTGGCTTCCGCCAGTGTGGGCTCGGTGAGCGAGACCTACACCGCCCCGGCGGAACTGTCCGCCACCACCTTGTATCTGCGGGAGTCCTACTTCCGCCAGGTGGCCGGGGACTTTCTGCTCATGAAGCGGGGGGTGCGCCATGGCTGAGGCGCTGCGCTACCCTCTGTGCACCCAGACCGTGACCCTCTACCACCCGGACGAGGCGGCCGGAACCGTCACCCGCAGGGTGGTGACGGGGGCCTTCCTGGACCGGCGGACCCGGCTGACCCACACCGAGACCGGCCAGCAGCAGTCCCAGGACTTTGTGCTGATCCTGCCCGCGGCGGCGGGACTGCCGGGGCAGGACTACACCCTGGAACCCGGGGACCGGGTGCTGGAGGGGGAAGGCCCCGCTGTTTCCTGGGAAACCTGGCCGGCCTTTGTGCCCGCAGTGAACCCCGGGGTCTGCTGCGTGCAGTATGTGGACCACAAAGAGGCACGGGGGCGGTTCTGCCACCTGGAGGCTGGGGGCTGGTGGAACCGGTCCGGCAGCGGCGCCCGCAGCCTGACCAACTAAGGAGGACCGCCCATGGAAGAGGAAACGCTGAAAACCCTGTGTGACTGGCTGCGCACCGCCCCCGCCCTGGTCGGGGTGAAAACCCTGTGGGTGGACGGCGCCCCCGCGGTGCCGGGCACGGCGGGGCTGTTCCCCGCCGGGGTGCAGGTGACCGAGCGCCGGGTGAATCTTCTGGGGGAAGTGCGCCTGCGCTGCCGGGCCTCCTTCACCCTGCGGCTGGTGCTGCCTTACGGCGGGCGCAGCGCCCAGGAAAACGCCGCCACCCTGCTGGAACTGCAGCGCTGGGTGCTGGCCGAAAGCGCCGCGGGCAGGGCCCCGGTCTTCGGCAACACCGACACCGCCCAGGAACGGCTCACCGCCGCCGACGCAAAACTGGAACGGGCCTCCGATGAGGGGACCGCCGTCTACGCCGTGCAGCTGAAAGCCGAATACACCATCCGGTACTGAAAGGAGAGACACCTTTGAAGATTGAACGCAAATACATGGCCCATTACCTGAACGCGGCCTTTTCCGACGCGGAGAGCGAATACTGCCGTCTGGGCGCCGACCTGGAGGAATATTCCCCCGAACTGAGCGCCAATGTGGAAAAAAAGACCAACATCCTGGGCCAGACCTCGGTGGTCATCGACAGCTACCAGAAGCAGGGCGAAGTCTCGCCCTACTACGCCGAGAAGGACGACCCCCTGTTTGAAAAGCTCCAGGCCATCATCGACGGCGACCTGGTACTGGACCAGCTCAAGACCGACATGGTGGAGGTCAAGCTGTGGGGGGATGAGTCCGATTCCTACCCGGCGGTGAAGGAGGAAGTGTACGTGGAGATCGTCAGCTACGGCGGCGATACCACCGGCTACCAGATCCCCTTCAATGTCCACTACACCGGCGTCAAGACCGCCGGTACCTTCAACGTGAGCACCAAGACCTTTACCCCGAACCCGGCGGCATAAAGCGTGCCGGGCGGGTGGGCGGGAAACACAAAGGAGCGTGATTTTTCGATGCACAAACTGCTGGTGGATACCGGTGTGGAGGAATTCGAGATCAACGGGCGGGGCGTGCTGCGCTTCAACCCCGGAGACCCCAACCTCTACCACCGCTTTTTTGCGGCCCGGGAGGAACTGGCCGCCCTGGATGAGGAACTGACCCGCAAAAGTGCCTCTCTGCCCGAGAACGGCGACGGCGGTGCGGCCCTGGAGCTGCTGGCCGACTATGACCGGCAGATCAAGGCCCTGCTGAACCGGGTGTTCGGTGCCCCCAACGACTTTGACACCCTGCTGGAAGGGGTGAACCTGGCCGGGGTGGGCACCAACGGTCACCGGGTGGTGGAAAACCTGCTGGAGGCCCTGACCCCCATCCTGCAGGCGGGGGCCAGGCACACGGTGGAAGCCACCGCCGACCGGGCCGTGGCCGAAGCGGAGGCCGCCCGCGCCGCCCGGGGCGACGCATGACCGGCTGGGACCTGCCCACTGCCCTGACGGTGGGCGGAAAACCCTGGGCCATTCATGGGGATTTCCGGGACGTGCTGGATGTGATCGGCTGGCTGGACGGGGCGGAAGGGGAAACCCTGCTGCCCCGGGAACGGTGGTATGTGGCCCTGGCCCTGTTTTACAGGGACTTCAAAACCATGCCCGAAGCCTTGTACCCGGAAGCCGCCCGCAAACTGGCGGAGTTCATCGCCGGGGGGCGGACGGAGACGCAGGCTCCCGGGCCCCGGCTGCTGGACTGGCAGCGGGACGCCCCCATGATCGTGGCGGGGGTGAACCGGGCTGCCGGGTGCGAGGTGCGGGCGATGCCCTTTCTGCACTGGTGGAGCTTTCTGGCCTGGTTTTCGGCCATCGGGGAAGGGCCCCTGGCCACGGTGGTGGCCATCCGGGACAAGCTGCGCCGGGGCAAAAAGCTGGAGCCCTGGGAACTGAGCTATTACCGGGCCCACCGGGCCGAGATCGACCTGCGCCCCGCCCGCAGCGAGGCCGAACAGGCGGAACACGATCGCCTGCTGGCCCGGCTGGCCAAATGAGAGAGGGGGAACGTTTTGGCAACCAAGATCCAATTTGAGGAGAGTGCCGCCGCCCTGCAAAAACGGGTGGGGGCGCTGCAGAACAGTCTGGCGGGGCTGGACGGGGCACTGCGCACCGCCGAGGCCGGGGCCCGCCGGACCACAGCGGTCACCCAAGGGCTGCGGTCTGCCTTTGTGCACGCCGCCGCCCCGCTGACCACGACCCTGAACCCGGCCCTGGCCGAGCTGAACGCCCTGACCGGGGAACTGGGCGGGCGCAGCGGGGTGGCCAAGGCCGCCGCCGGGCTGGACCAGGTCCGGCAATCCGCCGCGGCCGCCGCCAAAAGCAGCGCCAAGGCGGTGCGCAGTCTGGCCGGGTTTGACGAGATCATCAAGATGGGGGCGCCATCCACTTCGTCGGGGAGCAAGGGCTCCTCCGGCAGCAGCAAAAAGAGCAGCAGCTCCAAAACCCAGGCCGAGGAGGCGGTACAGGAGACCCGCACCGCCGTGCAGACCGCCCGGGGATTGCTGGACGGCCTCCTTGCCTATCTGCGCAAATACTATGCCGACGCCATCCTGTCCTGGGGGTCCGCCTGGCGGCATATGCGGGATGCGGCCCTGGCGGTGTGGGAGCCTCTGCGGGCTGCCATCCAGCAGCTGTGGCAGGGAAGTCTGGTACCGCTGGCAAACTATCTTCTCACCCAGTTCATTCCCGGGGTGGTGAATCAGTTTTCCCTGGCTCTGTGGCCGGTGGTCAGCGGGGTGGGCACCGCCGCCATCACCGGTCTGGGCAACGCCTTTGTCTGGCTGGCCGGGGTGGTGCAGCAGGCCCTGAACGGCCTGGTCCGTCCCGCCCTGGAAAATGCCCTGGCCATCTGGAACGGACTGATGGAAGGCATCAAAACCGCCTGGGAAGCCTATGGCGAACCCATCTACCAGGGCATCATTCTGGCCATCGACAACCTGGTGGGCATCCTGGACGCCTTGTGGACCGGGACCATCCTGCCCCTGGCCCAGGGACTGCTGGAACAGGTCTCCACCGTCTGGCAGGATTCCCTGGTGCCTCTGTTCTCGGAATTTGCCATGTACATGGGTTCGGTGACCACCCTGCTGCTGAACCTGTGGAACCAGGTGCTGGCCCCGCTGCTGGAATGGATCTCCTCGGCGTTCGGGCCGGTGGTGACCGGGATCTGCCTGGTCATCAGCGGAGCGGTGACCACCGCCGTGGGGGTGGTGGCCGGGCTCATCAATACCCTGCTCACCGCCTTGCGGGGGCTGCTGGACTTTTTGTCCGATGTTCTCTGCGGGCAATGGCAGCAGGCCTGGTCCGATATGGCCGATACCGCCGTCCGGGTGTGGGAAAGCATCACCTCCACCGTCAGCAATGCCATCGACCACCTGAAATCCCTGTTTGACGACTTTGTGTCCGGCATTACCGGCTGGCTGGACAGCATCCTCAACGCCGCAAACCGGCTGGGCGGGATGGCCAGCAACGCCCAGAAGGTCCCCCACAACCCGGCGAGTCCCTTCAGCCTGCTGCCCTCCGCCCCCGATGAGGCGCTGCAGGTGCCGGCTCTGGCCCGGGGCGCGGTAATCCCGCCCAACCGGGCCTTCCTGGCCGTGCTGGGTGACCAGCACAGCGGGACCAATGTGGAAGCTCCTCTGGCCACCATCCAGCAGGCGGTGGCCGCCGCTATGCAGGACATGCAGGACGGGGAGCTGGCCGCCCTGGCCCAGGTCACCGACACCCTGCGCCAGATCCTGGAAGCGGTGTACGGCATCCGGGTGGGGGATGAAGTCATCGGCCGGGCTGCCCAGCGCTACCGCACGCGGCAGGCCGTCATTACGGGAGGGTATGGCCTATGATCAGCAAGGTGGAGTTTTACCAGGTGGACGGGGTGCCCATGCTGGCCCCCGACGAGGAACCGGAGTTCAGCTTTGCCGATCTGGACGCCAGCGATTCCGGCCGGGACGAAAGCGGGGTCATGCACCGGGTGGTGGTGCGGGAAAAGGTGGGCAGCTGGAGCTTCTCCTACGCCTGGCTCACCGACGAGGAGCTGCGGTATCTGCGGGACCTGTTTGCGGGCAAGGCCCAGTTTGCCTTCACCCACCCGGTGTTCGGCGGCAGCGGCGAGACCGAGACCTGCACCGCCTACATGAGCCAGTGCAGCGCCGTGTGGAAGAACCGGCGCACCGGCTTGTGGCGGAATTTCAGCTTCAACATCATTCAGTGCTGAGGAGGAGCCCATGCTGAAACACAAACTTCTGCTGGGGGACGGCAGCGTTCTCACCAGCGGAGAAACCGCCGGCAATGCCCTGCGCAGCGTGACCCTCACCGAGCAGGTCAGCGACGGCACCGACCTGTGTCCCGGCGCCGCCTGTGCGGCCTGTGCCGAACTGGAAATCTGGGTGCCGGAAGGGCGGCTGAACCTGGCCCAGGGGGATGAGCTGACCCTGCTGCGCCTGGATACCGAGGCCGGTACCGAGACGGCAGCGGGAATTTTCCTGGCTGAAAAGCCCACCCGGGCCAGCGCCAACGTGTACAGGATCACCGCCTACGACCGCATGACCCTGTTTGACCGGGACATGACCCAGTGGATGGCGGCACAGCAGCAAGCCTTTCCCATGACGCTGGCGGCGTTTTTGCAAAAACTCTGCGCAGCCTGCGGGGTGGAACCGGCGGCGGGCACCCTGGACGCCTTGCCCGACGGCGGATACCAGATCCGGGCATTCAGCGCCGGGCAGATCACCGGACGCCAGCTGCTCCAGTGGGCAGCCCAGGCGGCGGGAAAGTTTGCCCGGATGACCGGTACGGGACAGCTGGAACTGGGCTGGTACGCCGTGGCAGACGGGATGCCTGCCGTGGCTGCTCCCGGGGAAGGGCAGATTCCGGCCGCCCTGCGCCTGGCCGGGCAGGTGCTGCGCACGGCCTCAGGAGAGGTCTGGCGCATCGGCCAGCGGGTGGGATACTACCTTCAGGGGTCCCTGACCTGTGAGGACTACGAGACCGCCCCGGTGGACAAGGTCCAGCTGAAACAGACCGACGGCGATGTGGGGACCATCTGGCCCCCGGAAGCAACCGGCACCAACGCCCTGGTCGTCCAGGGAAACCGGCTGCTCACCACCGACAGCGCCGACCGGCTGGAACCGGTGGCCCGGACCCTCTTTGCGGCGATGGAGGGGGTGCGGTATACCCCGCTGCAGCTGACCATGCCCTTTGCGGAATCCATCCGCCCCGGCACCCGGCTGGATGTGGTGGATGCCCGGGGACAGGTGTACCACACCCTGGTGATGAAACGCACCGTAAGCGGACAGACCATGCAGCTGGAAAGTACCGGCAATGCCCGGCGGGACACCACCACAGCCGTCAATGAACAGTCCTACCAGGACCTGCAGGGCAAGGTATTTGAGATGCAGACCACCGTGGACGGTCTGGAACTTTGTGCCCGGCAGGATTTCCCGGGCAATCAGCTGGCGGATGTCCCCTGGTACCGGGCCAGTTCCAGCGGCCATGAGGCCGGCGGCACGGTGACCCTGAACGGGCAGCGGGCCATCCTGCAGGCGGACGGTACCGGCAGCTGCGGGGCGGCCATGAATGTCCCGGACGAGGCTCTGGACCTGCTGAGCGGGGCCGAGGTGGAATTCTCGGTGCGGTACCGGATCACCGCCGCCATCACCATCCAGGACCCGGCCATGATCGGCGCTTACATCCGGGGATTTGGGGAGTACACACCGGAGGGTGGCAGCCGAACGACGGTCTGGACCTCCCTGGCCCAGATCGCCGACGCGCAGACACCGGCACCGGAAGGAGACTGGGTGACGGCTACGGCCCGCCTGCGCCTGCCGTCCGTCACCCTGGGGCGGGTTTATCTGTTTGCCAACATCCAGTCCGGCACCGGCACCCTGGAACTGGAGGCACCGGAACTGTCTGTCCTGTCCGCCAAAACCACCACCCTGCAGCTCAATTCCCATGGGGTGGAGCTGTCCAGCGCCCGCATCTCCTTCACGGGAATGGTGGAATTCCGGGATCTGGAAGAAAGCGGCCGAACCGTCATCAACGGCGGCAACATCACCACCGGTACCGTCCGCAGCAGCAACGGCGCGCTGACCATCGACCTGGACAACGCCGCGCTGGTGGCGGGCAGCAACGCCGATCTTCGGGCCGGCTCCGCGGACAGCTACACCAAATTCCTGTGGAACGGCTTCAACAGCTACACCAACGGAGAGCTGCGCTCCGGCATCGAAAACAACTGGAGCTGGTTCAACCGCAGCCTGACGGCGCTCTTCTCCACCTCCGGTCTGACCGGCGTGGGCTACAAGAACGCTGCCGGCAGCCTGCAGGTGGGCTATACCTATGACCCCTACTCCGACATTCAGAGTGGATACGTCAACCATCTCAGCGGTGCCACCTATTGCAGCGATACCAGCAGCGCCCGTATCCAGCGCTGCCGGTATCAGGTGTTCCTGGAAAACTCGGTGGGCGGGCAGAATGATGCCCAGCTTCAGGCGTACGACAACGCCCTGCGGGTGTATGGGCAAAACCTGTATGTCAACGGCGATATCGGCTGTTCCGGGGCCAAAAACCGGGTGGTGACCACCGACCATTACGGCGCCCGGGCCCTCAACGCCATGGAGAGCGCGGCCGCTCTTTTCTGTGACAACGGTAGCGGGACCCTGGATGAGGAAGGACTTTGCCTTTTGACCATCCACCCGGTGGTGGAAGAATGCCTGGACCCCCACGCCCTGCCCCAGTGGCTGATCACTGGGGCGGCGCCGGGATTCTGGGTGGAAAAACAGGGTCGGGATGCCCTGGTCCATGGCCCGGCGGGGGTAGCCTTTGACTGGCTGGTTCTGGCGCCCCAGCGGGGATACAGCGACTGCTACGCCGACAGCGTCCCCGCACAGTCCGTCCCGCCGGACGCCGTCGCAGATGCCGAACTGGATGCGGTGGCGGAACAGAGCGACCGCCGCATCCGGGAACTGGACGGCCTGACCGATGCTGTGGCGTTGGAATGGACCCAACTGGAAGAAATGGAGGAACCTGCATGAAAAAACTGACCGCATTTACGGTGCATACCACCGCCGAAGGCAAGCGCTGCGCCTATATGTACAGTGTGATCGATGCCGACGGCAACATTACCGAAGCCAACAAGCGGGCCAACTGCGTGCTGCTGGATGAGGAGGCCCTGGCAGCGGTACAGCAGCTGGAAAGCTTCCTGGACCGCCGCCTGGCGGAGGAATGACGGCTTCGGGACAGGGAAAGGAGGAAAGCAATGGCGGATACCCAAACCTATTACGACAGTACCCTCACCGGTCCGGAGCTGGATGCGGCCCTGCAAAAGCTGCCCCAGGTGGATGAGGCGGTGAAGCAGGCGGAACAAAGTGCCATACTGGCCCGGAGTTGGGCGGAGGGAAGCACCGGTCTGCGGGAGGAAGAGAGCCTCCATAACGCAAAATACTGGTGTGAGCAGGCCCAGACCATTGCCAACGGCTGTCTGGGCTGGTTTGCGGACCCGGCGGACCTGCAGGGAATGTATCCGGTGGGACAAAACGGACAGTGGGCCATTCTGGGGTCTACCGATACCCTCTGGATCTGGGATGGGGAAAAAGCCGCGTGGGTGGATTCCGGCGCCCAGGTGGACCTGTCCCCCTATTACACCGCCGAACAGACCGAGGCCATCATTCCCTTTTTGTACAAGGCTACTTTCCTGTTGGACGGATGGACTGGAGAAGGCCCCTACACCCAGACAGTGGAGCTCACCCCGGTGGATGACGGCCCGGCGGTCACGGGAGATAGTACCTTGCTTGCCTGCGTGGGTATAGACAGCACCTTGCCGGCGGAAACCAAAGAGGCTATGAGTGGACCGGCCAAAGACATTGCGGGGGCAGCCAAAACGCTGGGCGACGGAACCATCACAGCGGTGCTTGACAACGTGCCGGAAGTGGACGTGGAATTGTATTTCCTGGTCAAACAGGGGGATGATTCCGGTACCACGGCCACGCTGGACCCGGTGGGGGCCGGCGGAAAGGTTGATCTTGTAGGAAGAGGAACCGGGTCGCAAAGTATTCCTTTTGATTTTTCGAACGGAAAATATACCGGCTATATTTTTGAAGTGTCGTCGCCCGGCACCGGGAACACTTGGACGTGGGAGGCATTCCGGACGGCACAATCCATTTTACAAGGAGATACACCTCTCATTGTATACATGGGCGGTCAAGCTAATTCTGGCGGCTATGTATCTATATCATCTGACAAACAGAGCGCAACGCTTACAGATTTTGACAATTATGCCGGGTCCGATATTGTGAGCAAATGCACCCTTAGTGTGTATGGCGTCAGGACCTGAGGGAGGAGTATCGTGAAAATTTATGAGGAGTCTACCCGGGCAGAGATGACAAAGCCAGACTTGTCTGCCGGGTATGTGTACGATGGTGTAATTGTGACGGGGCGGACCGAATCGGAAACCGAGGTAATGCCCGGCACTGTGACCGTAGAACGTCCGGAAGGCTTGCGTCGGTTTATTCCGGCGCAGGATATCACCGAGCCCTGCCAGTGGTATCACCGATATACGGAGGAAGAACTGGCTGCCATGAATCAGCCTTCCACTTTGGACCAGATCGAAGCCCAGGTCATTTATACCGCCATGATGACCGATACACTGCTGGAGGGATGATATGTACGAAAAAATCAAAAAGTGGTACAGACAGGGCCTTTGGAAGGATCTCCAGGTACGTCAGGCCGTGGAAAAGGGGCTGCTGACCGAAGCGGAATACCGGGAAATTACGGGAGGTGTATACCATGCGGCTGAGTAACGGGGATGTCTTGCTGGCCTGGCCCCTGGCGCTGCATGTGCTGACCGCCGGCTACTTTTACAGCGACGGCAGCCGTCATGAAGCCATCGACCTGCGCACCAACCAGGACGGAAGCATTATCAAGCCGGTGTATGCGGCGGAGGACGGCACCGTGCAGGAGACCCAGACCTGGGACGGACACACCAAAACCGGGATGCAGAGCTACGGTACCATGATCCGTATCCGCCATGCCGATTATGCGGGGGTCACCCTGCAGACCCGGTATGCCCATCTTTCCCGGATTTGTGTGCAAAAGGGGCAGACTATACAGGAAGGCCAGCTCATCGGCTATACCGGGGATACCGGCAATGTGAGCGGCGCCCATCTGCACTTTGAGGTGATTCTGGGCGGTACCCGCCGCAATCCTCTGGTCTGGCTGGACGGTGATTTTACCACCGCCAACACCGGGGTATACACCTACCAGCCCGGGGAGTACGCTGTGCAGCGTCCGGCGCAGGCTGCGGCGCAAGGCAGCCCGGCGGAGCGGCTGCAGACCATTACCATCGGTCCCGTCACCCAGGGGGATGCGGATGCCATCCTGGCGGTGTGCAAGGCACGGAAGCTGGATACCCTGGGGCTGTACCATTCCGCCTGGGCGGAGTGAGAAGGGAGGACGCGCGTGTTGGAAGTTGTTTCGGGCCTGTTGGCAGCGCTGTTGCCGTTGCTGACCGCCCTGGGCGGCTGGGGCGCTGCCCGGCTGACTCACAGCCGCAAGGAGGAAAAGGCCCTGCGGGAGGGGGTCAAAGGCCTGCTGCGGGCCAAGGTCATTGACCTGGGGCTGCATTACATTCAGGAGGAGGCGGTGCCGCCCTACGGGATGGAAACGTTGCGCAGCTGCTATGATCCCTATATGGCCCTGGGGGACGGGGACCCTGCCGTGACCCACATCATGAAAAAGTGCGAAAGCCTGCCGGTGCATTCCGGCAGGGAGTGAAGGAGGGGCGAGGATGGAAGAATTCTGGAAGAACCTGGCTGCGCTCGTCAAGGTCAAAACCATTGTGACCCTGGTGGTCATCGGGGTGTTTGCGGCCCTGGCTTTGGGGGGGCGGCTGCAGCCGGACACGGTAATGACCATCGTGACCATGGTGGTGGCCTTTTACTTCGGCACCCAGTCCGGGCGGCAGAATCAGGGGTAATATACGGCGGTGCGGAACCCAAGGGGGAGCGCACCGCTTCTTGGCCGAGGGCGGAAAAGGCAAAATCCCACCCTTGTAAGGGTTGCACAAGAATCCGGGTGGGATTTCTCATGGAAGAGGCGGGGTTACCCTCTTGACGGTGCCGGGGTAGATTGGGTATCATAAGGCCAAAGGAATGTAAACGGCTGCGGCCGAAAGAATGGGGGATACTGCAAAGATGACCAAGCAGGAACTGAAGGAGATCCTGGCGGAACAGTTCAGCTGCGATGAGAGCGAACTGTCCTCCGCCACCACCCTGGCAGACCTGGGCGCCGACCACGAGGACTTGATCGAACTGGCCTGGCAGCTGGGTGAAGCCATCGGCGTGGAAGTGGACGAGGACCGCCTGGCAGAGGTGGAAACCCTGGAAGAGCTGTGGAAGCTGGCCAGGGAGCTGGAAGAAGAAGCAGAGTAAAACGAAAAATCCCGCAGCCTGTGGAGAAAACAGGCTGCGGGATTTTTTCTTATCCCATGCAAAGGCGGATTACAGGTTCTGTTCGAATTTCTTCAGATTCTTTCCGATTGCGGCAAAATTCTGAATCGACTGTAAACCAATGGCGAAGATCCGCTTGAGGTTCATGTAATTCTTCCCACCCTGCCGGGGCTGAAATGTAATGGTGCGGTAGGTTACCTTTTCCTTGTAGCGGGAAAAACAAGCAGCCAGGATGGCATTGGGAAGGTTGAAATCAGAGGGCATAAGGTTGATGTACTTGTTGACGATGGAACTTCTCATCAGGCGGAACGGGGCATTGGCATCGGGCACCATCACGCCGAAGAAAATCTTCAGATAGCATCTGAGCACATTCTCAACGATTTTTCGGCCATACCCATCCCCGCGCTTTTTCCGGTTGCCCATGATGATATCATACTGATTCCGCAGTTCCCAGAAAGCTGCAAACTCTGCGGGGAGCGTCTGACCGTCAGAATCGGTCTGGAATATCCAATCGGCACCGTGTTCGATGGCATATTTATATAGCAAGATGACCTTTGTACCGTGATCGGTTCCGGGCTTGGAAAGAACCTCCAGCTGCGGAAACTGTTCCTGCAGGTGATACAGGATTTCCAGCGTGTGGTCCTTGGAGCCACCGTCCGCAATAACAAGGCGGGAGCTGGCGTCGGCATTTTGTAAAATGGGATACCATTCACGAACGACGGCTTCAATGTTGGCCTCTTCGTTGTATGTAGGCATTACGATATATAATACTTCCGACATGACGCTACCTCACAGTAAAGAATCTGCAACATCAAGAGCGCGCCGGAGCGCGGAGTCGATATTATAATATTTGAAATCAGCAAGTCGGCCACAGCAAACAAGCCCGGGGATTTTTTGAGCCAGAGCTGAATAACGCTCAAACAGAGCAGCGCTCTCTTCCGTCAGAACGGGATAATAGGGTTCCTGGTCCGCACCTTTTTGATAAGGAAGCGGATACTCCACAGCGTAAGTGGTCCCGGAAACGTTCTGACATGGCAGCTTTTTATATTCTGTAATCCGGGTGAACCCTTCCGCCTGGGGATATGCAACAACCGGCATATCCTGCAGGCTGTCAATATCTTCATGCTTCCATTCAAAGCGCAGAGAGCGGTAAGGCAGCTTTCCGTAGCAGCAATTAAACAGTTCATCCATCGGACCGGTATAGATTAGGGTCCCTTCAAAGGGAACCCCATCCAGAAAAATGCGATCTCCCTCAACAGAAAAGTGTTTGAGCGCATCTACGCCGGTTTCGGTCTGGATCCGGTCACTGGATAAAAGGTTGTTGATCAGCTCCATGTATCCATGAATCGGCATGGCCTGGTAAGGATCACTGAAATATTTGCTTCCATAGGAAAACAGGATGGGCACACGCTTGAAAATCTGCCGGTCCACTTTGTCCGGAGAAATTCCCCATTGTTTTGCCGTGTAGGGCTTGTAGTCCTTCTCGTACAGAAAATTGGCAAATTTCCGTACATATGGATCGTCACAATCCAGCATTTCCAGAACCGTGGCACTGGGACGGTCCCCAAAGACAAGTTTGATATGCTGCTTGATCGTTTCCGCTTCCTCCGGAAAGAAGGTGTCTACGGAGGAAAAATCAAAAGAAGTGGGAACACACTTGCCGTCTATAACGGAACCGCAGACAAGATTGTACTCTTTGAGCTCACAAAAACGGGAAACATAGTCGAAAAGCTCTTTCTCTACGGTATGGAAGATGTGTGGGCCGTACAGGTGCACATGAATGCCGTATTCATCCGTATAGTCATACAGATTGCCGCCCAGATGATTCCGGCGCTCCCAGATACGGACGTTTCTTCCTTTTTCAGCCAATTCATGAGCAATGGTACAGCCTACGATGCCGCTGCCTACAATGTAGATATCCGTATTAGTGGCCATAGTTTCCCTCCATTTTCATATCTTCCCGGAGCTTTTCAATGACAAAGGTTATTCCTGTTTCAAAATCGATTTGTGGTTCAAATCCGGTATCACGTTTCAAGTCCCGCAGATCAACACAGGAACTGGGCAACTTATCGCTTGTGTTGGGAATTTCGCCTATGCCAAGGGGCAAACCGGGATCTATTTTTTTGTGAATGATTTCAATGTAGTTGCGCAGCGGCCAGTTGTCACCGTGGCCGATGGCGTATACAGCCCCGTCTTTCCCCTTTTGACCAACCGCAATCAACGCGTTTATCACATCATCGATATACACATAGTCCCACAGCTGCTCCAGGCTGGTCAGCGAGGGTTTCTCTTTATGCAGAAGCTTGTTGATCGTGTAAAAGATCACGTTGTTATCTCTTCGGTCCGCCGCGTAAATTCCCGCGATGATCGTATACACGAATTCAATATTGTTCCGGCTGGCAAAGTCGCTGCAAAGATAGCGCAGGGCAATCTTGGCGGCCCCGTAAGCGTTGTTGGGAGAGGGAACGGCATCTTTATTCAATGGTTTTCCGTAATACAGATATTCATTGGTAGAGCCGGGAAATACGATCTTTTTGATCCCGATGGCAATGGCCAGCTTCATGCAATCCAGCGTCATGCTCACATTGCCGATCTGCACATCCAAATCATTTCGCAGTTCCGGTTTCACACCACTCCAGGCAAAATGATACATGACGTCGATGTCCTTTGGAAAGTCTTTGATATGATTCAGGATGTGGTGAAGATCCAAAGGATAAACATGAAGAAGCGGCGAATGGTTCCCCTCAAAAATATTATGTCCCGGATATACAATGGCATGGACTTCGATACCTTTGGCCAACATTCGGGCAGTCAGATTTCTGCCGATAAAACCGTCGGCTCCGGTGATCAGTACTTTATTCATAACAAAATCCTTTATGGGAAGGCTGAAGAATACGGTGGTCAATTAATGTGCATGTTTAGCGTCTTTCGGAATGTGGGTTGCAAAATGGCGAAAGAAAACGACCAGATATAGTGCGGAAAGATCGACTATAAGGCGAACAATGCAGCGAATAAGAGTCGAGTCTGTCAGATGATACAAAATCTGGATAAAAGAAAAATCAATCTGGTGAATAATCAACAGGGCCATGGAATGAAAACCAATAAATTTAAGGATGGAATTGCCGGGAAAATTCGTAACAAGAAAAATTTTTGAAAAAGCAAAAACAGAACAAGACCCTAAAATAGCAACCAAGTAACAAAGCGGAAAGAGAGGATAATTGCGTACAGCTAATTCTAAATAATCCAATCGGAAAAATGCAAGAAAAAGACAACACCAAGACCCGCCAAGAAGAATCAGGGAGAATAGCATGGCACGAGTGGAAAAATTGATGAAAGACCGTGTACCGGATCTGATAAGATAACCAGAACAAATAAATAATAACACAGATAAGGACAAATCTAAAGAAAGAGGTGGCCATAAAAATTTACTGATTAGTACTCCTGAAAAGGAAAGAATGGTGACAGTGAGTAAGAAAAATACCCGCCTGCGGCCGAAAAGCAGATGAAGAAGATCAAACAGATTCTTCGATAAAAATAAAGTAATAAGAAACCAAGCAATGCCGACGCCATCAAAAGTAAGAGAGCCGATAGAAAATGATCCGGCGCTACTGCCTAAGATGGCTAGAAAAATATGAGGAATCTGGCTATAAATAAAGGTTAAATCAGATAGCCCATGCTGCAGAATATAATTAAGGTACGTAGTAGCTATAAAAGTAATAAGAGTGGGAAGCAAGAGTCTGAAAATGCTTTTTTTGACCTTATTTGCCCATTCGTGCAAATTACCAGAGAAAGACATTGTATACCCGCTAAGGATAAAAAATAGGGGCATGTGAAAGGAATAGATGGCACCCCGTAATAGATCGCCAATAGGGGGATAATACACCGTATGTCCGATTAAGGTAAAGAGCATTGCGATTCCCTTTGCGCAATCGACCCACTCTATGCGATGATGGGGGATAGAATTCGACATGCCGCAAACCTCCAGCAAAAGATTCTGTTACCGGAATAGAAATTAACGATTCGTTCTTTTGGAAATGGTCTCCAAAATGTCAAAACCAAGTGTGACCAAAAGAATTAGATACGCAATTACATAAATATATAGTTCTACAAAGGTTAATGTATACAGGCCAAAATTCAACTGGAAGTCAGTGACAAGGCCAAACCATGTAGGAATAGTAAACAGTAACGCATAGAGTATATAGTAAATATAAACACGAGAACGAGTAAGCGGTTTATCCCATGTCTCTTTTATGTGCAAAATAAAAGGAACAGACAGGAAAATCAACATGTAGCGGTACATATATGTCGGGAAAAACATCATAGTGGCCATTAGGTAAAAAATTTCATGATAAGAGTCCCGTGCTCTCATTACCATAAATACCATGAATACAAGAAATAGATAAGGCGAAATAATAGTGATAAGATGAACATCTCGTCCTAAAATTGCAGTCTGCAATGTATATACAAGCCCGCGAATATATTGGATACGACCATAGCGATCAAGTGACATGGAAGAAGAAATATTAAAGAGCCAAGCCTTGACCCCTTCGAAACCTCCCAGAAAGGCAAACGGGATTATATAGCAAAGCAGACCGTAAATGACCAATCGGAAGGCTTTAGAAAATTTTTTTTCTTTCAGGTATAAAATTCCGATAATTGCTGGATAGATTTTCAGTCCGGCAGCAACAGCGATACAGAGCAATGCCAGCTCTTGTTTCCATTTTGATGGCGATTCCCGAAAATAAAATGCTAACAAAATCAGAAGATATGTGGGAAGCACCATGTTTGAATGCTCGGTTGCACCCGCAAAAAAAGGTACGGAAAACAACAAGGAGCAGAACAAAGCAAAGTCTAACAGCGTGTTTTTTCTCCCGAATAAGGAAATAGAGATAAAAAGGCCAACGAATAAAAAGATGTTATAGGTTAGGAAAAAATTTAGAATATACGGAAGAGATTCTAACTCTGCAACACTTTCAACGGGAACGTTGACGAAAAATTTAGATATGATATATACGAATAAAACGGCTAAAGGGGGTTGAGAGCCGTCGACAAGTTGATTCTCCGTATAATAAGAACTTCCGGAAAGGGACATTTTCATTAGTTTGAAAAAGTCATAAAACTGAAAGTTACCTGTATTTTCCATTGCCAGCCAGTCAAATGCCTTGGGGCCAGCAAAAAAGGCGTAGATAAAAAATGTAACGATACCCAAGAAGCTGATTATAAAATACAGACCAATCAACTTTTGACGGTTCCGAATAGAGAACATAAAAAATTCCCTTCCCTTATCACTTTATCCTGTAAAGCAGACAAACAAACCTTAAGGCATCTTTTGGAAAACGGTCTCGAATCCCATCGCGGCAAAGATGCTCAGATACGGCATGATATTGGACTTGTATCGGGACTGTGCTTCGGAAAGCAACAGCAGACAGAAGAAACCAAAGATCAACAGGCCAAACAAAAAGTGTCCCGTATTTTTATTCCCGCGCAGGAATGTACGTACGGAAGCCAGAAGTGCAAAAGACATCAAGAAAGCATATCCGATCTGGGAGAAGGAACCGCCATACTGCCGGATACTGGAAAATACCGCGGCCTGCATACGGGAAAGTGATTCCGCATGCAGGGAACTGTTGACAAAGTAATAGACAGGGACTCCGTCGTCCCTCCAGGCCCAGGTGAGCTTTTCGGCAAACAGATGCGGAACTTCTCTCCAGTGCTCTTTCCAGTCCTGTACCAGCATATGAAGCGTTTCTTCTTTGGCCTGTTCAGCGGAATATCCGTTGGAACGCAATGTGGCATAAGTACGTGATTTAGAGCCGATATGAATCTGGCCTTCCCCTTCTGTGTTCAGGCCAACACATAAATAGTGCATGGTAGCGCTGCTGTCGATTCTGGTGTTCAGAATCTTTTCCGACATCGTGCGCACTGCTGTAGGAATCAAGGCAATACATACCACTGCCAGTACAATTGCAACCACACAGCGAAGAGCGTAGGATACAGACTTATCCCGAATAATACGGAATACAACAGCAATGATCAATGCGACGATGGTGATCAGTCCCACCGGTTTGAAAGAATTGCCGAGCCCGATCAGGACAGACCCTAAAAATACGAAAAAGACATTTTTGAGGCGGAAGGAGCGCTCAAACAGAAAAAGAAGAAAATACGTGCCCCAAAGGATCAGGCAGGTGGCGGTATGATCGGGTGCCAGATAGGAGACCGAATAGATAAACTGGCTGGGAATCAAGAGATAGATGCAAAAGCAAAGCCAGGGCAGGGAAGGGCGGGAATACACTTTCCGAACCAGAAAATAAATGGCGGCAGCGGACAAAACACAGGCAATGCTCTGCCATATAAACAAGAAATTTTGGTCGATGTGCAGTAGATCAACGGCCAGCCGCTGCAGCGCGGTCCAGTTGCTCCATTCCGGGAAATAGGAATTGTAGGCCAAAGAGTCTAAATTCTGATGGGAGGCGATCAGCCAAACTCTTTCTGCATCCGCAAATGGTGCCAGATTGTTTAGAAAAAGAACCATGAACCCCAGCCTGGCCAAAGCAGCAAAAGCCGCTAATACGGGAAGCAGGTGCCGCTTATAACAAATCCATAAAAGGAGAATTGCCCCGACAAAGACAAGCAGGGAAAAAAGCTTATGATCCAGTGGAAGCTGAAAATACTTTTCGGAGTCGGCAGACGTAGAAAAAAAGAAGGTATGCCATGATAAGATGACGGCAAGCCCGAGGGGCAAACAGGAGACCAGAAGCCAAAACATTCTTTCCAGTAAAGAAAGAAATCGTGCCACTCCTGTAGGAGGAACATCAGAATATACCAGATCACTGGTTTGAAAAAACATAAAAGACTCCTATCAGCAAGCAGATTCGAGCAAAAGGCTGGCCACCCGGGCCGCCCCTTCCCCATCCACCACCTGTCGCATATTGGCAGACATGGCCGTTCGCTGGGGAGCGGGAGACAGGTTGCTCAGTTCGTCCAGCAGATGCGGGATGAATGCCTCATTCCGGCGGCAGTCTCCGGCATTGCACATCAGACCGTGAGCCGCAAAAGCAGCGGCACCAGGCAGCTGGTTGTCCGCCAGCGTATACGTGACAGTAGGCGTTCCGCAGGCGCAGAGTTCGTACAAGGTGCTTCCGGCAGCGGCAATAGCAGCATCACAGGATACCATCAGGTCGCTGACTTTCTGCACATTGATATGCAGCTGCACGTTGAGCTGCGCCGCTGCCAATGCCTGCAGACGCGGTAAATCCGGATGGAGAGCACCGACCATAAAATGAAAACGGGTGTGCTGCCATTGTTTGTAGGCGGGCAGCGCTTCCAGAAGCCGCACCGCGATGCCTTCCGGGTCAGCCCCGCCGGTAGAAACCAACACATCCTGCATGGCCGGCCGGATTGCCCGGGGCGAAAGCCCCCGAAACTCCGCCCGGAGAGGCGCATAGGAAGGGCCAAGAATCAGTTTTGGCGTCTGCCCGGAGTACAAATCGGTGTAGCGTTGCGGCCAATCCAAGGCGTACAGATTGTAATTGATCAGAAACTCGCAAGGATAGGCAAAAGCTGCCAGATCATCCAGATACGCCACCGGGCAAAATCGCTGCAAAGCGGACAGGTACGAAGAGGTGACCTGGTAACTGTCCACGATCAGAAGGTCAGGGTGCAGCTCCTGCAGCAGCGGGACCAGCGCGGGAAGTTCAGGGTCCAACACATCTCCGGCACCGGAAATTTTGCAAAAGCGGCACCCGGCGGCTTTGATTCTGCCTTCCAGCTCGGAACCCGAGCACAGAAACACACACTCGCAGCCCAGTTCCTGAAAGGCTGCTGCCAGAGACAAGCAGCGCATGACATGCCCGGACCCGATGGCAGGCCCGGCGTTAGCGCGGAATATAAGTCGTTTCATTGTTAGATAGGGGTAAAATCAGCTCTCCGGTTTGTTTGACGCCAACAGATGGGGAAGTGATGGTTTGTGGATGAACCGTATGGCCACTCAGCATTTCGACCCACCATAGAACATCGGTAAAGTGCATGAGATGACGAAAACGAACGGTACTGGAAAACCGGGCATTGATTTCAAAGATGTAATATTGCCCATGATCTATTCTGAATTGGATATTCAGGCTGCCTCGCAGTGAAAAGCAATCGGCAATTTTGTCTGCCAGACTTTGCAGCCAATCAAAATTGACGGTTTCAACAAAAACGCTCATGCTGCCCATGCCTAATTGACGGCGGTAACATATGTAAGAAGCTGGTGTACAGCCGTCGCTGAAAACCGTCATCGTATATTCTGAAGTTTCTGTTCCAACTTGCTGTTGAAGAATGTAGGAATCAGACAAGTCTGTGGCATCCAGCTGCTCTTTGCTGTGAATCAGAATCATATTGCGTCCGCCGGCGTTGTGGTCCAGTTTGGCAATAAGGGGAAAATTGGTAATCTGGTCTTTTTCTGAAACCAGCCATGTCTTGGGAGCAGAAATGCCGTGAGCGGCAAGGAAATTGGCCGTTTCATGTTTACTCTGCAAAATGTGTATCATGCTCTCGGGATGTATGACCACTAAAATGGAGCGGGCAAGAAATTGATCCAGATTACGGGAAATAACCGAGATTTCACCTTCATTAACAGGAATCAGATGGCTTACCTGGTGTTCTTCGCAGATACGTAAGAGGGCCGTGATATATGCCGCATCGCGGTAAGAAGGCAAGGCAAACAGTGCATCGATGGTGTCAGCGCTCTGGACATAAGGCTTCATGTCGGAACCAAGAATGAGAGAATCCGGATATCCATCTCGAAGACAGCGCACAACAGAGGCCCCGACATCACCGCCAACAGCCGTCACCAAAAAAGTAGGATGTTTATCGTTCATGGTACTCCCTTTCCAAAACTCGGTATGAATAAGAATCATGCCGCAGCTCATTGCCGCAATCCTTTATAAATTGGGGAATATTCAGGGGAACACTGCAAAATGTGATCTTCCAGTTTTCATCGATGGTGCAGTAAGAAAAACCTTTCCCGTCCCGAGGCTGACCCAAGGAACCGGGATTCAGGTATACTGTGTCCCCCTTTTGGCGCAGCATGCGATAGTGGGTGTGCCCGCAAATGACCACAGACGTTTCACACGCATCGGGCAGGGGGGTATCCGGGTATATTCTGCCCGATAAAAAGTCTGCAGGGGAACCGTGGCATAGCAAAACGGAACGACCATTCAGGACTGTGGCAACAGAGGTCGGCAGCTTACTCACAACCGAAGCTATGGCTGGATCGACCCTTTTATAACAGTCTCCATACTTTTGGCATAGCTGTGCAATTTGTTCTGGCGTGTGTGGCTCTGTGTAATAGCGGTCATGATTGCCGCAAATCCATATTAAGTGGGGAATACTCTTCAGATATTCCAGTACCTGGTGTTCCTGCGGATAATAACCGACCATATCTCCTAAAAATATATACTGGATGTCAGGAGCAGGCGGTTCCAGCTCCAGCAGGGCTTTCAGCGCGGCAGCGTTACCATGTATATCAGAAAAAACCACAATTTTCATAACACAATTTTTTCCCGAAGGGTTTCTGCCTGCCAGGTGTGAATGTATCTGTTATAAATGTAAAGAGCCACTGTTTCAGGCGTGTTCAATTTGTGTTCCTGCTTATAGGTCTTGAAAAGATTGACATCACGGCACTGTTCAACGGAAGCGCAACGGATCGTCTGCTGCATACCAGTGTCCACTACGCCGGGGTCGAAACAGACAGCCTTGACGGGGGTTTCGAGAACAAGAGTCTGCAGATAAAGACTGACTGCCGCTTTACCGGCACAGTACAGGCTCCACCCGTGGATAGGCCGATAGGCGGCACCGGAATCCAGCTGGATAATTCGTAATTTATCCGGCGCCACTGTACGGACACAGGTGTTGATCAAAGTAAGCGGCGCGGTCGTATTGACCGCAAGACTGTTTTGAATTTGACTGTCGGTAAACGAACCGATGGTCCCCAGCGGCGAGATGGTACCGCTGCACAGTACAAGAGTGACCGTATCTGCCTGACGAAGAGTATCAAGAAGAGAAGCCGAAAAATATTCGCCAGGCGTGGAAAAATCAGCCGGGACGACCAGAACGTGGGGGTCCTTAACCGGCGACGAATGCCGCTGCAGAAGAATCAGCTGCATATCCGGGGCAGAATCCCGCAATACCCGGCATAAGGCAGAGCCGATTCCACCGGTAGCACCGGTCAGGATAACAACATCTTTACTCATAATCCGATTCACCAATAGGAGTTCCGCGGGCAAGATCCCTTGTTGCTCGGGAGGATAACAGCATACGAAAATATTTCGGCGCCAATCCATCAGAGGGCCGGATGCTGCGCACATTCTCGGCAGTGAAAGGCTCTCCCTTTTTGATATCCTTCACCGCAAACAGGCTGCGGCGGAAGTGGCGCTGCGCCTTTTCGTTGGGAGAAAGCTCATACGACACCGCGCCTTTGATCCGCTGTGCCGCGCGGATCTCGGTGACCATGCGGGCAAAATCCGGCATTTCCATACTGAATTCGCTGTCCGGGTTCTTGATCTTGCGGGAAAGGCAGACATGCTTTTCTACCACGCAGGCGCCCAGACTGACGCCGACGATGGCGCCCAGGCTGCCCTCACTGTGGTCGGAAAGCCCCACCGGCACGCCGAAACGGGCGGCCATGTCGGGAATGGTGGCCAGGTGCATGTCATCCCAGGGGGTGGGGTACTCGCTGCAGCATTTGAGCAGAACAATCTGCTCATTGCCCATACGCTTGCAGGCGTCTACCGCCTCCTGAATTTCCTGTACGCTGCCCATGCCACAGCTGATAATCATGGGTTTGCCCAGCGAAGCGGCCTTTTCGATCAAAGGAATATCCACCAGCTCAAAGCTGGCAATTTTATAGGCCTCACAGCCGATGGACTCCAGAAAGTCCACGGCTGTGAAATCAAACGGGGTGGACAAAAAGTCTACGCCGCAGGCTTCACATTCCTGCTTGATACGTGCCTGCCATTCCCAGGGGGTTCCGGCCTCCCGGTACAGGTCGTACAGTTTGTATCCGTCCCACAGCCCACCGTGAATCCGGAATGGCTCGGTATCGCAGTCGATGGTGATGGTATCGGCGGTGTAGGTCTGGATCTTCACACAATCTGCCCCGGCGGCGGCTGCCTGCCGGACGATCTCCAGGGCGTTCTCCAGCTTGCCGGCATGGTTGGCACTCATTTCGGCGATGATGTATACATCGCCCTTTTGTGTTTTTTCAAAAAGATGGAACATATCAGTTATTCTCCTTCAGGATGAAGGTTCTGTATTTGGTTTCTGCCAGGACCCAATCGGTGAGAGTGTCAATGTCCTGTACCTCTTCCTCGGGTACAATAAAGGCCTGTGTATCGCCGGTCACCAGGGCTCTGGATGTGATGAAAGGCTTGGTCTGACAGAAGTAAAACTGTCCACAGTCGTGATAAATGGGTTCCAGATCCTGGCTGCGAGCCCGGGCGTATTCAGGGTACTGGTATACCAGGTTACCATCACGCAGCACCATGGCCCGCTGCGGCGGAAAGCTGTACCGGACCACGGGCATGAGGCTGTCGTGGTCGCTGTTCAAAAAGGAATCTGCTGCATGACGAAGCTTTTCTGCTGTGACAAAAGGCGCGGTGGGATACAGACAGCAGAACCAATCAAAGGTTTTGCCGATGGCAGAATACTGGTCCAGTACTTCCATCAGTACGTCTGCGGTGGTGGCGTAGTCATTGCTGGTGGCTTCGCTGCGCAGAAACGGCACTTCAGCGCCGTATTCTCTGGCAACAGCAGCAATCTCTTCACTGTCCGTGGAAACCATGACAGTATCAAAAATCCCGCTTTCCAAAGCGGCCTGGATGGAATAGGCAAGGATGGGTTTGCCGCAAAAAGGTTTGATGTTCTTTTTGGGAATCCGCTTGGACCCGCCCCGGGCGGTGATGATGGCAATGGAAGACATTGATACAGCACTCCTTCACAAAGTCTGTAAATCCTTATCTGAATACAGAAAACAGCTTCTTTACACAACGTTTCGGAAAGCCAAAATAATGCTTGACCCGAGGAATCATATACAGCTTGGCCCAGTACCGTTCGGGAGATGCACAAATTTCCTGGTGGATCTTTTTTGTTTCGTCAGATGTCAATTCCTGGTAATACCGGTTGTTCATCCAGTTCGGGAAGGTATGGTTCAGGTCCTGCAGGATCTCATGGATGGTTTTGAACGGAGGCCGATCAAACATGTGCAAAAAAATATCGATGGTATTGAAGGCGTAGCGGAAAATGTAAATGTATTCCCAGGCGTCGTGATAACGGTCGAAAAATCCATGCTCTTTGACATCGTGAAGCAAAAGCTGTTCCAGCTTTATGCGGTCGAAGGTGTAGGCGGCATTGCGTGTATTGATGGTGGAAGTGTTACGATTTCGGTAGTAATAATGAACTTCTGGCAAGAAGGCCACTTTGGTAAGATAACATTTCAACAGGGTTCCCCAGTAGTTATCCTCATAGCGAAGACCTTCCGGAAAGAAAATGCCATTGCCTGCAATGAGGGATTTCTTATACAGGCCGCAATACACGCCGCCGATCGGGTAAGTCATCAGGTCCATACGGCCTTGGTCCGTCAAGGGGGTGTTGTCCCAGCGCCGCAATTCTCTCCAGTCAAAAATCGGAGCCAGGACCGGCCGTTTTTTGTTGAGCTGCTCCAGAGAAGCATCCTCGGCAACGCGTGTATACTGGATATAGACCACATCCGCATCGGTAGCGATAGCCTTTTCGTAGAGCTGACGGTACATATCAGGGGACACCATGTCATCGCTGTCTACAAATCCGATATATTCCGCACGGCTGGCACGGATTCCGGCATTTCTGGCTCCACCCTGTTTACGGTTCTGAGGCAGGTCTATAACCCGGATCTTTTCAGGGTAGCGTTCCTCATAGGTATGAAGAATCTGAGCAGAATTGTCTGTGGAAGCATCATTTACAAAAATGAATTCGATTTCCTGAAAAGTCTGGGAAAGACAGCTCTCGATGCAGGCAGGCAAGAAGGCGGCTACATTATAAACCGGAATTACCACACTCACTTTTGGAATGTCCATATCCGTCCTCCCGTTATTTCCGATAATTGGCCACAACCTTCTTGACGGCATGGATCACGTCTTCCACGTCCTTGTCCGTCAGCAGCGGATAAAGAGGGATGCTCATGATGCGGCTGTAAATGTGTTCCGCCACGGGGCACAGGCCTTTTTCATAGCCCATATGGCGATAGTAGGGGAACCAGTAGACCGGCACATAGTGGATCTGAGGCTGGATGTTTTCGGCGCTCATGGCGTCAAAGAATTCCCGGCGGGTGCAGGTCAGCTTGTCCAGGTCCAGCTGGATGATATACAGATGCCGGCAGGTATCCGCCTGGGGAATTTCTTTCTGGATGATGATCTCCGGCATCTGAGAGAACGCCTCATTGTACCGGGCAACAATCTCCTTGCGGCGCTGGGCAAAGCGCTCGATCTTGCCCAACTGGCTGACAATCAGCGCCGCCTGGAAGTCGGTGATGCGGTAATTGTAGCCCAGGGCAATCTGTTCATAGCACCAGATCCCTTCGTGGGGGGCGTCTTCCATCTGCGCCTCATCGTGGGTGATGCCGTGGGTGTGCGCCAGCACCAGCTTTTTGTACAGAGCTTCGTCGTTGGTGGTGATGGCGCCGCCTTCGCCGCCGGTGATGGTCTTGACCGGGTGGAAGCTGAAGCAGGTCATATCTGCCAGGCTGCCCACACGCTGGCCGTTGTATTTGCTGGCGATGGAATGGGCGGCGTCCTCAATGAAGATCAGATGGTATTCGTCACAGATCGCCCGGATGGCCTCATGCTGCACCGGCTGGCCGGTAAAGTCCACCGCAACCACAGCTTTGGTGCGCTCGGTGATATGGGCCCGGATGCTTTCGGGGTCAATGTTGTAGGTCTCAGGGTCAATATCGGCAAAGACAGGTTTGCCGCCGCAGTAGAGCGCACAGTTGGCGCTGGCCGCAAAGGTCAGCGGCGTGGTGATGACCTCGTCCCCGGGGCCGATGCCGGCGGCGATGCAGGCGCAGTGCAGCGCTGCGGTACCGTTGCAGACAGCCACAGCGTACTTTGCCCCGGTGTATTCGCACAGAGCGCGTTCCATCTCGTCCACTTTGGGACCGCAGGTGATGAAATCGCTGCGCAGGGTCTCTTCCACAGCCTTGATGTCGTCTTCCTCAATGCACTGACGGCCATAATAGATCTTACCGGAACGGACGGGATACCCGCCCTTGATTGCAAGCTTTTCCATTGCTATCCTCCTCAATACTGCGTGTTCTGCAAAGCAGAGATCAACGCTTCCATGGTGTCCGGAATGCAGACTTTACCGGGATTGGTATACCGGGTACGCATATACTCGAAAATGGAACAATAATTGGTTGAAGAACCGGCCAGAATGTTGGGATTGAGCAGCCTCTCCAGGCAAAATACCGCCGGCTCGGCGTTGTACATCATTTTGGGCGTCAAGAGCGCAGTGGTGTTGATGCCAAGCAGAACCAGGTCGCTCACATTGGGAAAGTGATGCAAAAGGCTTTCCCAAGGGGCCTGCGTTTGCAGAAGCCGGTATTCTGAAAAGGCGTTGGGGTCATCCCGCGGATGCAGTTTGATATAAAAACGGTCGCCGTATTTTTTCTGCAGCAGCTGCAGAATGCTCTGCTCCCGCCGGACCGATTCCGCAATGGATTCGGGCGTGGCGTTGGGCAGGCTGGGTGCATCCAGAGGCTGATGGAAATAGATACATTTTGCCGGCGGCAGTTTGATATCGCCGGTGCCGAAGAGGGAATCAATACACTGATTGTACTCGGCATCCCGGGCGGAAAGAGGCGGCGCCGAAAGGGCGTCAACTTCAGGAAAATGCTGCCGGAAAAATTCCGGCCAGAAATACAGGCGGGACACACTGGCGCAGGTGCTTGAATAAACAGGCAGTGTGAACAGGTCTCCCCGGCAGGGCGGAACAAAGTATTCCCCCACGCCTTCTTCAATGATATAGAAAGGGCAGCTGCGGTTTTGGTAACGCAGCAGATACGCGGCACCTACGCCATACCGGTCACAGATCACCGAAGTAAAAGACGTTTCCCAGGGTGGGAGTCCATAAAAATTCTGATGCAGATACAGGGCGCTTTCCCGGTCCAGCCGGCGAAGACGGCACCAGAGGGAAACCGCCTTGCGGTGGGGTGTGGTCAATTTTTTGGGCGTGCGGCGGACATAGTGTACCTTTTTTATAAAGCCGTCTTTGTCCTGCACCAGAAATTTCTGCCGGGAATTGTACATTTCCCGCATGAGAAAGAGCACACAACCGTCCTCGTGCAGATAATTCCGGGCAATATTCACAGCACACATCAACTGAAAAGGGCTGTCACAAAAAATGGCTGTCATTGAGGACCACATCCCGTTGTTTTTTTAAGGAAGAGGCAGCCGCTGTCAAGGCGCTGCCTTCTCCATGATGGCTTGGTAGATCGACATAAGCGTTCGGGTTACCTGTGCAGGATCGTGGCGTTTGCGTGCCATGGCAACGGCTGCGGCGGACAACTCCTGCAGGGAATCCTGCTTCTCAAAAACATGGCAGACATAATAGGCAAGCATATGGATCTCGTGAAAAGGATACAGAAATCCGGTCTTTCCGTCCTCCACCAAATCTGCAATGCCGCCTACGTTGGAAGATACGACCGGCGTCCCCAGCAGCTGCGCTTCGCATACAGAATTGGAAGAGTTTTCCAAAACAGAACAGGAAACAAATACATTGGCCTGCAGGTATTCCGTGCGCATGGCCTCGGCGTCCAGATTTCCGAGAAACCGAATGTGAGAAGCCAGCGGCGTTCCCGCGATCTGCTGACACAGATAATCCTGGTACTCATCCCGATACCGCCGGTGCAGCAGGGAAGAGGGCACATCCTGATAATTTTCCCAATGGCCGCCCACCCGGACCTGCGTGTCCGGATAACGCTCCAGAATCAAGGGCAGGGCGTGCAAAAACTGGTGGAATCCCTTGATGGGGTAACTGGCCTGACTGATGAAGATGGTGTGAGGACGGCACCGGTCATACGACCAGCGGGAACCTTCGTAAAAGCAGCTGCGCAGCAATTCGCCGCAGTAGAAATACTGTGCGGCAGGATTGAAAAGTTCCGTCAGGGCACGGTCCCAATGGGTGCGGCCCATGACATATCGGGCCAGCCTCAGGCTTTCCCGCTCCGCTTTCCCCTGGTGCAGAAAGGCTTCTTTCCCTTCCTGGACCGTACGCAGGTGAAATCGAGGGAGCAGAAAACGCGGCAGCTGATGGCTCAACAACCGATCCGGCGGCAGGGCACTGTCATACACATCGCCGCAGGCGGTCACCAGGCCCTGAATCGAAATAACGGTCCGCGCTGGATCCGCAGCCCGCATCATGGCAAGACAATGGGGGTATTCCGTGCCGAAAACATGCACGACGTCCGGCTGTTCGGCTGCCAGAAGTGCGCGAAATCTCGTTTCCTGTTCCTCCACGGAGCACGAAACCGAAATATAGCGCACGCCGTTTACCTCGCACTGCCCCTCATAGGCAGGAGCGGAATCACTACAGCAGCAGATGACCATTTGATGAGTGCGGGTGTCCAGGCGGGACAGCTGCCCCTCTATCCAGCCGCCTTGCGGCAGAGCGGAAAATCCGAATGCAGCTGCCGCCTGAGGCATCATAATGTTGACCAGCCACAGAATTTTCATGCCAGCGTCTCCTGATTCAGTACCTTGACTGGATGGTGATAGATGGGGCCCCACCACTTATTCCAGACAAGATGATTCAGCTTCTGTTCATCGTACAGAATTTCAAAGGTTAGGGCAGAAGGAACCGCATCGTGCAGGGTCTGCTGGCCATGGGAATCCATCTCACAGAAAACAATCTGGGGATGGTATTCTCCCGGAGCCAGCGTGGAAGTGTCCAGCTCAAAATCTGTCTGATTGATCGCTCCGGGGGTATAAGAAAGTGCCGGCGACATGGCCATTCCGCAGGGGGCTTCCGTGTCGGTGACAAACAGCACACGAATAAAAAATTCCCGGTCTGTCAGGTCGGTTTTCCAGGTCAGACGGAACTTCAGGGTGTCACGCATGGAAATCTGCGGAGACGTCAGTTCCAACAGTTCCGTGCCCATCATCTTTACAAGACCGGTGACATGGGAGGGCGACGGCTGCGCCGTGAAATCGTGGTCCAGCGTCAGCGGATTTTTGGCTTCATCCAGGTAGATGGAGATGGCTTTTTCCACATCACCGTCAAAAATCAGGCGTCCGTGGCTGAGAACCACACACCGGGTGCACAGCTGGCGCACGGTGTTCATGTTGTGGCTGACATACAAAATAGTACGGCCGGCCTTGGTGGATTCATCCCCCATCTTGCCCAGACATTTTTTCTGGAACTTGGCATCACCCACGGCCAGGACCTCGTCCATGATCATGATCTCACTGTCCAGATGGGCGGCCACACTGAAGGCCAGCTTGACATACATGCCGCTGGAATACCGCTTGACCGGCGTGTCGATGAACTTTTCCATCTCCGCAAATTCCACGATCTGGTCAAACTTGCGGTCGATCTCGGCCTTGGTCATGCCCAGAATGGCGCCGTTCATATATACATTTTCCCGGCCGGTCAGTTCGGGATGAAATCCGGTACCCACCTCCAGCATACTGGCAATGCGTCCGTCGAAGGAGATGCGGCCCTTGCTGGGGGCGGTCACACGGGAAAGCAGCTTCAGCAGCGTACTTTTGCCGGCGCCGTTGCGCCCGATGACGCCCACGGCCTCACCGGGATACACGTCAAAGGATACATCGTCCAAAGCCAGAAAACGGTCATTTGCTCCGGTAACGGGCGCGCTGCCCAACAGGCTGTTGGGGTCTTCCTGCCCGCGCATGCGGGCGATCAGGCTCTGCAGGTCGCCCTTCAGGGTGCCGCCGCCGATGGTGCCCAGGCGGTATTCCTTGGATACATGTTCGATTTTAATGATTGGTTCACTCATAGTTGTTTCTCCTCAATCAAACGGTATCCATGAAAGTCTTTTCCACCCGGCTGAACAGCATGATGCCCAGCAGCAGGATCAGCAAAGTGACCACCCAGCTCAGCGCGTAATATCCCCACTGAATGGTGCCGATCCCCAGATAGGCATACCGGAACAGGATGACAATGGGCGTGACCGGGTTGAGCATGTACAGGCTTACCAGGTGCGCCGGAATAATGGACATGTCATAAGCGATGGGGGTGGCATACATCCACAGCTGGCTGCCGAACACCACCAGCATGGCCAGGTCCCGGTATTTGGTGGTCACCGCCGACACGATGATGCCGCAGCCAAGGCCCAGCATGGCCAGCTGCAGAACCAGAACAGGGGTCATCAGGATAAAAAGGTTGGGATGAACGCCGCTGTCGGTCACGGTGTAGATCACCACAAAAATCAACAGGAAAGCGTACTGGATCAGAAAGGCAATCAGCTTGGAAAGCACCACCGAGATGGGCATGACCAGACGGGGAAAATAGACCTTGCCCAGAATGTTGCTGTTGGCCACAAAGGTGTTGGCGGTGGTGGTCATGCAGTTGGCAAAGTAGGTCCAGAGCACCGTGCCGCTGAGGTAGAAAATAAAGCTGGGAACACCGTCGGCAGACAGCCCGGCCAGGCTGCCGAAGATAAAGGAAAACATGATGGTGGTGAAGAAGGGCTGGAT
Source organism: uncultured Gemmiger sp. (assembly GCA_944382785.1). Taxonomy (GTDB): domain Bacteria; phylum Bacillota; class Clostridia; order Oscillospirales; family Ruminococcaceae; genus Gemmiger. Next base: position 39,660 of record CALWNO010000003.1, on the reverse strand, counting down.
CACGGCCCAGGCAGGCCCCAGGATGGTCTGCTTGTACTGGGAAACGAAGTCGCGCTTGACGAACAGCATGACCAGGTCCCGGTACCGCCAGACTTCTTTCAGATGAAAGTCGAACCAGCCGTTGCGGGGTTCGACGACCGTTTGATACACGTGCTTTTCCATATCAGCGTATATGCTCCTTATCAGATTCCATGACAGCAAGCATCCGGCTTGCCACAAAAGCGGGGGTGGCCTGCGGAAACAGTGCTTCCACCTGAGAGAAGGAAAGTCTGTTTCCGGCGTTGGTATGCAGAAAAGAAAGCAGAGCGGCAGCGGCGCTGTGGATGTCACTGCCGTCCGCAAGATTCAGCGCCAAGGGGTAGTGCTCGGTCAGGCGCAGAGTCGGGCAATTTTCCAGCTTGCAGATGTTGACAATGGGACGACCGGTGGCCAGATAATCCAGAATTTTACTGGGCATCATGTTGGGATAGGTGTTGCCCAGATTGACCAGGGCATCCGCAGCCAGGGTGGCAGCCTGCGCCTGCTCCGGCGGGATCTGTCCGTGGTAGAAAAGCCAGGCGGGAGGCTGACCCAGTGCAGTGTGCAGGCAGTCGCTCTGGTTGGTGCCGAAAATGTGCAGCTGGAACCGCGGCTCCTGTTGCCATACTTTTTCACACAGTGCCAGCAGCCAGGCAGGGCTGCGGTATTCATCGTTCAAAACCCCGGTGTAGACCAGGCGCAAAGCTCCGTCTGCGGGAAACGGGGAAGCACAGCGATCTCCGGAGGGCTCTACCAGACAGGGAAACTCCACAGCGGTCGCTTTGGATAGGTAACCGCCCAACTCGCCTTGCTCGCCGGCGGCGACCAGCAGCGGGGTGGTAAAAATATGGCTTGCGGCATCCAGAACAAAACGCTCCCGGCGAAGAGCCACCTTCCGCGGGTAGGGCAGATAATGGAGATTATCCGCAAAGGGGTCCAGCTGATGCAGGTACAGCGGCAACCCGTGAAAGGCGTGGGGGGCCAGTTCCCAGGCAAGACAGGGCTGACACTGCACGAGAACGGCGTCCCAGCTCCCTTGCTTTGCCAGCTGCTTCATGCGGCGCAGCAGTTCCAGACGTTGCACAAAGCGGTCGGCTCTGGGCTCCTTGCGGGAAGCGAAAGCCAGAGCCCAGGCGGGATGCCGGGCACAGGCCAAAAGGTGCCGTACCTTTTTGGCACGTTTCCCCTGATTCTTTTTGAAAAGCGTGTCCAAGCGGCACCAGGCTGGGATCGCAAGATGGACTGTGATGCCGTTCAGCGGGATGGAAGGGGCCGGCGGCAGATCATTGGCCAGAGCCAGCAGTTCCACCCGATGACCCCGGCGATTCATCTCCGCTGCCAGGCGCAGGGCAATTTTGACATTGGCGTCCGGGTAGGGGTAGGCAAAGGCCGTGACATATAAAATCCGCATGGCGTGCCCTCCCCCCCAGAATATCCGTAAGCATGAAATCCGGAAAGCCCGCAAACAACATGAATCTGATCATTTTTATGGTGGGGCCGAGTCAGCATGCTTACTTGAAATTTTAACACATCCTATCAATGAAAGCAAGCAGAGCCCAGACCAGGAAAAAGCAAAAAAGACGGCAGTCCCTACATCATGGGCTGCCGTCTTTTGGCAAATTTTAGGAATGGTAAAATTGCAGCGTGAAAACATAAAAGGCGAGAACATTACATGCTCTTCAGCACCCGAATCAGCCCATCCCAAGCGTGCAGCTGCAAGAGCAGAGCAGCCAGGGCGGCTTTCTTGCCGGTACCGGCGGGCGGGTTCAGCATGGTGCGCCGGGCCAGAGGAAACTCCAGCAGGCGGCGGACCTGGGCTTTGCACACCGCTGCATCCGGGGCGTACTGCAAAATGTAGCGCAAAATCGAAAGAATTTTGCCGAAGAGCCAGAGCTGAAAAGCCGCTTCCTCCTCGGCCTCCAGGCTTTTGGGGCCGTTGGGGTGGAAAAAATCATACTGCCGTTGCATGACCACCATTTCGTCCTCACAGATCGTCGGCTGAAACCGATGCATGGCAGAAGACTGGTTGGAGCGGTAATGGTATAGAATCTGTTCAGTTACGGCGACAGAACGGCAACAGGTAAAATAGGATGCCAGGAATGTGACGTCCTCACCGCGCTTCATGCCGGAGGGCATACGCAGGTGGTTGGCATGTAAAATGTTGGTACAGTACAGACGGTTGACACTATAATTCAAATAGACGTTTTTGGCATACAGAGAAGGCTTGTGCCGCATGGTGTCCAAAAGAACGATCCCGGTTTGCAGCGGCTCCGGGTCGTCACAGTCCACGCCGCAGACGGCCATCTGGGCATCCCCTATGATCTGGCGCAGCGTGGCCAGGTAGGCGGGCTCCACCCAGTCGTCCGCATCCACAAAGCAAAGATACTGTCCGGAAGCGTTGTCGATGCCCAGATTCCGGGCGGCACAGACCCCGGCGTTTTCCTGGTGGAACACCGAAAACCGGGAATCCTTTTCCCGGTAGGCCTGGCAGATGCTCAGGCTGTTGTCGGTGCTGCCGTCGTTTACCAGGATGGCTTCCCAGTTCTGCCAGGTCTGGGCCTGCAGACTTTGCAGGCAGGCATCCAAATAGGGCGCGCAGTTGTACACAGGGACCACCACGGTAATCAGATCTTTCATGGGAACACTCCTTGTCTATGGGAACGGATACGAAATACTCCGGGCAGGCAAACCTCCCTCACCCCAGCAGACGAAGAGCTGCTCCCAGCAGAGAAAAACGGTGCCGTCTGGTCAAAAAGGCATACAGAAGGCTGCGGCCACTGATTCCTTCCGGCAGGGTTGCAAAGGCGGTATAGATGTCGCCCTCCGCCAGAAACTCCCGGATATACCGGGTGCGGGTTTTGCTGTCCGGCGCATACCGGGCAATGTACCGCAGCACCGAAATGATTTTCCCGTACTGCCAGCGGGCAAAAGCGGCTGTTTCGGTGGCATCCATGCGGGCTGTGTCGAAAAACGCGTTTTGCTCCCCGAAAAGCTTCTTTTCGTCCCGGCACACGCCGTCGTAAAAGTGGTGGGTGGCAGAATCGGGGGTGGCGCGGTAATGGTACAGCTTTTCCGGGCAGACCGCTACGGTACGGCACCGCAAAAGGCAGGCGGCGACAAAGGCAGCATCCTCGCCGCGTTTGCGGTGCACATCAAACCGCGGCCCTTCGGGAAAAAGAAGGCTGCGGGAAAACAGTTTGTTGTAGACATAGTTGATGTAGGGCAACTGTGCATACCGGGAAGGTGTTGTACGGATGGTCTCAACAGACAGGGTTTCTTCCGCCAGAGTACGTGATTCTCCGTCGTCAACGTCACACAGAGAAATCTGTGCACTGCTGCACCGCTCATACAGTTTTTGTAAATATTCTGGTTCGACCCAGTCATCTGCATCCACAAAAGCGATCCAGAGCCCCTGCGCGGCAACAAGCCCGGTGTTACGGGCGGCAGAAACCCCCGCGTTGTTTTGATGGAGCACCTGTATGCGGGAATCCAGCTTGGCATACCTCTGACATAGCTCCAGGCTGCCGTCAGTGCTTCCGTCATCGACCAAAATCAATTCCCAACAGGAAAAAGTCTGTGCCAGCAAGCTCTGGACACAATGATCTAAATAGGCAAAGACCTGGTATACAGGAACGATCACGCTAATTGCAACTTCCATAAAATGTTCCTTTGTGGCATATTTGAACTGCATGTATGAAAGACAAATACCGGAGCAATGATTTTTCCCAATTATAGCGGAAAAATTTAGGTTTTACAAGACTGTACGTATAACACTATCCGGTAATCTCAAAAGGTATAACTTTGGGAAGTAAGAAAGATCGTCTGGTATACACATTGTCAAAATCGGCTGAATATGCTAAAATCAAAAATAAGCATGCAATGCAGGTAGGTGACAGTATGAAAGTAGTAATCCTTGCCGGCGGGTTCGGAACGCGCATCAGTGAAGAAAGCGTCCTCAAGCCCAAACCCATGGTGGAGATCGGCGGCAAACCGATCCTTTGGCATATTATGAAAGGATATGCCCATTACGGGTACACCGATTTCATCATTTGCGCCGGGTACAAGCAGGATGTGATCAAGCAGTATTTCTTCGACTATTATCTGCACAATGCGGATGTATCCTTTGATCTTGCCACCAACTCCATGCAGGTGCTGAACTCCCACGCCGAACCCTGGAAGGTGACGGTGGTGGACACCGGTCTCAACACCATGACCGGCGGGCGCATCAAACGTATCCGCCCCTATGTGGGGGAGGAACCCTTCATGCTGACCTACGGGGACGGTGTGTCCAACATCAATCTGAATGAGCTGGAACAATTCCACCGTGCCCACGGCAAGGCGGTGACCATGTCCAGCTACAACGTGGGACAGCAGTTCGGCGTGCTGGATGTGGATGAAAACGGTCTTGTCACCGGCTTCCGGGAAAAGCAGGAGATGGACGGCAGCATGATCAACATCGGCTTCATGGTCTGCAACCCCGAGATCTTTGACGTGATCGAAGGTGATGAGACGGTTCTGGAAAAGAAACCGCTGGAAACTCTGGCGGCCCGCGGTCAGCTGCAGAGTCGGTGCCATACGGGCTTCTGGAAATGTATGGACACGGTGCGGGACAAAAACCAGCTGGAAAAACTGTGGGCGGAAGGCAAAGCGCCCTGGAAAGTGTGGAACGACTGATGCTGGATCTGGAATTCTTTCGCGGCAAGCGGGTCTTTGTGACCGGGCATACCGGATTCAAGGGGACCTGGCTGTGCCGGATGCTCACCGGCGCCGGGGCGATCGTCACCGGGTACAGTCTGAACCCGCCCACCGACCCGGCCCTGTTTGATCTGGCCGGCCTGGAGGGAAAGATGACCAGCGTCATCGGGGATATCCGGGACATGGCAACCCTGAAAGCGGCTTTTGACGCCGCAAAACCGGAAATAGTGCTCCATCTGGCGGCACAGCCCATTGTGCGGGACAGCTACAAGGACCCCCGCTACACCTACGAGACCAACGTGATGGGCACCGTCAATCTGCTGGAGTGTGTGCGCACCGCGGGGGAACCCCCGCGGTCAGTCGTGAATATCACGACTGATAAGGTTTATCAGAACAAAGAATGGCATTGGGGGTACCGGGAAAACGAACCCCTGGACGGGTACGATCCCTACTCCAACAGCAAGAGCTGTTCGGAACTGGTGACCCACAGCTACAAGTGCAGCTTTCTGGACGGCATGGGGGTGGCGGTATCCACCGCCCGGGCCGGCAATGTGATCGGCGGCGGGGACTTTGCCAATGACCGCATTATTCCGGACTGCATCCGTGCCATGGCCAAGGGCGAGACGATCGGGGTGCGCAACCCCTATTCGACCCGCCCCTATCAGCATGTCCTGGAACCGCTGGCGGTGTATCTGATGATCGCCCAGGCCCAGTATGAGGACCCCTCTGTGGCAGGGTATTATAATGTAGGGCCGGATGACTGCGACTGTGTGACCACCGGGGACCTGGTGGATCTGTTCTGCCGCTGCTGGGGCCCGGAAGCCAAATGGGAGAACCGGGCCGAGGCCAACGCGCCTCATGAAGCCAACTTCCTCAAGTTGGACTGCAGCCTGGTGAAGGCCACCTTCGGCTGGCGTCCCCGCTGGCATATCGAAGAGTGTATGGAGATGACCTGCCGCTTCGGCAAGGTCTGGCTGGCCGGCGGGAATATTCCGGCGGAAATGGACGCGGAGATCGCGGCGTTTTTGCGGCAGGATTGAGCGCCCATCAACACACGGGGAAGGGATCTTTTGGAATATCAATACAACCGCTGGGCAAAACGCCTGCACACCGTCCGCTGGTTCTGGTGGGTGCTGGGAGCTGTGGCACTGGTTGCAGCGGTGGGGTACCTGCGGGTGACCCTGCTGGCGCCCCTGGGCGGCGATGACCAGATCAACAACCTGAATTCCTATATCGAGCTGACCGGCACTTCGGCGATTGCCCTTCTGCAGCGGGAACTGACCGATATAGGAAAGGCCCTCACGCTGCAAAACAGCCGCTTTTTCCCTTTTTCCAGCCTGCCCATCACGGTGCGGTTCTGGTTCAAGGGAAGCATTGACCGGTACCGCCTGTTCATCATCGGCCACACGCTGGTGGACGCGGCACTGGCAGGGCTGCTTGTGAGCAAGGCCACCGGCGGCAAGCATCTGGGCAAGGCCCTCTTTGCGCTGACGCCGCTGATGATCTGCCTTTGGAGCGACTACTCCACCAACGCCATGTACAGTTATGAGGCACTGCCCCAGATGGCGCTGTTCCCGGCCCTGCTGGCCGGGCTGTGCATGGTGGCCCTGCATCATACGGGCCACCGGCGGTGGGCTCTTCTGGCCGGACTTTGCACCTTCTGGACCTGCGGGACCTACGAGCTGGGATATACCTATATTTTTATGCTGGGCTTTCTGGCCCTGCTGCTGGAACCCAAATTTCTGCGGGCTGTGTGCCTGGGGCTGCCCTGTCTGGCCGGGGAACTGGTGGCACTGTTCTATTATGTGATGAGTGCCCGGCTGAATGCGTCGGGTGGCGGCTATAACGGTGTGCAGCCTTCTCTGGACGTTCCGGCGGCACTGCGCACCTGGGTGCAGCAGATGTCGGCGGCATTTCCCCTCAACCCCATTCTGTTTGCCGACTACCACCCCACATCGATCACGGCGGGGGATGTGTTCTGGCCCCTGCTGCTGGCGGCGGTGTGTGCGGCGGTGCTCTGCCTGGGGTGGGTCCGCCTTTCCCGGCGGCAGGCTTTCTGCCTGTTCGCCATGGGCGCGGTGATGCTGGCGGGACCGGCCCTGCTGATCGGGCTGTCCTCCAAGTATCAGGAGATCTGGGTCAGCTGGACCGAGGCATACATCCCGGCGGCGGTGGAATCCTTCGGGGTAGCCGTGATGCTGCTGACCCTTCTGGCGGTACTGTTTCAGCTGGCCCGGCGCGGTCCCTGGTGGCTGCCCCCGGTGCTGGCAGTGGTGGTCGTGGTGGGCCTGACGGCCTGCGGCGCCTACCAGCGGGCCTGTACCCGGCAGCAGTACGACAACGGAGCCCGGGATACCTACGAATTTCTCTGCGACAGCGTGGAGGCCGGACTGGCGGAGGATGTGCCCGAAACGTCGCCCCTGGTGTGTAAATTCAACGTCTGGGGCAGTGACAAGGGGGCCCAGGAAGCCTTCTTCCGGCGGTATGGCGGAGTGCGCCGCAATGCCTACCATGTGGACAGCTGGGAAAAAGACCCCCAGCCCAACGGGGAGGACATTTATTTTCTGTGTTATATCAGGGATTATGAGGGATACGATGTGGCCTGGCTGGCCCACGTGACCGATGTGATGACCCGGTACGCCGACAGCGTCAAGATCTACATCCGGGGCAGGGAAGTCCCGGCGGACGCGACCCTGAGTTATATCACCGTGGGGGCGGACGGCAGCGAGAACTGGCAGGAGGTTTGTATTGCCGACCTGCCCCGTACCGAACCGGACGAGAACGGCGACTATTTTGTAACTTTGGAAGGGGAGAACATTGTCTCCCGCCGCATCAGCCTGTGGCCGCGGGAAAGTTCCGCCGCGGCGTGATGCGGAACACGGATGTTTGACAAACAAGGAGGACACCATGGAGAAAACCTGGTCCAGTGAAGCCGAAGCCCGTGAACAGATCAAGGAGATGGTGGCGCAGTATTACCACGACTTCAAGGAAAAGAAAGAGGCGTTCAAACCCGGGGACCGCATCACCTATGCGTCCCGTGTGTTTGATGAGAAGGAGATGTGCGCCCTCACCGACGCGGCGCTGGATTTCTGGCTGACCACCGGCCGGTTCGCCGATGAATTTGAAAAGAAGTTTGCCCAGTGGATCGGGGTGCGCTTTGCCAACCTGGTCAACAGCGGCTCTTCCGCCAACCTCATCGCCTTCATGGCCCTGACTGCCCCCGAACTGGGGGACCGCCAGATCAGGAAGGGGGACGAGATCATCACGGTGGCCTGCGGGTTCCCCACCACCGTCACCCCGGCGCTGCAGTATGGTGCGGTGCCGGTGTTTGTGGACGTGACCGTGCCCCAGTACAACATCGATGTGTCCAAACTGGAAGCCGCCCTTTCCCCCAGGACCAAGGCGGTGATGATCGCCCATACCCTGGGCAATCCCTTTGACCTGAGAGCGGTCAAGGCCTTCTGTGACAAGCACAACCTCTGGCTGGTGGAGGACAACTGCGATGCCCTGGGCACCCAGTACACCATCAACGGGGAGACCCGGTTCACCGGCACCTGGGGGGACATCGGCACCTCCAGCTTCTACCCGCCCCACCACATGACCATGGGCGAGGGCGGCTGCGTCTACACCAGCAACCCTCTGCTCAACCGGCTGATCAAGAGCTACCGGGACTGGGGCCGGGACTGCGTGTGCCCTTCCGGCCACGACAACTTCTGCGGCCATCGGTTTGACGGCCAGTACGGGGAGCTGCCCTTCGGCTACGATCACAAGTATGTGTACAGCCATTTCGGTTACAACCTCAAGGTCACCGATATGCAGGCGGCCATCGGCTGTGAGCAGCTGAAAAAGTTCCCCTCCTTCATCGAGCGCCGCCGCCACAACTGGGACCGTCTGCGGGCGGCGCTGGAACCGGCTGCGGACAAGCTGATCCTGCCCGAACCGGCAGCCAACAGCCGGCCTTCCTGGTTCGGCTTCCTGATCTCGGTGCGGCCGGAAAGCGGCCTGGACCGCAACGCCATGACCCGGTATATCGAGTCCAAGAACGTCCAGACCCGTCTTTTGTTCAGCGGCAACCTGATCAAGCATCCCTGCTTCGACCAGATCCGCGGCACCGACGCTTACCGTGTGGTGGGGGACCTGACCAACACCGATTTCATCATGAACAACACCTTCTGGGTGGGTGTCTATCCCGGCATGACCGACGATATGATCGACTATATGGCCCGGGTCATTCTGGAAGCGGCACAGGCGTAATTATCGTATTCCCTATCAGAAAAAGGATTTCTTATGGATTACAGAAGGCAGGCGGCCATCAATTCTATCGGTTCCATTGTGCTGATGTTCGGGCAATGGCTGATCTCCGTGCTGATCGTCCGGATGTCGGGCTATGAGGACGCCGGGATTTTCTCTCTTGCCATGACCGTATCCAATGTGTTCAGCTTCTTTGCCAATTACGGGCTGCGAAATTACCAGATCTCCGACGTGAATGGCCGGTATTCCCAGAGCCAGTATCTGTTGGCCCGCATGATGACGGCTTTTGTGTCGGTGGTGGCCTGCGGAGGATATCTGGCCGTGGCCGGCGGGTATTCGGCGGCAGAGCGCTGGGCCATTCTGCTGTACCTTTTGTACAGCAATGTGAATGTCATCAGCGATACCCTGTTGGGGGCGCTGCAGCTGCATGACCGGCTGTACATCAACGGATATTCCAATACCATCCGCGGTACGGTGTGCTTTCTGGCATTTGTGGGGACCTATCTGCTCGTGCAGAACCTGCTGGTCTCTATGGGTGTAATGGCCCTGGCCACCTTGCTTCTGACCATTTTCTATGACTGGCGGAGTTTCTGCCGGGTCGAGACAATGGAACGGTGGAAGGCAGTAGATTTCAGGGCCTCTCTCCGGCTGCTGAAGGTGTGCTTTGCTTTGATGCTGTCCAACATCTTCCCGGTCATAACAACCGCCTTGCCCCGCCGTTCCATCCAAAAGCTGGCCGGTACCGAGCAGCTGGGGTATTTCTCTTCCATTTTTACGCCAACGGTGCTGATTACCACCCTGGTCCCGGCCATTATCATCGCCCTGGTCCCCAAAATGGCAAAGGCATGGAATGAAAAAAAGCGCCAGGAGCTGTTGAGCCTGGTCGGACAGACGTACGGCTTTACGATCGGGTTTGTGGTGCTGGCGGAACTGGCGGCGCTGGTGGCCGGACGCTTTGTCATGAAACTGGTCTTCGGACCGGAAATTCTGCAGTATTATGGTCTTTTGTACTGGGCTATCCTGGCCACCGGCATCAATGCGCTCACTTCCTGCGGAAACGGCCTTCTGATTGCGGTCGGCAGCAACCAGGCAGTGGCGGCAGGAGCCGTTGGGGCCCTGGCGGTCACGGCAGCGCTTTCAGATGTGTTGGTCAGAAGGCAAGGCATCCAAGGGGCGGCCTATGTGCTGACGGCGGCTTATCTGCTGCAGGTAGTGGTGCAGGCGGTGGTCTTTGTGCGCAAGATAGTCAGGAATGGCCGCTGATCGCTGGAGTTTGTATGGATATACAGGAGAATATTATGGGAACAGAACCTTTTATTACCGTCGGGATTGCCAGCTACAACTATGCCCGGTTCCTGCCCCGGGCCTTTGAGGCCATCAAGCGCCAGGAATTCAAGGATTATGAGGTGCTGTACTGCGATGACGGTTCCACCGACGATTCGGTGGCGGTGATCCAGTCTTTCATCCGGGACAACCCGGAGATGGATATACGTCTGGTGCAGGGAGAGAATGGCGGGGTTGTTGCCAACAAGAAACGCATCCAGCAAAATGCCCGGGGCACCTACGTGATGCTCTGCGATGCCGATGACTGGATGGCCGACGACTGTCTGGAAACCCTGGCGGCGGAAGCCAGACGCACCGGTGCTGACCGCATCATCGGGGAAGTGGTGCTCACGGACAAGGACGGCAACGAGGTACGGCGCCTGGATGTGGCTGACCCGTCCAGCAAGTGGATGCACACCCTGTGGCACGGATGCCTGTACAGGACCCAGGTGTTCCGGGATCATGATTTCCGGGAACCCCGGGATTTTCTGTCCGACGACTATTACTTCATCCAGACTTATAACCTCTACTGCAAGGATGCAGCATTTGTGCGCAAACCCGTGTTCTACAACTGTGCCCACGGGGATAACGCCACCACCGTGCTGACCCTGAACGGACGCTGGAACCCGGGCAAGAACTTCCTGCAGGTGCTGGAATTCACCTGGGAACTGTCCGGCAAGGTGGAAGACCAGGATGCCCGACAGGTGCTGGAATACCAGGTCATCAAATTTTACTGTCAGGCCCTGCTGACGGTGGCCAAAGCGGCAGACAGCTACCAGGAATTCCGGGCGTATGCCGGCGGTCTGCATGATGCCCTGATAAAGCGGTATCCCCGGTATGCCTGGTGCCCCAAGATCCGGCTGTTTGCCCCCAACTATGACCGCAGTTACGGAAAGCGCGGGGTCTGGGCCATGATGTGTCTGGACCGTGTGGGGCTTCTGATGCCGGCGCTGTGGATGGGCAGTCATCGGCGCGGGGAAAGGTAAAGGAGCGTTTTCCATGTCAGTATTGAATGTGCTGTACCAGCATGACAACAACTATGCCGTGTTCGGCGGTGTTTCTATCCTCTCCCTGTTTGAGAACAACCGGGATGCCGAGGACATCTGTGTATATATGATCGATATGGGGCTGGAACAGTCCAGCAAGGACCAGTATGCCGAGATGGCGCGGCAGTACGGCCGCCGGGTGTGCTTTATCCCTGCGGAGGACATTGTCCGGCAGGTGGAAGGCATGGGCCTGCCCAAATACCGGGGCTCTTATGCCACCTACCTCAAGCTGTTTGCGGTGGAAATGCTGCCGGACACGGTGGGCAAGATCTTTTACCTGGACAGTGACCTTCTGGTGGAAGGCAGCCTGTCCGCCCTGATGGACTTTGATATGCAGGGCAACGCCGTGGCCATGGCCCGGGACGGGCTGAGTCTGGCCTTCAAGGACATCTACGGCTTTGCCAGGGAGGAAGCCTACTACTGCGGCGGTACCATCCTGTTCGATGTGGCGGCCTGGAAACAGCAGCGCTGCCTGGAACGCATCACGGCTTATGCCCGGGATGTGCGCGGCGCCTTTTTTGCGGCGGACCAGGACCTGCTGAACATCGTGCTGAAAAACCAGATCACAAAGCTGGACCTGAAGTACGATTTTACCTATATCCACACCATCTATCCCGACCGCCTGTTTGTGAAGCGGTACGGAGAAAAGGCCTACTACTCCGCCGCGGAAATTGAGGCGGCACGGCAGAATACGGCGGTGCTGCATTTCATGCGTTTCTTGGGGGAAAGTCCCTGGAATAGCAACACGCTGCATCCCCACAAGGAACGGTTTGATCATTATCTGGCCCTTTCACCCTGGAAAGACTACGAGCGGCAAGAGCCCCGCAACGACCTGGTGTTTCGGCTGGAGCGCATTTTGTACCGGGTGGTGCCGCGTTCCTGGTTCTTTTCCATCTTTATGGCGTATTACCGTCACTATGTAATCAAGGCAGACCGAAAACTGTGCACGGCCCCCGCTCAGGACATTGTGTTCTGAGCCATCGGGGCTCACAAAAAGAGGGAGGCTACCCATGAAACAGCGTCTGGCCGATTATGTGGCTGATTTCCTTTGTGCCCACGGCGTCACCGATGTATTCTCGGTGGTGGGCGGCGGTGCCATGCACCTGAACGATGCTTTCGGGCACCATCCCGGGCTGCATGTGACCTATAACCACCATGAACAGGCCTGCGCCATGGCGGCGGAGGCCTATGCCCGGCTGGACAACCGCATTGCGGCGGTCTGCGTCACCACCGGCCCCGGCGGGACCAACGCCCTCACCGGCGTGCTGGGGGGCTGGTTGGACTCCATCCCCATGTTTGTGGTCTCCGGCCAGGTGCGGTACGATACCACCGCCCGGTATGCCATGCAGTTTACCGATGGCCTGCCCCTGCGAGCCGTCGGCGACCAGGAATATGACATTGTGAAGTCGGTCACCCCCATGACCAAGTATGCCGTCATGGTGGAGGACCCCACCCGCATCCGCTATATCCTGGAAAAAGCCTGGCATCTGGCCACCACCGGCCGTCCCGGCCCGGTATGGGTGGACATCCCGGTGAACTTCCAGGGCGGTTACATCGAGACCGATACCCTGGAAGGCTACGACCCTGCCGAGGACGACGCCCAGCTGCCCCCGCCGGTGGAGGATGCCACCATTCAGCAGGTGCTGGACCTGATTTCCAAGGCCCAGCGCCCGGTGTTCCACGCCGGATACGGCATCCGGCTGTCCGGGGCGTACGATACCTTCCGCTCGGTGGCGGAAAAACTGAACATTCCCATCGTGACCTACTGGAACGCGGTGGACCTCATCGAGGACGATAATCCCCTGTACTGCGGCCGGGCGGGCAATATGGGCGACCGCCCCGGCAACTGGGCCATTCAGAATGCCGACCTGATCCTGGCCGTGGGCACCCGCATCTCCATTCGCCAGGTGGGTTATAACTGGAAAACCTGGGCCCGGGCGGCCAAGGTCATCATGGTGGACATTGATGCGGCAGAGCTGAAAAAGCCCACCCTCCATGTGGAGATGCCCGTCTGGGCAGATGCGGCGGATTTCCTGGGAAAACTGGACGCCGCCGCCACGTCCCTGGCTCCGGTGTGCAAACAGGACGCCTGGCTGGAGACCTGCCGCCGCTGGAAGCGGGACTATCCCGCCGTGCTGCCCCGCCAGTGGGAAGAAAACGGCGAGACCGCCAACGTCTATGCCTTTGTGCGGTACCTGAGCAGCCGCCTGCCTGAAAACAGCCTCACCGCCGTGTCCAACGGCGCCTGCTGTGTGGTGGGCAACCAGGCCTATGTGATCCAGAAGGGCAGCCGCATGGCCAACAACAGCGCCGTGGCCAGCATGGGCTACGGCCTGCCCGCCGCCATCGGCACCTGCATCGGCGGGGGACGCCGCACCACCATCTGCCTGGAAGGGGATGGCTCCATCATGATGAACCTGCAGGAACTGCAGACCATCCTGACCAACCGCCTGCCCATCAAGATCTTCCTCATCAACAACCAGGGGTACCACTCCATCCGCCTGACCCAGAACAACCTCTTCAAGGACCACTGCAAGATCGGCATCGGGCCGGAATCCGGGGATCTTTCCTTCCCTGAATACGCCAAGCTGGCCCAGGCCTTCGGCTATCCCTATCTGTGCGCCCACTCCAACGCCGAGATGAAGGCGGCCGTGGACAAGGCCCTGGCCATGGACGGCGCGGTGTTCTGCGAGATCTTCACCGATACCAAGCAGGTATGGGAACCCAAGAGCAGCACCAAACGCCTGCCCGACGGCACCCTGGTCAGCCCGCCGCTGGAGGACCTGGCCCCCTTCCTGCCCCGGGAGGAACTGGAGCGGAATATGTTCATCCCCCTGATGCCGGAAGAATAAGGAGGCCGCTGCCATGGAACGTACCCTGAAAACCGCCGTGGTCACCGGTCCCACCGGGGCCATCGGCACGGCGGTATGCCAATGCCTTCTGGACCACGGCCTCACCGTCTATGCCGTCTGCCGTCCGGGCAGCCCCCGGGCCGCGGCCCTGCCGGTAAGTGAGAAGCTCCACAAGGTGGACTGCGACGCCGCCGACTATGCCTCCCTGCCCGGCAAGGTGGGACAGGCGGACGCCTTCTTCCACTTCGCCTGGGCCCACACCATCGGGGCCGGGCGCAACGACATGCCCGCTCAGATCGACAACATCCGCTACACCATCGACGCGGTGCGGGCCGCCGCCGCCCTGGGCTGTACAGTCTTTGTGGGGGCGGGCAGCCAGGCGGAATACGGCCGGGTGGAAGGGCTGCTGGAGCCGGATACCCCCACCAACCCGGAAAACGGCTACGGCATGGCCAAGCTGTGCGCCGGGCTCATGAGCCGGAAGGAGGCTGCCGCTCTCGGGGTGGATCATGTGTGGGCCCGGGTGCTCTCGGTGTACGGCCCTCACGATGGACCTGCCACCATGATCTCCGGTACCATCCGAGCCCTTCTGGCCGGGCAGTGCCCGCCTCTGACCAGGGGGGAACAGCGGTGGGATTACCTGTATTCCGCCGACGCCGCCGAGGCTTTCTATTGCATGGCCCGCAGCGGCAAAAACGGCGCCGTCTATCCCCTGGGCAGCGGACAGGCAAAACCTCTGAAAGAGTACATCCTGGCCCTGCGGGATGCCATCGACCCGGCGCTGCCTCTGGGCTTCGGGCAGGTGCCCTACGGCCCCCTACAGGTCATGCACCTGCAGGCGGACATTGGCCCCCTGACGCGGGACGCCGGCTTTGTGCCGAAAACCGGATTTCCGGAAGGAATCCGCAAAACCATTGAATGGGTGAGGAAGGATAACCATGGCTAAAAAAGTGATCTCGGTGATGATCCCGACCTACAATGAGGAGGAAAACGCCCGCCCCATCTATGAGGCGGTGCGGGACGAGCTGCAGAAGAGCCTGCCCCAGTACGACTACGAGATCCTCTTCATCGACAACAAGAGTCAGGACCGGACCCGGGCCATCATCCGGGAAATCTGTGCCCAGGACAAGCATGTGCGGGCCATCTTCAACTCCAAGAATTTCGGCCAGTTCAACAGCCCCTACTATGGCATGATCCACACCAGCGGGGACTGCACCATCACCATCTGCGCCGACTTCCAGGACCCGGTGGAGATGATCCCCCAGTTTGTGGCCGAATGGGAAAAGGGATACAAGATCGTCATCGGCAAAAAGACCAAGAGCAAGGAAAACGGTCTGGTCTATTTCCTGCGCGGATGCTATTACAAGACCATCCGCAAGATGTCCAGCGTGGAGATGATCGAGCAGTTCACCGGTTTCGGGCTGTATGACCGCAGTTTCATCCAGACCCTGCGGGACCTGCACGACCCCACCCCCTTCATCCGAGGGATCGTGGCCGAACTGGGCCCCGAGCGCAAGGAGATCGAGTACGAACAGCCCCGCCGCCGGGCCGGCAAGACCCACAACAACTGGTACAGCCTGTTTGACGCGGCCATGCTCAGCTTTACCAGCTATACCAAGGTGGGCATGCGTGTGGCCGAGTTCTTCGGCTTCGGGGTAGCCTTCATCAGCTTCTGTTTCGGGCTGTTTTTCCTCATTGCCAAGCTGGTGGCCTGGCAGAGCTTTGCCGCCGGATATGCCCCCACCATGATCGCCGTTTTCTTTATGGGCGGCGTGCAGCTGGCTTTTCTGGGTTTTCTGGGCGAGTACATCATGGCCATGAACACCCGCATTATGAACCGGCCCCTGGTGGTGGAGGAAGAGCGGCTGAACTTTGAGGAGGAGAACGGAGGAAAGGCCTGATGCAGCAGAGCTTGTGCGGCAAAAACAAGGTCGCCGATACGATCCTGTGGCTGGTGGTGGCGCTGGCCGCCTGCCTGCTCACCGAGTACCTGGCCTTTGAACTGTGGCAGATCGACTGGTCGGTGCCGGTGCTCTACGGCGGGGACGGCGCCACCGGTGTGCAGGGGGTGAAGGAACTGCTCCGGGGCGGGGGCCTCAACGGCTGGCCCTTCTATGAGCCGGAATCCCCCTTTCAGGCCAATTACAGCATGCTGTACACCCTGTTCATCCGGTTCTGCGGACTGTTCACCCAAAACTTTGCCCTGGTGTTCAATCTGTATGTGCTGGTGATCCCGCCGGTGGTCACCCTGAGCGCCTACTGTGTGTTCCGTGCCCTCTCGCTGGGTGGCGTGGTGTCGGCGGCGGGGGCGGTGACCTTCGGTCTGTGCCCCTACGTGCAGCAGCGCCTGGCGGGACATATGGGCCTGGCAGCCTGCGAGTGCATCCCGCTGGTGGTGCTGCTGTGCTTCTGGTGTGTGGAGGATGAGCGGTTCAACCGGCCGGGAAAGGGCTTTTTCCGGTACAGACGGAACTGGCTTTCCCTGGTGTTTGCCTGGATGATCGCCAACAACGGGATGATCTACTACCCCTTTTATGGCTGTTTTCTGCTGTGCGTCACGGCGCTGTGCCTGCTGCTGCGGGCACGCAGCTTCCGGGCAATCGTGACGCCGGTGATTACCGTGGCGGAAATCGCGTTCTGGGAAGTGGTGGCCTTTGTGCCGGCAGTTATCGGCATGCTGGTGGGCAGCGGTTCCTCGGTGACCTCCGGCGCCGTGCGCGGCCAGACCGGCGGGGATATTTACGGTCTGCGCATCAGCAGCCTGCTTCTTTCCCCCAACGGGTTCGGCCTGGAACGGGGCGCACGGTTCATCAACGGGTATCGTACCTCCCTGGCCAACGAGGAAGGGCTCATGTATAACGAGAATGCCTCGGGCTACCTGGGCATGATCGGGGTGGTAGGCTTTTTCCTGCTGGTGGTGCTGTTGCTGTGGGGCAAAGCCTGGCACGGCAGCGGCAAAACGGCGGACCGCCTGTGGTTCCTGGCACGCCTGCATGTGTGGGCCCTGCTGCTGGCCACCATTTCCGGGTTCGGAGCCATTATCACCATCTTTGTGCGCATGATCCGGGGCCACACCCGCATCAGTCCGTACATCGCCTTTCTCTGTATTCTGGCCGTGGCTCTGTGTGCCCAGGAGCTGCTGCACCGCCTGCGGGGGAAAAAACGGGCGGTGGCCGCAGTGGGGATGGCCGTGTTCTTCGCCTATGCCTACTGGGAGCAGCAGGGATTTTTCCACCCCAACTATGCCGGGGTCCAGACCGTCTGGGCCAGCGACGAAGCCTTTGTGCAGAGCATTGAGGAAACGTCCGGGGCGGACGCCATGGTCTACCAGCTGCCCTATATGAAATCCTTCGAGAACGGTTCGGTGAACAAGATGGAGGATTACACCCTTTTGCGGGGAGTCCTGCATTCGGACACCCTGCGCTGGAGCTACGGCGCGCCGGTGGGCAGTGAAAACGATACCTGGAACAAGGCCACCAGCGAGCTGGACCCCGCCGCCATGGTGGCGGAACTGCGGGCCCAGGGGTTCGCGGGAATCTATCTGGACCGGGACGGCTATGAGGAAGCCGACTGGCAGGCCCTGGAGGCGGCTCTGTGTGAAGCCGCCGGAACCGAGGCACCTCTGGTCAGTGATCTGGGAACCCTGAGCTATATCCCGCTGAGCTGATTCATTCGGTCCCGCGCCGGGCAGACCGGCACGGGACTTTTGCAGGTTTGTACAAGGTTTAGTCTCACCGAAAGATACAAGGGAGAAACATGATGGCAATGACCTTGCGGAACAACAAGAAATTGAATTACATCCTGTGGCTGGCGGTGGCGCTGGCCGCCTGCCTGCTCACCGAGTACCTGACCTTCGGGCTGTGGCAGATCGACTGGTCGGTGCCGGTGCTCTATGGCGGGGACGGTGTGTCCGGTGTGCAGGGGGTGAAGGAACTGCTCCGGGGCGGAGGCCTCAACGGCTGGCCCTTCTATGAGCCGGGATCCCCCTTTCAGGCCAACTACAGCATGCTGTACACCTTGTTCATCCGGTTCTGCGGCCTGTTCACCCAAAACTTTGCCCTGGTGTTCAATCTGTATGTGCTGGTGATCCCGCCGGTGGTTACCCTGAGCGCCTACTGTGTGTTCCGTGCCCTCTCGCTGGGGGGCGCGGTGTCGGCGGCGGGGGCGGTGACCTTCGGGCTGTGCCCCTATGTGCAGCAGCGCCTGGCGGGACATATGGGCCTGGCAGCCTGCGAGTGCATCCCGCTGGTGGTGCTGCTGTGCTTCTGGTGTGTGGAGGATGAGCGGTTCAACCGGCCGGGAAAGGGCTTTTTCCGGTACAGACGGAACTGGCTTTCCCTGGTGTTTGCCTGGATGATCGCCAACAACGGGATGATCTACTATCCCTTTTACGGCTGTTTCCTGCTGTGTGTCACGGCGCTGTGCCTGCTGCTGCGGGAACGGAGCTTCCGGGCGATCGTGACGCCGGTGATTACCGTGGCGGAAATTGCGTTCTGGGAAGTGGTGGCCTTTGTGCCGGCGGTCATCGGCATGCTGGTGGGCAGCGGTTCCTCGGTCACCCAGGGGGCTGTCCGGGGCACCATCGGCGGTGATATCTACGGCATGCGGATCAGCAGCCTGCTCCTTTCCCCCCACGGATACGGCATCGGCAAGGTGGAGGCGCTGATCACCAAATACAGGGATACCCTGGCCAAGGACGAGGGCATCATGTTCAATGAAAACAGCATGGGATATCTGGGCATCCTGGGCGTCATCGGCTTCCTGCTGCTGGTACTGCTGCTGTTCACCGGCCTTCACCTGGCCCGCAAGCCGGATCTGTCCGGGCGGTTGTGGCTGCTGGCCCGGTTGAATCTGGGGGCGGTGCTGCTGGGGACCATCTCCGGCTTCGGCGCATTGGTCACGGTGGCGGTGCGCATGATCCGGGGCCATACCCGTATCAGCCCTTATATCGCCTTTCTCTGCATCCTGGCCGTGGCTCTGTGTGCCCAGGAACTGCTGCACCGCCTGCATGGGAAAAAACAGGCGGTGGCCGCGGTGGGGATGGCGGTGCTGTTCGCTTACGCCTACGGGGAACAGCAGGGGTTCTTCCGGCCGGAATATGGGGAGATCCAGGCCACCTGGGCCAGCGACGCCGCCTTTGTGCAGAGCATTGAGGAAACGTCCGGAGCGGACGCCATGGTCTACCAGCTGCCCTATATGAAATCCTTCGAGAATGGGAACCAGCACAAGATGGCCGACTATACCCTCTACCGGGGAACCCTGCATTCGGACACCCTGCGCTGGAGCTACGGCGCGCCGGTGGGCAGCGAGAACGACACCTGGAACAAGGCCACCAGCGAGCTGGATCCCGCCGCCATGGTGGCGGAACTGCAGGCCCAGGGGTTTGCGGGCATCTACCTGGACCGGGACGGCTATGAGGAAGCCGACTGGCAGGCGTTGGAAGCCGCCCTCTGCGAAGCCGCCGGCGTGCAGACGCCGCTGGTCAGTGAGCAGGGGACTCTGAGCTATATTCCCCTTGCCTGATTTGTCTTTTGCGTGAAAAAACCACCCCCGCCGGGCACAGAGCCCGCAGCGGGGGTGGTTTTTTATCTTATTCGTCCTCAGGCACGGGACGTTTCAGAAGGGCCAGAAGTCCGGCGGTCAGCACCGAGCCCAGAACCAGGGAACCCAGCAGGAGCAGAGGACGTTCGGCCAGCGGCAGCAGGTAGAGCCCGCCGTGAGGGGCCGGGACCCCGCAGCCGAACAGCATGGACAGGGCACCGGCCAGTGCCGACCCCGCCATGCAGCTGGGGATCACCCGCAAGGGGTCCCGCAAAGCAAAGGGAAGGGCACCTTCGGTGACGAAGGAAGCCCCCAGCAGATAGTTCATCAGGGCGGAATGGCGTTCCGCCTTGTTGAACCGGCGGGGAAAGAGGCTGCAGGCCAGGGCCACGCCCAGGGGCGGAACCATGCCGCCCAGCATGGCGGCAGCCATGAACCGTTCCTGCCCGGCGCCCAGGGTGACGGTGCCGAAAAGGTAGGCTGCCTTGTTGACGGGACCACCGAAATCCACGGCCATCATGCCGCCCAGCACGGCCCCCAGCACCATACCGCTGCCTCCCCGCATGGATTCCAGGCATTGATACAGCCAGTTGTTGAAGTGCCCCAGGGGCGGGTTGATGAGCACCACCATGAACAAAGACATGATGGTTAGCCCCAGAACCGGATACAGCAGGGTGGTTTTCAGGGGGTCCAGACCGGAAGGAAAGCGGCTGAACAGCTTGCGCAGGCCCCGGATCAGCCAGCCGGACACAAATCCGGCCAGGATGGCTCCCCAGAATCCGGAGGAGATCCAGTCGGCTTCCGGCCCGATGGTCATGCCCAGATATGCAAGGTATCCCCCCATCATACCGGGCAGCAGGGCGGCGGGACCGGCCATGGCGCTGCCCACAAACCCGGCCATAATGGGGTACATCATCCGGAAGGTGAACTGTCCCACCTGGGTGACCAGCCAGGACAGGGAGGTGCCGCTGCCGAAGGTGAGATCCCCCACATTGGCCCGGTCCAGAAAATACCCCAGAGCAATCAGGATGCCGCCCCCCGTGACAAAGGGGATCATGTGGTTGATGCCGTTCATCAAATGGGCGTACACATGGCGCCCCCGGTCACGCAGCCCCTCCCGGGTGGCGGTCAGGGGCGGGAAGAAGCTGTCCTCCTCCCGTCCGCCGGGATTCATCACCGGCACGCCGCCGGAAATGGCCCGCCGCAGCAGCGCCTCCGGCTGGCGCAGCGCCTCCGCCACCGGCACAATGAGCACCGGCTTGCCGGTGAACCGGTTCAGGTCCACCGTGCGGTCAGCGGCCACCACGATGCAGCTGGCCGCGGCGATCTCCTCGGAGGTCAGCACGTTGCGGGGACCGTCGGCGCCGTTGGTCTCCACCTTGATGGAAATGCCCATGGCCGCCGCATGCCGTTCCAGGGCCTCCGCCGCCATAAAGGTGTGGGCCACCCCCATGGGGCAGGCGGTCACCGCCAGCACGGTACAGGGCCCCTGTTCCCCTTGCTGTTCCTTCGCGGGTGGGGGATCTGCGGCCGTGGGGGTCTCCCGGTCGGCAATGACCTGCAGGAACTCATCCGGGGTTTTGGCTTCCAGCAGCCGGGTGCAGAAGTCGGGGTCCATCAGCAGCCGCGCCAGGTCCGCCAGCACCGCCACATGCAGGTTGGCGTCGGTGTCCGGCACCGCGATCTGGAACAGCAGCCGTACCGGCGCGCCGTCCAGCGATCCGTATTCCAGCTCCTCGCACAGGGTCATGGCCGCCAGGGCGGGGACCGCCACCCCGGCGCTCTTGGCGTGGGGGATGGCCACCCCGCCGCCCACGCCGGTGGAGCCCTGGGCCTCCCGGTCCAGCACTTCCCGCTCATACAGGGCGGCATCCCGCAGGCAGCCTCCGGCGTTCAGCAGGACGGTCATGGTGTGGATGGCAGCGGCCTTGTCGGCCACTTTGGCCCCCAGCACAATGCGCTGCGGGCTCAGCAGTTCGGTGATGCGCATGGTTGTTTCCTTGTTTCTGTAAGTGGGTTCACGAAAACGGCGGCCCAGCCGCATAGGCGGGGCCGCCGTTCAAATTTGTTCTGTTGGGATACCGGATCAGTTCAGGATGGTCAGTTCGGTATCGGGATCGAACAGGTGGATCTTGTTGGCATCCATGGCCATAACGACCTTGCTGCCGCGGCGAGCCTTGGAGGTGGGAGCCACGCGAGCCATCAGGTTCTGGCCCTTGTAGGTCAGGTACAGATAGATCTCAGCGCCCATCAGTTCGGAAACTTCCACTTCAGCGTCGATCTTGGTTTCGGGATGCTTGGCCAGGAACTCCTCGTCGTCCTTCATGTCCTCAGGACGGATGCCGACCTTCAGGGACTTGCCCACGTAGGAATCCAGCTTGCCGTCTGCGGTCTTGGCTTTGGGCAGAGGAATGTCGGTGCCGGCCAGGTCGATGACGTACTGGTCGCCGCTCTTCTTCAGGGTGCCGTCCAGGAAGTTCATCTGCGGGCTGCCGATGAAGCCGGCAACAAAGATGTTGCAGGGATAATCGTACAGGTTCTGCGGGGTATCGACCTGCTGGATGACGCCGTCCTTCATGACAACGATGCGGTCGCCCATGGTCATGGCCTCGGTCTGGTCATGGGTAACGTAAATGAAGGTGGTGGCCAGCTTCTTGTGCAGCTTGATGATCTCGGTACGCATGGAGGTACGCAGCTTGGCGTCCAGGTTGGACAGAGGTTCGTCCAGCAGGAAGACCGCCGGGTTACGGACCATGGCGCGGCCCAGGGCAACACGCTGACGCTGGCCGCCGGACAGAGCCTTGGGCTTACGGTCGAGCAGGTGTTCGATCTCCAGGATCTTGGCGGCTTCCCGCACGCGCTTGTCGATCTCGTCCTTGGGCATCTTGCGCAGTTCCAGACCGAAAGCCATGTTCTTGTACACGGTCATGTGGGGATACAGAGCGTAGTTCTGGAACACCATGGCGATATCGCGGTCTTTCGGGGGAACATCGTTGATCAGGCGGTCACCGATGTACATTTCGCCCTTGGAAATTTCTTCCAGGCCGGCGATCATACGCAGGGTGGTGGACTTGCCGCAGCCGGAAGGACCGACGAAGACGACGAATTCCTTATCGGCGATTTCCAGGTTGAAATCCTTGACGGCGGTGACATTGCCGGGGTAAATCTTGTAGATGTGACGGCAGCTGATACTGGCCATGATGAATACCCTCCAAATGGTTTTTTATTGACGCCTTGGGGCGTCGGATTTTCTTGACAAACTTATAATATCAGCTTAGAATGGGAAAAGAAATAGTATTTTATTGATATAGGAGGCCAGAAATTGATATTCGATTGGACACGCTGCTGCCGCCCCTGTGAGACCCGGGAACTCCAGGGGGAAGACCCCCTGGTGCTGGACGGCGCCGGGCTGTGGACGGGGGTATTGTCCAGCGGCAGCTGCACCCTGGAATGGCCCGGGGCCGACCGGACCGCGGGCAACTCGGGGGATATCCTGCTGAGCTTCGGCACCGTGACGGTGCAGCCCAAGGCTCCCTGTCATCTGCTCTGCCTGCGGCTGGACGGGTCGGCGGTGACCGAATTCCTGCAGGGGCTGGCCGCGCCCCGGTTTGTGGACAGCGCCGCCTGTCCCACCGCCGCCGAACAGCTGGCCCGGCTGTGCAGTGCTCCGGCCCAGGATTCCGGTACCGCCCCCGACCCGGCCGCCGGGGCCGCCCCCTACGCCCTGCTGTGCGCCCTGGCCCACGCCGATGAGCCTCCCCGGCGGCTGTCTGCCCTGGTGGCTGAAGCGGTGGAGAGCATCCGCAACAACTATATGGCCCTGTACGGGGTGGAGGACCTGGCCGAGGCCCTGGGAGTGAGCAAGTGTCACCTGGTGCGGGTATTTTCAGCGGAGATGGGGGTTTCCCCGGGGAAATACCTGACCCAGACCCGCATTGAAGCCGCCAAACTGCTGTTGCTGGACCGGGAGTACAACCTGGAGATGATCGCCAGCCTGTGCGGCTTTTCCGGTGCCAACTATCTCTGCCGGGTCTTCCGGCGGCAGACCGGCACCAGCCCCGCCGCCTGGCGGGAGGCCGCTGCCCCCCACGCCGAGGTCAAGCGCCTGCCGCCACGCCGCAATGAGATCTATGTGTGAACCCGCCGGGTGCCGGGACAATGTTGTGCTATTTCCGGGCCGGACGCTCCGGCAAAGATACGGAGGAGGAATGGGAGGATGAATCTGCTCAAACATCTGCGCCGCCAGGTGGTGGCCGCCCGTCTGCCGGGCATCCTGCCGGCACTGGCGGTGGCCCTTGCCCTGACGGCGGCGGTGGCACCGGCGCTGTGGCAGCTGTTGCGCGGCCCCCGGGACCTGTACGCGCTGGCGCCGGCGGAACTGAACGGCAGCTATGCCGCCGCCCACATCGATACCATCTGGGACTGGTATGCGGACACGGTGGCCACCGACCGAAACGGCCGGGAGATCGTGACCTCCCGGGAATATCTGGTCCCCCTGGCGGACGGCAAAACCTTCATCGGGGTGGAGGTGCCCGCCCGGCTCATTGATGACGGGGACCAGGTGATGGAAGAGACCAACCGCTGGCGTGCCGACCCGGAAAACTATTTCTGGAACGGGTCCAGCCTGACGGTGCGGGGGAGCATCTGTCCCATGGATGAGGAGACCGCGGCGCTGTATTACAGCTTTCTTCAGGAGTATTACGGCCTGTCCGACCAGGAACTGGACAACTTCCTGCCTCTGGTACTGGTGCAGGGGCGGGTGAACGGGATGGACGGCGCCACCCTTCTGCTGCTGGGGCTGGCGGCCATCGCCTTTCTGGTGCTGACGGGGGCGCTGATCTCCCGCACCGCGGCACAGGCAAGTCTGGAGGGAATCACCGGATACTGTGCCGCCGGTCCGTATCCGGAGGATGCTCTGGAGGAGGCAAGCCGCACCTGGCAGACCGTCCCGCCTTTGTACAGGCTGCGGGCGGACCGGAACTGGCTGGTGTATGAGGACGGGGCCCGCAGCTGGGTGCTCAGGACCGGGGATGTGGCCTGGGTGTATATCGCCCGTGCCGCCCGGGGACGCCGGGGCTGGCAGGTGCAGGTATACAGCCGCAGTGAACCGGCCCGCCGGCAGCGGCACACCCTTCCGGTCCCGTCGGAACGGGCGGCGCGGCAGGTCGTGGACCTTCTGCATCCCCTGCTGCCGGAGGCTGTCTTTGGGTACAGCCCGGCCCGGCAGCGGGCATACCGGGCCGACCCCGCCCGGTTCGGCCCTTCCACCGATCCGGACAGCCGGGTGTGGGAGATGCCCTTGCCCTGAAACAAAAAACAGACCGTCCCCCTCGGTGCGTGGTGCAGCCGAGGGGGACGGTTTTTTCATGGGGCAGGTGGCCCGCTCAATTCTTTTTGGGTTTGGGGGCAAAGGTGCGGTCCGGGGGCATGGGCAGCCCTTCGCCGCTGGCGTACCAGGCACACACAAGGCCGGTCAGTCCCCACAGTCCCATGGCCAGGCTCACGGCCAGACCGGCGGGGGAGGTGTTGCCGTTGCAGAACTCAAACACCGCCTGGGGCAGTTCGTGGCAGGTGCAGAGCAGGAAGGCGATCATCCCCGCCGCGAACATGGAACGGCCCACCGGGAGCCCCGGGGTCAGAAAGACCCGCAGCAGCATGGACAAAAACAGCAGGGCCGCCGCCCCGCTGAGCACCCGCAGGGTGCTGCCCAGCCGCATCACCGACGCCGGAGCGATGGCAAAGCGGTCGATCATCATCCACAGGAAGAAGAAGGTGCCGGGCAGGGAGGTGAGGGTACCGGGCAGGGGGCGGGTGGGATCGGCCAGGGGGCCGAAGGCCCGCACCCCCCACAGCAGGGACCACAGGGCGGTGAGCAGGGCCGTCACCGCCGCAATGAGCTCCAGCGGGTCAAAGGCGGCGGCCAGGGCGGGCAGGCGCAGCAGGGCAGAGCAGGCCATGGCCACGGTGAGGGACAGCAGGCCGGCCCCCATGCCGGGGCAGGGACCCAGCAGAGCCCGGGGACGGCGATGCACCCGGCTGGCAGCGGCGTAGCTCAGGGCCACGCCCAGGGCGGGGACCGCAATGCGGGCAAAGAAGAAGCCGTTGGTCACAAACCCGGTGGTGGGATCGGTATAAAACAGCAGATCCCAGATGCGCAGTACCAGGGTCAGCAGAGAAAACCCCAGCATCAGGAAAAAGGGCAGGCGATGGGGGGAAGTGTTGGTTTCGGTCATGGAAAGGCCTTTCCCGGCGGGGCATATCCGGCCCGGCCGATGAATATACTGGAACAAGCGGGCGGGACAAGCCCGGCGCCGCGGGTGTATGCCCTTTATTGTAGCCTGCCGCGCCGCAAAATGCAAGTTGTCCCTGCCGGGAGGTGCCCTTGTGAAACAGACTTTTGTGTGTGCGGCGGTGCTGGCGGTGCTGGCCGGTGCGGCCCCTTTTCTCTGCCTGGCGCTGCCCCCGACGCCGACGGCGGAAGAGTCTCTGTCCGCCACCGCCGAGACCGCCCCCACGGCCCGGCCGGACCCGGCCGCCGCCTCCGCTCCGGAGGACCCTCTGCTGACCCTGGCCCAGGAGCCCATCCTTTTGTATGATGAGGCGGCAGGGGAGACGGTATCGGTGAGCCCGGCGGACTACATGGCGGGGGCCGCCGCCAGCGAGATGCCCCTGACCTGGCCGGACGATGCCCTGCTGGCCCAGATGGTGGCCAGCCACACCTATGCCCTGTACAGCCGGGACCACGGCGGCAGCGACACCGAGGGCTGGCTGCATGTGAACAGTGCCCTGGCCAGCGGCTGGACCGACGAGGCGGCCCTGCGCGCCCGGTGGGGGGAGGAGTTTGAGGCAAACTGGGCCCGCCTGACCGAGCTGGCCGGGCAGGCGGCAGATTCCCTGGTCCTGTACGAGGATGCCCCCGCTCTGACCGCCTACCATGCCATCAGCAGCGGCCACACCGAGGACAGCCGCCAGGTGTGGGGAGAATCTCTGCCCTACCTGAGCGGGGTGGATTCGGTCTGGGACAAGTACAGTGACGAATACGAGGTCACCATCCAGTACAGCAACACCCAGTTCGCCGCCGCGGCGGCAGCCCTGGGGCTGACTCTGGAAGGTGACCCCGAAGATTGGATCGGTGCCTGCCGGTGGGACAAGGCAGGCTATGTGCAGAGCATCGAGATCGGCGGCATGACCTGTGCGGGCACGGCGGTGCGCAGCGCTCTGGACCTGCGCAGTGCCTGTTTTGCCATCGCCTGGCGGGACGGCCAGTTTGTCATCACCACCCGGGGGTACGGCCACGGGGTGGGGCTGAGCCAGTACGGGGCCAAAGCCATGGCCGAAGGGGGTGCGGACTGGCGCAAGATCCTGGAATACTATTTCCCGGGATGCACCGTGAGCTGAATTTCAGGAAAGCTCGAACATGCCGTTGTACAGCTGGTAGTATTCCCCGTGCAGGGCCAGCAGTTCTTCATGGCTGCCCCGCTCCACGATCCGCCCGTGTTCCAGCACCAGGATGGCGTTGGCGTTGCGCACGGTGGACAGCCGGTGGGCAATGACAAAGACGGTGCGCCCTTCCATCAGCCGGTCCATCCCCTTTTCGATGAGGGCCTCGGTGCGGGTGTCGATGGAGGAGGTGGCTTCGTCCAGGATCAGCACCGGCGGGTCGGCCACCGCCGCCCGGGCAATGGCCAGCAGCTGCCGCTGGCCCTGGCTCAGGTTGGCCCCGTCCCCGGTGATCATGGTCTCGTAGCCGTGGGGCAGGCGGCGGATGAAGGAGTCGGCGTTGGCGATCTTCGCCGCCGCCTCGATCTCCGCCTGGGTGGCGTCCAGCTTGCCGAACCGGATGTTGTCCGCCACCGTGCCGGTGAACAGATGGGTGTCCTGCAAGACCATGCCCAGGCTGTGGCGCAGGTCATCCTTGCGGATGCGGCGCACGTCGATGCCGTCGTAGGTGATGCGGCCCTTGTTCACCTCATAGAATCGGTTGATCAGGTTGGTGATGGTGGTCTTGCCCGCGCCGGTGGACCCCACAAAGGCGATCTTCTGCCCGGGCTTGGCGTACAGGCTCAGATTTTCCAGGATGGTCTGCCCCGGCTCATACCCGAAACTGACCGCCTCAAACCGCACATCTCCCCGCAGGGGCACCAGGGGCGCATCGGGTCTGGCGGAATCCCGCCAGGCCCAGCCGGTGCCGCCCTGAGGACGCAGGTCCATCAGCTCCACCGTGCCCTCGTCGATCTCCGGCTTTTCGTTCATAGCGTTGAAGATGCGCTCCGCACCGGCCATGGCGGCCAGCAGCAGGTTGCTCTGCTGGGTCAGCTGGTTGATGGGCATGCTGGACTGGCGCACAAACACCAGATAGCTGGCCAGGCTGCCCAGGTCGGTGCGGCCCAGCATGACCAGGATGCCGCCCACCACCGTGATGACCGCATAGTTCAGATAAGCGATGCTGACCACCGCCGGGACCATGGTGCCCGCGTAGGTCTGGGCGCCGGTGCCGGCGGCCCGGAGCTTCTCGTTGCGCTGGATGAAGCCGTCCAGGTTGGCCTGCTCGTGGTTGAACACCTTGACCACCTTCTGGCCGGTGACCATCTCCTCAATGTAGGCGTCCAGCTCGCCCAGGCTGGCCTGCTGCTGGCTGAAATACTGGCGGCTGCGCCTGGTGCTGTACCGGATGTACAGGAACATGGCCCCGTACCCCACGATCACCAGCAGGGAAAGCTGCCAGCTGAGCACAAAGAGCAGGATCAAAGTGCCGGTCACCTGCACAAAGCTCTGGATGAGCATGGCAAAGCTGTTGTTGAGAGCATCGGACAGGGTATCCACGTCGTTGGTGAACAGGCTCATCAGGTTGCCCTTGCGCTGGGCGTCAAAGAAGGGCAGGGGCAGGGTCTGCAGATGGGCGAACAGGTCCCGGCGGATGTCGCTGAGCACCTTCTGGGCGGCCTGCACCATGATCTGGGTGTAGCCGAAGGAGGACAGGGCGCCCACGGCGTAGATGGCCGCGGCCACCCCTACCCCGGCCACCAGACCGGACAGGCTGCCGGTGTTGGTGATCTGGTTCACGATGGGCTTGATCATGTAGGTGCCCAGCAGGTTGGCGGCGGCGCTCATGGCCGCCAGGATGCCCACCAGCACCAGCAGTACCTTGTGCCGGCCCAGATACCGGCCGAACTGTTGCAGAGTGCGCCGCAGGTTCTGCGGGCGGCGTCCGTTAAAGGGCTTGGCCATGGTCGTCCCCTCCTTTCATCTGGGAGGCGTAGATCTCCTGGTAAATTTCGTCCCGGGCCAGCAGGTCCTGGTGGGTGCCCACGGCATGGATGGTGCCGTCTTTGAGGATCACGATCATGTCCGCCTCCATCACCGAGGTGATGCGCTGGGCAATGATGATCTTGGTCACGTCGGGCAGGGCGGTCAGGGCCTTGCGGATGCGGGCCTCGGTGGCGGTGTCCACCGCGCTGGTGGAATCGTCAAAGATCAGCACCTTCGGGTGCTTGAGCAGAGTGCGGGCGATGCACAGCCGCTGCTTCTGCCCGCCCGAAACGTTCACGCCCCCCTGGCCCAGGTCGGTGTCCAGCCCGGCGGGCATCCGCTCCAGGAACTCATCGGCGCAGGCCTGGCGGCAGGCGGTCCACAGGGCCTCGTCGTCGGCGTCGGGATTGCCCCAGCGCAGATTGTCCCGGATGGTGCCGGAGAACAGCAGGTTTTTCTGCAATACGATGCCCACCGCGTCCCGCAGGGCGGCCAGGTCGTAGTTGCGAACGTCCTGCCCGCCTACCAGCACGGTGCCCTGGGTGGCGTCGTACAGGCGGGGAATCAGCTGCACCAGGGTGGTCTTGGCCGACCCCGTGCCGCCGATGATGCCCACCGTGGCCCCGGCGGGAATGGTCAGGCTGATATCCGACAAAGCGGGGCGGCCGGTGCCCTCGGCGTAGCGGAAGGTCACGTCCCGGAACTCCACCCGCCCGTCGGGCACGGTCATCAGGGGGGCTTCCGGCTCCTCCAGGGCCGGGCGTTCCTCCAGCACCTCCCGGATGCGGTGGGCGCTGGCCAGGGACCGGGTCAGAAGCAGAAAGACGTTGGAGATCATCATCACCGAGTTCATCACCTGCAGCACATAGCTCAGGAAGGCGGTGAGTTCCCCCACCGTCATGCTGCCCACCAGAATGAACCGCCCGCCGAACCACATGATGCAGACCACCGCCGTGTACATGACCACCTGGAACACCGGCTGGTTCAGCGCCGCATGGCGGAAGGTGTCCACGCTGGCGCCGGTGAGTTCCCGGTTGACCTTGTCAAAGGCTTCGTCCTCGTGTTCACCCCTCACAAAGGCCTTGATGGCCCGGATGGCGGTGAGACTTTCCTGAATACGGCCGTTCAGGTGGTCCACGGCGGTCTGCTGGCGCACGTACAGCGGCCCGATGCGGGTGACCAGAACGGCCATGGCAATGCCCAGCACCGGCGCAGCCACAAAGAACACCACCGACAGACTCGGGTTGAGCAGAAAGGACATGCCCACCCCCATGAACAGCATGACCGGGCTGCGCACCAGCGGCCGCAGCCCGCTGGTGACGGCGTTCTGCATGACGGTCACATCGGTGGTCATGCGGGTCACCAGGGAGGAGGTGGAAAACCGGTCCAGATTGGAAAAATCGTATTCCTGCACCCTTTCATATTCCGCCAGGCGCAGCTGGGCCCCGAAGCCGTAGGCTGCCCGGGCGGCGTACCGGGCATACAGCAGCCCGGTGAGCAGGGCCAGCAGGGCGCACAGGACCATCTTGCCCCCCTGGCCCAGCATGTAGGGCACATCCCGATTGGCCACGCCCACATCCACCAGACCGGTCATGAGCATGGGAATGCTCATCTCAAAGATGCACTCGACGAACACCAGCCCCACAGCGGCCGCTACCTGGCGGCGGCAGGGGCGCAGATAGGCAAACACATATTTCAGATCATGCATGCGGCTTCCCTCCTTTTATGGCTTGCCGCCCACGTTGCGATAGGCGCGCTCCAGAAAATCCCGCAGCCGGTCCTTCTCTTCCGCCGAAAATCCTTCCAGCATCCGGGTTTCAAAACAAAGGCAGCGCTCCTCCCAGGCCTGCAGGGCGGTGCGGCCCTTTTCGGTCAGATGGACCTCCCCGGTGCGGCGGTCAGCCTTGCTGGGGCGGCGTTCCAGCAGCCCGGTCCGCTCCATCCCGTCCAGCAGGCGGCAGATGGCGGCGGGGTCCACGTCGCACCGGTCGGCCAGTTCCCGCTGGGAACAGGGCCCCCGAGCGGCCAGGCACCGCAGCACCTTGGGCTGCCCGGTGGAAAGCCCCAGCTCCCCCAAAGCGGGGCGCAGGGCGTTCTGCTGCCGGTGGGCGGTGCGGATGAGCAGGGTATGGATGGGATAGGACATACACACACTTCCTTGCAGGGACGGCCATATAATTGACACGTCAGTAATTGATATATCAATGAATTGACGGCTCCATTATACCCTTTCTGCGGCCCGTGTCAAGGACAGCGGCTTTTTTTGTGAAAAGGAAAGTGAATACAGGCCGGAACAGTCCTGTTCTTTGTGGAAATGCTCAAAAATCTTCTTCAAAATACTACCAAAACGTCAGTTTACAAAGGAGCGAAAACTGACTATAATACCTTACACAAAATTTGAGTGAACGTTTACGTAAACGTTTACGTAAAACCAACGAAAAAGTGTTTACGCCGTTCAAAGAGCCGGCCGGCTGTTCAAATGAGGTGTGAATAATGGCAAATCAGACAGTGACCCTGAAACAAATCGCTCAGCAGGCGGGGGTGTCCATCACAACGGTACATCGCGTGTTGAACAACAAGGAGGGATGCGGGGAAGAACTAAAACAGAAAATCCTTGAGATCGCCCGGCGGGAAGGGTATACCTGCAACGTGGCCGCATCTTCCATGAGCAAACATACCATGCACATCGCCCTGGTTTTCCCCACGCATGACAAGCAAAGCCGTTTCTTTTTGCAGCCCATGCTGGACGGATACCTGAACCATCGTCCGGAGTTTGCAAAGTTCAATCTTCTGTTCCAGGAATATTACTATTCCAATGTGGAAGGTCCCGAGGCAACGGATGAGGTTACCCCGCTGACCTGTCTGCGGCAGATTTATCGGGAGCAGCCGGTGCATTTTGACGGTCTGGTGATGTATGACATTGACCCGACCCAGGCGGAAAAAGATCTGCTCAACCGCCTGATCGGGAGAGGACTGTCGGTGGTCATGATGGAACGGGCCCCTGCGGAAATCGAAGGGCTGTGCTGTGTCAGCCCTGATGAGCGGACGGCCGGGCGGCTGGCTGCCGAACTGATTGCCAAAATGCTGCGGGGATGTTCCGCGGGAACGGTGGCTGTGCTGCAGCAGCCGCTGAGCATAGGCGACAGCAACGGCCAGGCTTTTGCCAAAGAGCTGCAAAGTCGGGTGAGCCCGTGGACTTCGCAGATCCGGGTCCGGCAGCTGACCTGCCCGCTTTCCGGCAATATGAGCCGTCAGATCCGGGAAAAGCTGCAGCAGATTCCGGACCTGGTGGCGGTGTACGCCACCAGTGCCCGGCATACGGCGGCTTATTTGGAAATCCGCGGCGATCTGCCCGGTGCCCCCTGCATTGCGGTGGGCAGCGAATTGTTTGAAGAAAGTTACAAGGCTCTGCAGACGGGCGCCCTGGACGCCGTAATGGACAAGCGCCCCTACACCATCGGCCACCGTGCACTGGAACTGGCCTTTGACGGTGTGGTTCGCGGCGTATCCTTGCCGGCAGAGCAACGCATTCTGCCCCGCATCCTGTTGCAGGGCAATGCGGATGCCTATTACAAAGGAGAGAAAAAACGCTATGACTTCGACAGTCAAGTTGAATGATGCGTATGTCAAAAGCATCAAGAACGCGCCTTCGTTCAGTCTGAAAGACAAAATCGGCTATATGTGCGGCGACCTGGGCTTTAACAGTCTGCAGGTCATGGTCAACAGCTACCTGATGCTGTTCTGCGTGAATATTATGGGCATGGACGCCACGCATTTTGCGGCGATCGTCTTTATCTGCAAGGCCCTGGACGCCCTGAACGACACCTTTATCGGCCGTGTGGTGGACAAGCGCCCGGCTTCCCCCTACGGCAAGATGCGCCCTTACCTGAAATGGTTCGCCATTCCCTATGCGCTGTTCACCATTGTGCTTTTCCTGAATATGAGTGTCATGCCTTATGGCCTCAAGGTGGCCTGGGTGCTGATCATCTACTCATCTGGGGCATTGTGGGCACCTTTATCAACGTGCCTTACGGCGCACGGTGTACGCCACCATTACCTTCATCGTATTTTTCGCGGCCAGTGCTTCCACCTCGCTGATCGCTCTGGTACTGGAAGCCATCGGCTATGATGCCTCCCTGGGCTCCATGGGCCAGCTTGCGGGCGTGGCGGAGCGGATCAAGATGTTCGGCGGTCTGTGGCCGACGATCGGCTGTGTGCTGGTATGTATCTGCTTCAAGATCATTTATAATGTCACGGAAGAAGAGATGCGCAAGGTCAGCGATACCCTGCGTGAACGCAGTGAAGCGGCGGAAGCCAAAATTTTGAAAGAGGACTGAGTATATGAGTATGTTGGAACCCGAAGTCACCTGCATTGCCCCGGATACCTGGTGTATCAGCGAATTCAGGCTGGTCAATGCCTTTTTGCTGGCGGGGCGCGACAAAGCGGTATTGATCGACACCGGATGCGGGATTGCGGATCTTTCCCGGATTGTGGCAGCTTTGACTGATAAACCCTTTTTCGTGCTCCTGACCCACGGTCACGCGGACCATACCGGCGGCCTGATCCGGCTGCCCGGTATCCAAACGTATGTGGGGCCGGAAGATCGGGACATGAACCGGAAAATGCCATGCGACAACCGTTTCCGCCGCATGTATATCGAATACCGGGTGGATTTCCGCTTCCCGGGAGAAGGGCACAAGCAGGCCCTGCTGGATATGTTGCCGCCGGACCCGGGCATTGTGAAGTTTGAGGATTTCCTTCCCTTAAGCGAAGGAATGCACTTCGACCTGGGAGGACGCACCCTGCAGGCCGTGCATACCCCTGGCCACTCCGAGGGCAGTTATTGTTTCCTGGATTCCGCCACCGATATCCTGTTCAGCGGTGATACGGTCAACAACAGCATCATTCTGATGCGCCAGCCGGACAATGATCTGCGTCTGGTTGCACAGTACCGGGAAACCCTGAAAAAGTTGTGGGATATGTCTGACCGGTACGCACTCCTGGCCATTGGCCACGACGGCAGTACGGTGGACAAGCAGCTGGTCAAGGACTATCTGGACCTTACGGACGGACTGCTGAAAGGCAGTATCCAAGGCAGCTACGAGGAGAGCGGCTTCCGCAAGGGGGATGTGGCCCGGCTGGGGCTTGCCGAGCTTTGGTATCAGTGTGACGCCTGAACCGGCACAAATGGCAAAAAGGGCGGGAGCGCGTATGCGCTCCCGCCCTTTTCCTTTGGATAAGGGGAAAAATGCCGGGTTAACGGAACTTCCGGCCGCGGGGTACAAAGATCACCACGCCGATGATGCCGGCGGCCGCCAGCAGGCCGGCGCCCAGGGCCACCAGGGGCCAGCGGCGCACCGTCTTGGTGCCGGGGGCGGGTTTGGGAGCGGCGCTGTTGGGATCAGTGCTGCCATCGTCGGTGTCCGGTACCTGGGTTGGTGCCGGGGTTTCGGTGGCTTCCGGGGTCACGGTGGGCGCCGGAGTGGCGCTGGGTTTGGCCGTGGCAGCCGGTGCCTTGGTGGCGGCGGGCGCCTTGGTGGCCGTGGGCAGAGAGGGAACGACCGGCGCCGGGGCCGGGGTGGCGGTGGAAGCCGGTTCCTCCTCCGAGTAGACGGTCACCGTCTGCTGGGGGGGAGGGGTGGGCACTTCGCCGCTGCTCAGCCAGGTGACCCGCACAGTGTACTCGAACTCATAGCCGGTATCCTTCAGACGCAGGCGGAAGGTATACAGACCGTTCTCATCGGCGGACAGCACGTTGCTGTCGGTGGCCTGCCCGTTCAGGCTCAGCACCTCCACGGCGCTGGGGTCGATGTTCAGGGTCACGGTGGAAGCATCATCCTTGTTCACCACCGTGAGAAGGTCGGTGTCGGCGGGCTTGGTCTTGTCGATCCATTTCACTTCCGCCTCCACTTCGCTCTCATTGCCGGCGGCGTCCACCATCCGGAAGGTGTAGCTCTCGTTGTCGGTGAAGGTGTGGCTGCCTTCCGAATCATCCAGGAAGGTCACCTCCTCGTCGGGCTGGACGGTGGCGGTCACGCTGCCGCTGGTCCAGTCGGCGGGAGAATACACCACAGTGGCTGTGGGCGGGGTGCGGTCGATCCAGCTGACGGTGGCGTCGATGGTCTGCTCCCGGCCCAGGGAGTCGTAATACACAAAGGTGTGGGTGTCGTTGTCGGTGAACTCAAAGGTGGTCTCGTCCGCACGGCATCCGTCGGGCAGCACCAGGGTGGCGGTGACGTTGTCCCGGGTGGGGCCTTCCGGCTCATAGGTGATCTCGGCGGGCAGGTCGATGACCAGGGAAGGGTCCTCGTAGAAGTTCAGCATCTTGCCGCTGAAGTACATGTCCTTCTCCCCGATGTTGTTGTAATAGGTGGAGGTGGCCACGATCTTCAGGTAGCGGCCCTGCACCGGCTGGTCGATATCGATGGTCTTGAGGCTCTCGTCGTTGGCCAGGTCGGTGAAGGTCTTGACCAGCGTCCAGTCCTGCCCGTCCATGCTCACAAACACCTGACCATCCTTCAGGCGGCCGTTCTTGCCGCCGGGCAGGTAGGTCAGCCGGGTGATGGCCCGGATCTTGTTGAACTTGACGATGTAATACTTGCCGGTGTCGAAGGTGTTGAACTTGGTGTGCCAGGCGGTGTAGGCGCTGCCGTCGATGAAGTTTTTGGCGGCGTGGTCGGTGCTGGTGCTGTTCTGGCTGGAGAAGCCTTCCAGGGTCACATACCGCAGGGGCAGGTACTGGCGGCCTTCCTCGTAGCTTTCGGGGGTGAAATGGTAGGTGTATTCGGAGCTCTGCAGGTAAACGTCATGGGCCTTGTAGCGCACGGTCACGGCGGCGTTGCCGGTAAAGCGGACGGAGCTGTCCAGCCCGCCGGGGTAATCGGCCCAGTGGGCGCCGCCGTCGGTGCTGTATTCCAGGGCATTGGTGTCCCCGATGAGCAGGTTTTCGTCGTCGTTGGCGTACAGGGTCTTGGCGGTGATGGTTTTGCCCGCCTTGATGTCAATGGTGTGGTTCACGTTGGTGCCGGTCAGACCCACCTTGATGTCGGTGTCGGCGGAGATGCGCTTGATCTGGTCCGGGGTCAGCTGGATCTTGTGCTCGGGGGTGTACTCGATCTCGGAACCGTCGGCAGCGGTGAACTTCTCCCAGTTGTGGCCGCCGTCCAGGGAAACGCGGACCATCAGTTCATAGGTGTCGTAGCTGGGGTCCAGCACCACGCAGCCGGCGTTCTCCCCGTCAAAGGAGAAGGTGGCCAGTTCCACACTGTCGGAACCCAGCAGAGAGTTGGCCACAGCCCGGCAGGCGTCGGGCTGCAGGCTCTCGGCATCGGTGGCGGCGGCTGCCTGCTTCAGGGCGTTGGTCTTCAGGGTGTTGAGCTCCACCAGCACAGAGCCGGTGGTGATGTGGGGGGTGATCTGCCCCAGCAGGTCCACCATGGGGGCGGGGTAGTAGGTGTAGGTCTTGATGACCAGGCGGGCCAGGTCGGCCCATTCCGCCTCGGAGGTGTTGGGGTCGGCGCGGTAGGACTTGACCTTGCCGTACAACGCGTCCAGGTTCAGGTCCAGGCATTCCAGGGAACGGTCCAGGGCCTGCTCGTGCTTGTCGCTGCCGGCGGGGTAGACGTCGGCCACCATCTTGTACAGCCAGGACTGCAGGAAATCGTTGTAGCGGTTCAGAGCTGCCTGGGACAGCAGGATGTAGGAGGTGTTGTTGCCCCCGTCCACCTTGTTGTAGTCCATCTGGCCCCAGCCCAGCAGGATGCGGGCTTCGGCGCCGGTGTTCCAGCCCCAGCGGGTGTAGGAGGAAGCCCAGCCGGACACGTTGTTCCAGATGCTCCAGATGCCTTCGCCCTTGTCGTTCTGGGTGTAGAGCAGATAGGCTTCGTGGCCGGGCTGGTAGGTGTTCACGGCGGGGATGCCGTGGGTCTCGTTGATGGACAGGCCCATGCCGGAAATGCCCCAGCAGATGCCGCCCACTTCCATCATCATCCACAGGTGGAAGTAATCCTTCTCCCCATAGGTGACGCCGTAGCGCAGGAAATCGTATTTGGCGTCCCAACTGTCCTTCTGGGCCGGGTCATAGAACTTGGCCTGGCTGTAACTGATGTTGTTGTACCGAATGAAGGTGTAGGGGTTCAGCCGCTTGGTCAGGTTGTCGGGATACTTGCTCTCCACATATTCCCGCAGCCACATGATCTCGGCGTCCTCGGTCTTGGAGTCCATGACGTAGCGCACCAGCTCCATGGGATAGGTCTTGAACTCATCCTTGCGGGTGAAGTAGCCCTCGTCGTAGAGTTTCTTGAAGGTGGTGTACTTGACCACCGGGTCGGAGGGATAGGCGTTGCCGCCGAAGCCCACCATGTAGGTGACGATGGTCCTGCAGTAGGCCACTGCGGTGGCCAGCATCATCTTTTTGTACACCAGGGCGTCGCCCTCGCTGCCGATGTCGTCCTTGGCTGCGGCATACAGATTGCCCAGGGCGGTCAGGGTCTTGTAGCCGGAGCCGTTGTACAGGTTGCCCGCTTCCAGGAACAGCTGCAGGGAATCGGTGTCCTGCCGCAGCCACTCCAGGGCGTCCTTCACGTTGGGCTGGGCCTTCACCGCATTCTGGATGGACTGATAGCCCACCCGGGCCACAAAAGCCCGCTCCAGCACCTGGTGGCGGTACAGGGAATAGTTCTCCTCCACCGAATGCTGGGACAGCTCGGCGTCGTACTCGTCCAGGGTCTTGAAGCCGGTGTACAGCTCGCTGCCGATGTCGTAGCCTTCCTTGAGCAGACGCAGGTCGCCGTACACCGCGTGGTCGTTTCCGTCGGCGCCGTTGGCGTCGGCATACAGCCGGATGTACCGGTATTCACCCACCGGAATGCAGAGGTATTCGGCATTCTGGTCGGGGGTCAGCACCCCGGTGCGCTGCAGCTCGGTCCACTCCCCGTCCAGGTCGTTGGAGCCGGACACGGTGAACCAGACGCCGTTGCCCTTGCCCTTCTGGCTGTAGTCCACACCGGCGTACAGGGACAGCTGGGTGTAGGTCTGGTTCAGCTCCCCGATGTCATAGATCAGGGTGGAGGTGGCGTGGGCACCCATGCCCTTTTCAAACTCGGTGGGGGTGCCGTTCACCAGCAGCTGGATGGTCTTGCCGTTGGGGGCCAGGTTCTGCATCAGATTGCCGTGACCCGCCTTGGAGCCGGGCTCGTAGTCCCGGTCAGACAGGAAGATGTAATCCGGGGTGCCGTCCTCAGCGTCCTCGCTGTACAGGCTCAGCCCGTCCACCGCATCCATGGCGGAGTCCTCGTCGCCCCAGTCCGGGCCGGTGACCCCCCACAGGGCGGAAAAGTCGTCCTGCATGTCCTCCGGGTCCAGCCCGGCTGCGCTGGCCATATCCTCGGCGTCCACCACCGACTCCTCTTCCATGGCAGGCAGTTCTTCTTCTGCGGTGTCCTCCTGCTCCGCGACAGAGGGTTCGGCGCCGGTCTCGGCAGAAATGTCGTAAGCTGCGTTTACCGGCGCAGCCAGCATGGAAACGGCCAGCAGGCCGGCCAGCATACCCGCAAAAGTTTTCTTCAATCTCATCTTTGACCCTTTCGTGATTCCTTGTCTATGTATACCCCCAACAGAATCTCCCGGTGGCAAAAGAAAAGCCGCTCAAAAATACGGAAAAACTTCGCATTTGGGCGGATCAACCGGGAGTATCCTGTTGCTTCTTTTGTGATACAAACGGATTGTATCACGCAAGTCATAAACCGTCAATTGCCCATGCAACAAATCCTTAGTTGTGACCAAAAACCGGGGAGATACGGGCCTGCAAATGGGCAAGATGCAAAAGAGCCGGACCGGGGGGCTCCCAACCGGCAAACGGCGTTTTCTTCTGCGGGATTTCTGCAACCGGTTTTGATTTGTCAAAAAATCTTGTTATTTGTGGTTTTTGGCATTGACAGGCGGAATCCCAACCGGTAGAATGAGGCTATCGATCCCCGTACATAAAGGAGGTTTTCCCATGGAAGAAGATCGTATGATTACCCTGAACGATGAAGACGGCCGGGAAGTCCGGTTTGAATTTCTGGACCTGATCGAGTACCAGGGCGGACAGTACGTGGTTCTGCTCCCGGAGGAGGACGACGACGCCCAGGTCGTGATTCTGGAAATGCAGGAGTATGACGATGAAAATGAAAGTTTCGAGGGCGTGGATGACGAGGATGTGCTGAACGCGGTTTTCGAGATTTTCAAGGATCGCAACCGGGATGTTTTTAACTTTGAAGGGTGATCCGGCAACTGTCATGGACAGCGGCCCCGGAATCGAGGCGCACAAGGGCAGCCGATTCCGGGCCGCTGTTTTTTGTGCGCAAAAGGAAATACAAAATGTACACAAAGAAAAAGATGAACGAAATGTAGTGATTTGCCCGGCCATCCAGGTGACAAAAAAGGCAGGTGCCCGCAAAGAAAGGGCCGCCTGCCTTCTTATATTTTGCTTTCTTACATAAAATAAAGAGGAAATATCCGGAACCGTCCGGGGGCTGATTTGACAGAAGCCTGGTGCCTTCAGGGCAAAATTCCGATGATGCCGGACAAAAAATAAAAAAGCGATAGAGAAAAATCTCTATCGCTTGGTGGCTGCCCCTCTCGGACTTGAACCGAGGACACCCTGATTAACAGTCAGGTGCTCTACCATGTGTAACGTGGTGAA
>CALWNO010000002.1 GCA_944382785.1 uncultured Gemmiger sp. | reverse complement strand
CCCCCTGATGTAGTACTTTTATTTTCCTACATCAGGGGGTACTTTGTCTATTGTCCGCTTTTACTGGTTCGGTTCAGAGGACCCGGCGGGGCTTTGTGTGATTCAATTGCTGAAGGGCTTCAGGCCGACATTAGTACATACCGCCCATGTCGCCGCCGGCAGGAGCAGCCGGAGCCGGCGGTTCCGGCAGATCGGCAACCAGGCTCTCGGTGGTCAGGACCATGGAAGCAACGCTGGAAGCGTTCTCCAGAGCAGAACGGGTGACCTTGGTGGGGTCGACGATGCCGGCCTCGATCATGTCTTCCACATACTCTTCCTTCTGGGCATCGTAGCCGTAGTTGGGCTTGCCAGCCTGCAGGATGTTGTTGATGATGACGCTGCCTTCCAGACCGGCGTTGGCCGCGATCTGACGGACAGGAGCTTCCAGAGCCTTGCGGACGATCTTGGCGCCGGTGCGCTCGTCACCTTCCAGCTCGGCGATCAGCTTGTCAACAGCGGGGATGGCGTTCAGGGTAGCGGTGCCGCCGCCAGCGACAATGCCTTCCTCCACAGCCGCCTTGGTGGCGTTCAAGGCATCCTCAATGCGCAGCTTCTTATCCTTCATTTCCACTTCGGTGGAAGCGCCGACCTTGATGACAGCCACGCCGCCGGCCAGCTTGGCCAGGCGTTCCTGCAGCTTTTCACGGTCGAAGTCGGAGGTGGCAGTGGTGATCTGGCTGCGGATCTGGGCCACACGGTCTGCGATCTGCTGCTTGTCGCCGTTGCCGCCGACGATGGTGGTGACATCCTTGGTCACCTTGACCTGGCGAGCAGTACCCAGCATAGCCAGGGTGGCATCCTTGAGTTCATAGCCCAGGTCGCTGCTGATGACGGTACCGCCAGTCAGGATGGCGATATCCTGCAGCATCTCCTTGCGGCGATCGCCGAAGCCGGGAGCCTTGACAGCAACCACATTCAGGCCGCCGCGCAGACGGTTGATGATCAGGTTGGACAGAGCGTCGCCTTCCACATCCTCGGCCACGATCAGCAGCTTGCGGCCAGACTGGATGACCTGCTCCAGCAGAGGAACGATATCCTGGAAGACGCTGATCTTCTTATCGGTGATCAGAACGCTGGCGTCGTCAAAGACGGCTTCCATCTTCTCAGTATCGGTGACCATATACGGGGTGATATAACCACGGTCGAACTGCATGCCTTCCACGACCTCGGTGTAGGTCTCGGCAGTGGTCTTGTTCTCCTCGATGGTGATGACACCGTCGGCAGTGACCTTCTCCATGGCGTCGGCGATCAGCTGGCCGATCTCGGCGTCACCGGCAGACACAGTACCCACGCGGGCGATGTCCTTGGTGCCGTTGACCTTCTGGCTGTGAGCCTTGACAGCTTCCACAGCAGCAGCGATGGCCTTCTGCATGCCGCGCTTGATGTCCATGGGGTTGGCGCCCGCGGTAACGTTCTTCATACCTTCGGTGACCAGAGCCTGAGCCAGGACGGTGGCGGTGGTGGTGCCGTCGCCGGCAGCATCGTTGGTCTTGGTGGCGACTTCGCGAACCAGCTGGGCACCCATGTTCTCAAACGGATCCTTCAGCTCGATCTCCTTGGCAATGGTGACACCGTCGTTGGTGATCAGCGGGCTGCCGAACTTTTTGCCCAGCACCACATTTCGGCCCTTGGGGCCCAGAGTGATCTTGACGGTATCGGCCAGCTGGTCGATGCCGGCGCAAAGAGCTTTGCGGGCGTCTTCGCCCTGCTTAATCTGTTTAGCCATAATCTGTCTCTCCTTACCTTATTGCAGCGTGATTATTCCACAATGGCCAGAATATCGCTCTGGCGGACGATGGTGCATTCTTCCCCATCGACCTTGACCTCAGTGCCGGAGTACTTGCTGGTCAGGACCTTATCGCCCACCTTGACGATCATTTCCACTTCCTTGCCGTCCACGTTGCCGCCCGGGCCAACAGCCAAGACTTCCGCAACCTGGGGCTTTTCCTTGGCGGAACCGGTCAGGATCAGGCCGCCCTTGGTGGTTTCTTCTTCTTCGACCAGCTTGATGACAACCCGGTCTGCCAGAGGTTTGATTTTCATAGTGAAATATCCTCCCTTATAATTAAAAATCTTAGTTGAAGTTTTGTTTTAGCACTCATTTCTCTTGAGTGCTAAATACATTGTAGTCACTTACCCGTCAAAAATCAAGTGTCCGAAGTATAAAATTTTTGTGAACAGATATTTTTATCGGAACATCGTTGTATTATTTTTGAGAACTTCTGTTCTTTTTTCTTTCGTTTCCTTTTTGAAAAGGAAACGGGCCGTCATCCCCTGTTTTAGCAGTCCGACGGCAGGCAAATCAAGAGCCGTTCAGGGCCGCCGGTCCGGCCGTACAAAAGGCGGTTCGATCTTTTCTTCCAGCAGCAGGTGATAACATTCCGGGCGCCGGTAGGCGTTGCCGTGTACCTCCCGCCGCCGATAGTCACGCAGCATTTCCATATCAAAATCCGCCACAAAGATTCCCGGTTTTTCCTCCGCTTCCAAAATACAGGTATCCCGTGACCCGGAAAGTCCCGGCAGATACGCCACACCGTCAAAAGCCGAAGAATGACCGTTGCAGTCGGGATGTCCGGCGGGATAGTTGCAGGTGGCAAGGCCCATCATATTTTCATAGGCGCGGGCGCGCAGCTGCGCCAGACGGTTGAGTTCCATGGGGCAGGCGTTGGGCACCAGAACGATCTCCGCCCCTTGCAGCATCAGAACGCGGGCGCTTTCGGGGAATTCACGGTCGTAGCAGATCATGGCCCCAATCCGCACGGTTCCGGCTGCCGTATCCAGGTCCGCCGCACGGAATTCCTCTCCCCGGCCCAGGCATGCCTCCTCCCCAAAATCGCAGGTATGCACCTTGGCATATTGCAAGACAAGGTCGCCGTGCCGGTCATACACAAACAGGGAATTTTTCGGCCGTGGGTCGGCCTGTTCCAGACAGGTGACCCCTATGGCCATCTCCAGCTCCCGGGCGCAGGCGGCAAAAGCCCCCAGAAAGGGATGTCCGGCCGGCAGAGCGCTTGCCCGGAGCAATGCTTCCTCCTGCGGAATCGTATATCCTGTGCTCCACATTTCCGGAAACAAAGCCAGGTCCGCCCCCAGGGATTTGGCACGATGGCAGGCATCCAGACCAATTTTCTGCGTTTCCTCCCGTGTGTTTCCGGGGTGAAGCTGCAGCAGAGCCACGCGAAAATGGGACATGATTCTTCCTCCTTTGCCGGAATACAAAAGCGGCGGTCCGCAACAAGGGCAGACCGCCGCCGGAAATCAGGTCAGCGAAAGATTCTGGTTCTTGTAGCGCTTGCGCACCGCACCGTAATCCAGATGCGGCTTGCCGCCGTTGACGGTATCCTCGTCGATGGTGACCCGGATAATGGTGGGGTCGGAGGGGATATCGTACATGATGGGAATCAGCAGTTCCTCCACCACGCTGCGAAGGCCGCGGGCGCCGCTCTTGCGCTCGATGGTCTTTTTGGCGATGGCATGCAGTGCCGCATCGGTAAAGACCAGCTCGGCGTTGTCCAGACCCAGCAGTTCCTTGTACTGGCGGACGATGCTGTTCCTGGGCTCGGTGAGCACCCGGACCAGGGATTCCTCGTCCAGGGGGTCCAGCACGGTGACCACCGGCAGACGGCCGATGAGTTCGGGAATCAGGCCGAACTTGACCAGGTCATCCGGCTCCACCTTGCGCAGCAGCTTCTGGCGGGTCTCATCCTGATCCAGATTGGTGCGCAGCTGGCTTCCGAAGCCCAGAGAGGAAGTATCCGTGCGCTTCTGGATCAGCTTTTCCAGCCCGTCAAAAGCACCACCGCAGATGAACAGGATGTTCTTCGTGTTGATCTGAATAAACTCCTGCTGCGGGTGCTTGCGGCCGCCCTGGGGCGGTACGTTGCTGACAGTCCCTTCCAGAATCTTCAGCAGCGCCTGCTGTACGCCCTCGCCGCCCACGTCGCGGGTGATGGAGGGGTTCTCGCTCTTGCGGGTGATCTTGTCGATCTCGTCCACATAGATGATGCCGACCTCGGCCTTGGGGATGTCAAAATCCGCCGCCTGGATGAGCTTGAGCAGGATGTTCTCCACATCCTCGCCCACATAACCGGCCTCGGTCAGGGTGGTGGCGTCCGCGATGGCGAAAGGCACCCCCAGCATCTTGGCCAGGGTCTGAGCCAGCAGAGTCTTGCCGGTGCCGGAAGGACCCAGCATCAGGACATTGGATTTCTGCAGTTCCACATCACTGTCCTGGCCGGACAAGATCCGCTTGTAATGATTGTACACCGAGACAGCCAGGACCTTCTTGGTCTCGTCCTGCCCGATGACATACTGATCAAGACCAGCCTTGA
Source organism: uncultured Gemmiger sp. (assembly GCA_944382785.1). GTDB lineage: Bacteria > Bacillota > Clostridia > Oscillospirales > Ruminococcaceae > Gemmiger. The sequence continues at coordinate 114,201 of CALWNO010000002.1, read as the reverse complement.
TCTCAGCCGGAGTCAGGATGTTGATATCCTGCAGCGGATCCATGCCGTGGCGCGGACGGGCGGAAGCTGCACGACGCTGGGCCGTGGCCCGGGGCGGCGGGGTTTCCTCGTCCTTGTACAAGGCATTGTAGCACATATCAATGCAGTCTTTGCAGATATTGACGCCGGGCCCGATGATCAGCTGCTCGACCTGCTTCTGGGAACGGCCGCAAAAGCTGCAGATCAGTTCCCGTTCCTTTCCGTCTTTTCCGGAAATCGAATTTGCCATTTCCTTCCCCCGTGGTTAATGTTTGGAGATGATCTCATCGATCAGACCATAGTCCTTGGCCTGCTGAGCGGTCATATAATTGTCGCGCTCGGTATCGCGTTCCACGACCTCCAGCGGCTGACCGGTGTACTCACTGATCAGGCCGTTGAGCTTGGCCTTCACCCGGACGATGTGATCGGCATGGATCTTGATGTCGGTGGCCTGACCGGACAGGCCGTTGCCGCCGATAAGCGGCTGGTGGATCAGGATCTCCGAGTTGGGCAGGGCGAAGCGCTTGCCCTTGGTGCCGCTGCACAGCAGGAAGGCGCCCATGGATGCGGCCATACCCACACAGATGGTGGACACGTCACACTTGATATATTTCATGGTGTCGTGGATGGCCATGCCGTCCGAGATGGAACCGCCAGGGCTGTTGATGTAGAAGCTGATATCCTTTTCGGGGTCCTGACCTTCCAGATACAGCAGCTGGGCGATGACCAGGCTGGCCGTAGTGGGGTTCACGTCCTCGCTCAGCACAATGATGCGGTCATTGAGCAGGCGGGAAAAGATATCATAGCTGCGCTCTCCGCGCGCGGTCTGTTCGACGACGTAAGGTACCAAACTCATGCAAATTCCCTCCCGAAATTCAAATTGTTGGATTGGCTGCCCGGGGAATTTTCCCCTGTGATAAACCGACCGATACGGCGGCAGCGGCACCGTATCGGTCGCAATGTTTTTTATTCCTTGGTCTCAGCGGCGGGGTCCACAGTCTCGGTGGTGACATTGGCCTTTTCCTTGACCAGATCGATGGCCTTGTTCACGGCCAGGTCAGCCTTGACGGCGGCCTCGTCCACGATGGAGCGGACCTTGTCCTCTTCCATCTTGTAAGCTTCGGCAATGCGCTTGACTTCGGCGTTGAACTCTTCGTCGGTAGCCTCAATGCCTTCCTTGGCCACGATGGCTTCCATAGCCAGACGCATCTTGACCTGCTTTTCAGCCTGTTCCTGGAACTGGGCCTTGAAGGTGTCCATATCCATGCCCATATACTGCAGATACTGCTCCAGCTTCAGGCCCTGCTGGGCAATGCGGTACTGGAAGTCCTGGACCAGCTCGTCCACACGGGCATCGTACATGGCCTGGGGAATCTCGGCGGTCATGTTGTTGACAACCTGCTCGATCAGGTCGTTCTCCACCTGCTGGTCGGCCTGCTTCTGGTTGTTCTCCTCGATGTTCTTGCGGATGGAAGCCTTCAGCTCATCCAGAGTGTCATACTCGCTGACATCCTTGGCGAAATCGTCGTCCAGGGCGGGCAGTTCCTTGTACTTGACCTCATGCAGCTTGATCTTGAAGGTGGCATCCTTGCCGGCCAGCTCTTCAGCCTGGTACTGCTCGGGGAACTTGACGTTGACGTCAAACTCTTCGCCGGCAGAATGGCCCACGACCTGGTCCTCAAAGCCGGGGATGAAGGAACCGCTGCCCAGCACCAGAGAATAGTGCTCAGCCTTGCCGCCCTCAAAAGCAACACCGTCCACAAAGCCTTCGAAGTCGATGTCCACGGTATCACCGTTTTCGGCAGCGCCCTCACGGGTCAGCAGACGACCGTTGCGGTCCTGCATACGCTTGATCTCGGCGTCAACCAGGGACTCATCCACAGTCTTGACCTTTTTGGTGACGTTCAAACCGGCGTAGTCGCCCAGGGTGACTTCCGGCTTGACTGCGACTTTGACCTTCAGGGTAGCGCCCTCGGCCTCGGACATGGAGACCACTTCAGGATCAGGACGGCCCACAACCTCGATGCCGGCTTCCTTGACGGCAGCCTCGTAAGCTTCGGGGAACAGGTCGTTGATGGCATCATAGTGGAAGATGTCGGCGCCGTACATCTTCTCGATCATCGCGCGAGGAGCCTTGCCCTTGCGGAAGCCGGGAACGTTGTACTTCTTGCTTTCGCGCTTGAACGCGGCGGCAACGGCATTTTTGAAGGTATCGGCATCGATCGAGAACTGGAGCTCGACCATGCTCTTTTCCAGTTTTTCACAAGAAATCAGGTTCATTTGTAGTCCTCCAAACATAGAAATACAAGTTATTATAGCATGCTGCGGCAAAGAATACCAGTGCCTTTTGCATTTTTTTGCCTGTGCAGGCAAAAATTTTCTCAGTCGCAGATCTTATACGGGCAAAAAGCCAGACCGTCCGCGGAGATCAGCTTATACTGGATGCCATCCCGCTCTCCCTGCACCGCATACCGGATGGCCTTGCCGTGCAAATGGCCGTAATAGCAGCGCTGTACCCCGTGGGCGTGCAGCACGTCCACCAGATCCTGAGCGCAGGCTGTGCCGAAGACCGGCGGATAATGCAGAAAGGCGATGCGCTCTTCTGCCTCCTGCCCCGCCGCCAGAGACATCTGCAGGCGGCCGGCTTCCCGGGCCATGATCTTGACGCTCTGGGCAGCGGCATCATCAAACGGCCAGCCCCGGGAACCGCACAGGGCCAGGCCACCCACCATACAGCAGTTGTTGTGCAGGATGTGCAGGGTGTCCCAGCCGTTGGCCGTCAGGTAAGTTTCCATCTTGCGGGCGGTGGTCCACCAGTAGTCGTGGTTGCCCTTAAGCATCCACTTCTGCCCCGGCAGGCTCTGGAGAAAATCGAAATCCGCTTTTGTATCCTGCAGACGCATGGCCCAGGAGGTATCCCCTGCCAAAATCACCGTGTCGGTGTCCTGAATCAGGGTGCGCCACTTTGCTTCCAGCTTGGGCAGGTATCCTTCCCAGCCGGGGAAAACGTCCATGGGCTTATTCCCGCCCAGGGAAAGGTGCAGATCCCCGATTGCAAAAATCGCCATAGTGTTTCCTTTTATGTGTTATTTCAGTGCAGCCTCACGGATGCCTTCCGGCGGAATGACCGTGGTAAAGCGGACAGGCAGGGTCTCCAGTGCAGCCAGCGCCGCAGGAGCCTCACACCCGGTGCGGGCGGTGAGCTGTTTCATGGCCGCGAAATCGCTTTCGGGCACCGGCTCTCCCAACGCCGCCAGCACATCCCGGGGGAACTTGAAGGGGCTGGCTGTGGAGAGCACCACCATGGGCGCTTCGGTACGGTTATCTCCCGCCACCCGGAAGGCCACCGCCGTGTGCGGGTCGCACAGGTAATGGTCTTCGGTAAAGCAGGTGTGAATCTGTTCGGCGGCCTCCGCATCGTCGGCACAGCCGCAGTCAAAGCTTTCCCGGATGGCAGCCAGGGTGGCCTCATCCACCTTGTAAATGCCGGTGGTGGTCAGCTCCTGCATCCACCCGGCCACCTTGGCGTCGTCTTCCGTCACGTGGTACAGAAGGCGCTCCAGGTTGCTGGAGATCAGGATGTCCATGGAGGGCGAAGTGGTCTTGTAGAATTCCCGGCGCTTGTCATACACACCGGTGTTGATAAAGTCGGTGAGAACATTGTTGCGGTTGGAGGCACAGACCAGACGGCCTACCGGCAGGCCCATGCGCTTGGCATAGTACCCGGCCAGGATATCGCCAAAATTGCCGGTGGGCACACAGAAGTCCACCGGTTTGCCCCACTCCACGGCGCCCTGCTCCGCCAGGCGGAAATAGGCGTAGAAATAGTAGACGATCTGCGGTGCCAGACGGCCCCAGTTGATGGAGTTGGCGCTGGACAGGTGAATATTCCGGGCGGCCAGTTCCTCAGCCACAGCAGCGTCGCCGAAAACTTTCTTCACGCCGGTCTGGGAATCGTCAAAGTTGCCCTGCACCGCGTACACAGCTACATTGTCCCCGGTCTGAGTGGCCATCTGCAGGCGCTGGATCTCGCTGGTGCCGTCGTTGGGATAGAACACCGCAATATCAATACCGTCCAGCCCTGCATATCCGGCCAGAGCCGCCTTGCCCGTATCCCCGGAGGTTGCCACCAGAATGCGGGTATGTTCGGTGTGGCCCAGGTTTTTCTTGGCCTGCACCAGCAGTTTTGGCATGAGCTGCAAAGCGTAATCCTTGAAAGCACTGGTGGGACCGTGCCACAGTTCCAGTGAGAACAGTCCCTCCGTCACCTTCTGCACACAGCCAGCCTTGCCACCGAAAGCCTCACCATAAGCTTCCTGGGTGGCACGGCGCAGGAATGCGGGGTCGTAATCGGTCAGGTACAGCGCCAGGATACGGGCGGCCAGCTCGGGATAGCTGAGGTTCTTCCAGCCTTCCAGGTCGGCAGTCGGGAAAGCCTGCGGCACGAACAGCCCGCCGTCCGGCGTCAGCCCGCGCACGATGGCTTCGGAGGAGCTTACCACGGTTTCGTGGTTTCGTGTGCTTTGATACTGCATGTCCTTTCCCCTTTTCTCTATGTGATTTGAAACGCATCCCGGATGCAGTGCACCTGCCAGCCGCATTGGGTGGGAATCACTTCCACCACATCGAACCGGACAGGGGCCTCCGCATACGGGCTGCGCTGCAGATACAGCTGTGCAGCCGCAATGAGGCAATGCTGTTTGTGAGCGTTGACTGCCTCAGCCGGGGCAGCTTTACGGACATCGGTCCGGGTCTTGACCTCGGCAAACACGATGCCGCCATCCTTGTATAGAATCAGGTCCAGCTCCCCCATCCGGGTTCGGAAGTTATGGTTGAGGAGCAGATACCCCTTTTGTTGGTAGTATTTGGCAGCAACGGCTTCTCCCCTTGCCCCCAGGGCTTTGTCCGCCGGCATGCTCAGTACCCTAATTTCTTGAGGAAGCTGCGGCGGTAGAAAGGCTGAATCCCGTACTGTTGAATCAGCTGGTAATGCAGGGCCGTGGGATAGCCTTTGTGCTTGGCCAGCTGATACTGGGGATACTGGGCATCCAGCTCACACATGTACCGGTCCCGACTGACCTTGGCCAGGATGGAGGCCGCCGCAATGGAAGCACTGGTGGCGTCCCCTTTGACCACCGCTCGGGAAGGCATTTCAAGCCCGGGCGGGCAGCGGTTGCCGTCGATGAGGACCAGGGCGGGCCTGGTTTCCAGAGCATTCACCGCCCGGGCCATACCGGCCATAGTCGCCCAGAGGATATTCTTTTCGTCGATCTCCTGGGGGGAGACAAACTCCACATGCCAGGCAAGGGCCCGCTGGGTAATCTGTTCGTACAGTTCCTCCCGGCGCTTTTCGCTGAGCTTTTTGGAGTCGGTCACCCCCTGGATGGGATCTTCCGGGTTCAGGATGACCGCAGCGCAGCACACCGGCCCGCACAAGGGGCCGCGGCCGGCTTCGTCCACACCGCACAGCACCCCGCACTCGGTGCGCAGGGCTTCATCGTAGTCATACAACGGCGTGGAATCAATCGTCTTGCGGGGCATCGTCATCCTCCCAGTCAATCTCTTGCTGCCGCTGGGGCGGCCGCTCCAGCGAGATGCGCCCCCACTTGCTGGCACGGAATTCGCCTACCAGCATGCGGGCCGCCCGCTCCGCATCCACCTCTCCACCGGAAATCAGCATGCCCCGTTTGGCACCGATGGCTTGCAGCAGGTCGTAAGGCGGCAGGTCCAGAACGGACTCTTCCAGCTTGTACCGCTCCAGCAGGCGCTGGGGGTAGATCTGGCGCACACTTTCCAGAAGGCCGCAGGCCAGCTCCTCAATGTCCAGGATATCGTCCCGGATGGAGCCGATGAAGGCCAGGTTGGCCGCGGTCTGCAGGGAATCAAACTTCTTCCAGAGCACGCCGGGCATGTCCATCAGATCATAGTTGCCCACCGTGATCCACTGCTTGCCCCGGGTCACGCCCGGCTTGTTGGCCGCCTTTGCCCGGGTGGTGCCCGCAAAGGAATTGATGAAGGTGGACTTGCCCACGTTGGGAATGCCCACGATCATCACCCGGATGCGCGCCCCCACCATGCCGCGGGCCTTGCGGCGCTCCATCAGGGCGGCCAGTTCCTTTTCGATCAGATCCTTGGCGGCCCCGGCCTTGCCTTTTTGTTTGGAATCCATAGGCAGGCAACCGGCTCCGGCTTCCCGGAAATAGGCCAGCCACTGCTTGGTGATCTCCGGGTCAGCCAGGTCGGACTTGTTCAGCACATACAGGTGGGGCTTGTCCCGGGTGATGCGCTCGATCTCCGGATTCAGGCTGGACAGCGGAATGCGGGCGTCCAGCACCTGCAGAACGCAGTCCACGTTGCGGATCTCGGTTTCCATCAGGCGCAAGGTCTTGGCCATATGGCCCGGGAACCAGTGGATCTGACGGCGGTTGATGATATCTTCACTCATAGCGGCACCTGCATCAGGACGCGGCCCAGCACATCGCGGGTATCAATGAAGCCCACGTCAGCAGAGCGGCTGTCGGTAGAATTGTTGCGGTTGTCCCCCATCACAAAGATGCAGCCTTCCGGCACAGTCACCGGGAAGGTCACAGTCTCCTGCAGATAGGTGGGTTCAGCGGTGTAGGGCTCGTCCAGAGGTGTACCGTTGCGGTAGACGATGCCTTGTTCAAAATCAATGTCGATGGTATCTCCTTCCATGCCGATGACCCGCTTGACCAGCGGGCGGCCGTAGGAGGTGTACTCGTCGATGATGACAATGTCCCCATAATGAGGCGTATAGGGGAGGCTGGAAATGAGCAGGCGCTCCCCATCCTGCAGCGTGGGCTGCATGGAACGGCCGTCCACCCGGATCATCCGCACCCCGAAGGTGAACACCAGCGCCACAGCACCCACAGCCAGCACGATAGCTTCAAACCATTCCAGCAAATCCCGGTTGCGTTTGAACTGGCGGTTGAACCGGTCCCGCATGGACAGATCCTGTGTCATACCTTCACCTCGTCTTTCTGCGGTGGCAATTTTTCTATCAGAAACGCAAAAAGGGAGAACGCCAACCGTCCTCCCCCTTCGCGGCCGCTGTTGCACGGCCGGATTGTGAATTTCTCAGATACGCGCCTTGACCTTGGCGGCCTTGCCGGTGCGGCTGCGCAGATAGAACAGCTTAGCACGACGGACCTTGCCGCGGCGGACAACCTCCACCTTTTCAACAAAGGGGCTGTTCATCGGGAACACGCGCTCCACACCGACGCCGTAAGAGGTACGACGAACGGTGAAGGTCTCGGCGATGCCGCCGTGCTTCTTCGCGATGACAGTGCCTTCAAAGGCCTGGATACGCTCCTTGTCGCCTTCCTTGATACGGACAGACACACGCACGGTGTCGCCGACTTCGAACTGCGGGCGGTTCTCTTTGATCATGCCCTCGGTCAGTTTCTTCATTGCGTCCATTGATCAATTCCTCCATGTTTTCCGACGTTCATGCCTCAAAAAAACCGGGCAGAGGACCGCCTGTATAATGATGTGTCATTACCCCGCCGGTGGCCCGGCGTACTAACGCTCGAATATCATACCATACCAACGCTCTTTTTGCAAGCCTTATTTTGGAAAATCAACAAAAAATTGCGCCATTTTTTGTATAAAGCTGCGTGCGGAGCACTTCGCACTGCCAGGGCGGGATGGCATGGGTCTGCTGCAGATGCGCCAGCAGCAAGGACGGGTTCAGGTTGACGCCTTCCCCGGAAGCGCAGGGCATGCGCACCGAGAAGGAAAGGCCGTCCCCTTCTTTTGTATATTCCAGACGCGGGATATAGTTTTTCAGATCCACCTCGTGGCTGCCCCGCTTGGTCTTTTTGCTCACCATTGCCGTTTCGCTTTCGTTGTAGGCGATGAGGGCGTCCTCCGCCGAAAGCGGCAGGGTGATGGTATAATCGGCAAAGCCGATCTCGCTGCTCTTTTCCTGGGCCGGTGCCACCGAACGGATCACGATGCCCTTTGGCATGTAGGGCTGCAGGGTCTCCTTCCAGGAAGCCAGGTCCGGGTTTTCCTCGGCGGTCTTGATCTCGCAGCTCTCGCACAGGCTTTCCTGCCCCAGGGAGAGCGGACTGGCAAAGGACAGATAGATGTGGGGGTTGAACCCTTGGGTATAATACACCGGCAGGCCGCTGCGCTTGAGGATGCGCTGGAACACCCGCTGCAGATCCAGCAGCGAGATATAAGCAGCCTCGGCCCGTTTTTCAAAGCTGATTCTGATCGTAAGCAAAGCACGGCCCTCCCAGCAGTTTGTTGGCTCCGCAGCCGCTGCACTGGCGGTTGCAGGGCTGTGTGGTTTCGGCACGCAGCGCCTTCTGATATTCCCGGGCCAGGAACGCCTGGCTGACCCCCACGTCCAGGTGGGACCAGGGAGTCACCTCGTCCAGGGCCAGGGTGCGGTAGTTGTAGAAGTTGGGGTCAATACCGCATTCCGCAAAGGCCTGGAGCCAGCGGTCGTAATCAAAGTATTCTTCCCAGGTGTCAAAGAAGGCGCCGTGATTGAAGGCAGTCTCGATGACCTTGCCCAGACGGCGGTCCCCTTTGGCAAAGATACCTTCCAGCACGCTGGTGGCGCTGTCATGGTAGTTGACCTTGATCTTGCGGGAGTGCACACAGCTGAGCAGGTACTTCTGCTTTTCCCGCAGCTGCTCCCGGGTGTCCTGGGCGCAGAACTGGAAGGGCGTATCCGGTTTGGGCACAAAGCAGGCAACACTGATAGTCACCTGCACCCCCTTGCCTTTCGGGCGATCAGGAATTTTGTAGAACAGGTCCACCACCTGCTGGGCGGTGTCTGCAATGCCCTTGATGTCCTCCATGGTCTCGGTGGGCAGACCCATCATGAAGTAGAGCTTGACCGAGGTATAGCCCTCGCGGAAGGCGATACGGCAGCCCCTCTCGATCTGGTCCCAGGTCACGTTCTTGTTGATGACATCCCGCAGACGCTGGGTGCCGGCTTCCGCCGCAAAGGTCAGACCACTCTTGCGCACCCGGGTGGTCTTTTCCACCAGCGACTCGGAGAAGTTGTCCACCCGCAGCGAAGGCAGCGACAGGCTGACGTGGTCGGCCTCCGCCCAGGAATTGAGGTTGTCCAGGATTTCCTCCAGCCGGGAATGGTCGGAGGTGGAAAGGCTGGTCAGGCTCAGTTCATCATAGCCGGTGTTGCGGCACAGGATCCGGGCACAATCGCTGATGAGTTTGGGGGAACGCTCCCGGAAGGGACGGTAGATCTGCCCGGCCTGGCAGAAGCGGCAGCCGCGCACGCAGCCCCGCAGCACCTCCACGCTGGCCCGGTCCTGAATGGCCCCCACAATGGGAACTACGAAGTTTTCCGGCGGCGGGAAAGAGTCCATATCCTTGACGATGGCTTTGGTGACCTTTTCCGGCACGCCGGGACGGTTGGGCTTGATGGAACGGATGCGGCCGTCTTCCTCATACGTCACATCATAGAAGGACGGCACATACAAGCCGGGAATCTTGGCCAGGTTCAGCAGCAGCTGTTCCTTGTTCAGGCCGTTCTTCTTGGCGTACTCCATCGCGGCGCACACATCCTGCAGCATCTGTTCGCCTTCGCCCAGCTGCATGATGTCAAAGAAGTCCGCCATGGGCTCAGCATTGCACACACAGGGGCCGCCCGCAATGACCAGCGGCCAACTTTCATCCCGATCGGCAGCACGCAAAGGAATTCCGGACATGCGCAGCATAGCCAGAATGTTGGTGTAACACAACTCATATTCCAGGGTAAAACCAACAATATCAAAGTCGGAGAGGGGGTCTTTGCTTTCCAGGCAATAGAGGGGAATGTTCAGCCGCTCCATCTGCTCCTTCATGTCCACCCAGGGCATGAAAGCACGCTCACACCACCAGTTTTCGTGGCGGTTGAGCAGTTCATACAAAATCTTTTCCCCCAGAAAGGACATACCTACCTCGTAGGTATCGGGGAAGCAGAAGGCCATGCGCACATCGACCTTACTCTTATCCTTATAGGTGCAGCCCGGTTCACCGCCGGTATAACGTCCCGGCTTCTGGACCAGGCTGAGGGCTTCTTTGAGCTGGTGGGAGAACTCTGTCATAGTGTCCCATCCTTCCATGATTTTTTACATCTGCTATTGTACCTGATTCCCCTTGTAAATGCAAATGGATTCAAAAGTTCCCGAACAGCCGGGCGCCGTCCAGCCCGGGCAAAGGCAGCAGATTGAAAAGCCCCAGCAGCAGATTGGCCGATACAAACCAGCAGCCGTTGTAAGTATACCCCCACCGGTCCATCGCCCACACCCCCGCCATGCACAGGACCAGGTTGGTCACAGGTCCTGCCGCAGCCAGCAGCTTTTCCCTGGCCGGAGGCAGGCCCAACCCGCGCATACACAGACAGATACCGAGGGCCGACACTTCCAGCCGGGGCATGCGACGTACCAGCACACCCCAGGCCACCAGGTGCCCGGTCTCATGCAGAGCGGCACACAATAACCCCCACCGCAGAATGCCGGTGTGATCATACAAAAGGGATAACGCCAGCAAAAACAAGGTCACCAGCGGCGCCCGCAGGCGTACCGGGGCATCAGGACGCGTTTTCCAGGGCTTGGGTGGGATCATAACGGACACCCTCATGAAACAGTTCAAAATGCAGATGGGGACCGGTGACGTTGCCTGTCTGCCCGGAAGCCCCGATCACCTGCCCCTGCCGCACGCTCTGCCCGGCGCGCACATACAGATACTGCATGTGTGCATACAGGGTCTCATCCCCGTTGGCATGCAGGATACGCACATAATTTCCGTAGCTGGCATGGGCAGCGGCCATGCGCACCACCCCGTCCGCCGCTGCCAATACTGGCGTTCCCTCGGCGGCGGAAAGGTCGGCTCCGGTGTGGAATTCTTCCCCTTCCCCTGTAACAGGATTGATGCGCCAGCCGTAGCCGGAGGTACCGGCGCCGATGCCATCCGGCAGCGGAAACACCAGAGAGAAGGGCGGCAGATAGCTTTCCTCACTGCTGCCCGCCGGGGCCGGCTGGTTGGCGGCATGTACCGTCCGGGCAGTTTCCGCCGTGGCAGGCTCCGCCGCGTCCAGCTCGCCCATCACCTCCTGCACCGACTGCCACAAATTTGCACAGGCCTGCTGGGTAAACTTGAGAAAATTCCGGTCCTCGGCAAAGACTTCCGGCCCCGGCGCCTGCATGGCGGCGGCGTACCCTGTACGGAACTGCCGGTACACTGGCCAACCCAAAAACCGGGCCGTATACAGAAAGCCAAACAGAAGCAGACACAGCACGATCTGGATCAGCAGTACATAGTCACCCTGCTTTTCCGGCTTTTGCGGCAACGGTTTTGCCGGATCGGTCCGGGGTTGTGTCGGTTTCGGCGTTGCATTTTCCCACATGGTCTTTCCTCCCCCGTCGGGCAGCACTGCGCGGCCACCCATGAAACAAGGTATGCGAAGCCCCATGCAGGTATGTGCGGACAAAGAAAGACCCGGAACAGGGTCTCTCATAAGGAGTTCCCGTTCCGGGTTTCTTTTTTCAGGATGGTATGCCGATTCAGGCGCCCAACGCGCTGCGCAGCATCTCCAGGCGTTCTTCCAGACCCTTTTTGGGCTTGGCAAACAGGCCCATGCCTGCCACTTCCATGGTGCATTCCAGGCTGGTGGCGTCCCCGCCGCCCAACAGAATGGCGGTGAAAGAGCCGGTGATCCGGCCGCGAGTAAAGGTACAACGCAGACGGCGGGGCTTTTCCGCTTCCACGATCTGCACCTCGGTCACGCTGCCGTCCTTGTTCTTCTCCTGAATGCGCAGCCCGTCGGTATCGACAATGGCCTCACTCAGATCAGTACGCCAATGGTTAAAATTCGGATTGGTCAGGTACAGCCACACCTTACTGGGCGGGCAGCTGTAACTGGCGGTAACAACACAGGTTTTCATGGTTTTGTTCTCCCCTTTATTTTTCCTGATACCAAAGCCCGGTCTTTACTTTTTGTTGTTGCCAAGGCCGCGCAGGCTTTCAAACAAGCCGCGGAACCGGGCGCTGTCCCGCCGGACCTGCGGATGCGGGCGGGGTGCCGTGACCGAAGATACCGGTTTGCGAACCGGCACCGGAGTCTGCGCCGGCGGGTCCAGCCGCTCAAAGGCATGCTGGAAATATCCATACATGGCCATCTGGCTGTCCACCGGCGGTTCGCCTTCAGCGGGTTTGACCTTGGTGTAGTTGCCGTCCGGCTGCATGACCCGGGCGTTGACGGTGTCCCGCAGCTGCAGGTCCAGAATGCCCCGCAGCTGCCGGGCAATCCGTTTATCATCCACCCGGACGCCCACTTCCACGCGGCGCTCGGTGTTGCGGGTCAGGAAGTCGCCGGAGGCGATGTAGATGTGCATATCTTCCCCGTCGCCGAAGCAATAGATGCGGGAATGCTCCAGATACCGACCCACGATGCTGCGGATGTGCACATTCTCGGTCTTGCCGGGAACCCCTGCACGCACGCAGCAGATGCCGCGGACGATCATATCCACCCGGACACCCGCACAGCTGGCTTCACTGATCTTTTCGATGATCTGAGGGTCATTGATGGAGTTGTTTTTGAGGATCATGGAGGCGCGTTCGCCCCGGCGGGCCCTGGCGATCTGCTTATCCATCTCGGCCAGCAGCACCGTCTTGAACCGCAGCGGAGCCACCAGCATGGTGTCGGCCTCACTGGTCAGGCGCTGCAGGGCCATATTGTTGAACACGGCGCTGGCTTCCTCGCCGATTTCCTGGCGGGATGTGATGAAGGACAGGTCGGTGTACTGTTCACTGGTCTTTTCGTTGTAGTTGCCGGTACCAATCTGGGTCAGATAGTGGTACTTGCCGTCCACCTTGCTGGTGATCAGGGTCAGTTTGGAGTGCACCTTATAATCATCAAAGCCGTAAAAGACGGTACAACCGGCCTCCTCCAACTGCTTGGACCAGTCGATGTTGTTCTGCTCGTCAAAGCGGGCGCGCAGCTCCACCATGGCCACCACTTCTTTGCCGTTCTCGGCGGCGGCGATCAGCGCCTGGACGATCTGGGAGTCACTGGCCATGCGGTACAGCGTCATCTTGATGGAGACCACATTGGGGTCGGCACCGGCCTTGAGCAGCATGCGGATGAAGGGACGGATGCTCTGGTAAGGATAGGCGATGAGCACATCATGCTCGTGGGCTTCCTTATAAAGGTCATAGCCGGCGGGTGCCTGGATGGGCCGGGCCACCGGATAGAACAGAGAAGCATTGCCGTCTGCGGAGATGCGGCTGGCCAGACGGAACAGGCAGCCGGAATCCAGGGGCGAAGTCTGCACATAGCAACGGTCCGCCGGGACCACCAGCTTATCCCGCAGGAACTTGACGATATCCTGGGGACCTTCCGGCCAGAACTGCAGACGCACAGCCGCCAGCTTGCGGCGCTTTTTCAGAAGTTCGCTCATCACATCTCGGAAGTCGATGTCATGGTCCATCATCCCTTCGTCCACCGTGATGTCGGCGTTGCGGGTGACACGGAACAGGCAGGATTTTTGTACCGCATTCTTGCGGAAGATGGCCGAAGCGTAGTGGGCAATGAGTTCTTCCACAAAGGCGAAGTAGGTGGTGTTGCCATCCTTCATGTACAACACCCGCTCAAACTGGTTGCTGATGGGAATGATGCCGTAGTGCACACCGTCCGCCTTGGTGTACAGCTGTACGATGAAATAAATTTCCTTGTTGCGCAGGAAGGGGAACGGATGGCGCTGGTCTACGATCTGGGGGCTGAGAATGGGGAAAATTTCCCGCTGGAAATAGGCTTTCCAGAAGTGCTCCTGTTGTTTGTCCAGCTTGTTGAAGTCCAGCTTTTTATAGCCGTTGTCCGCCAGAGCGCTGACCAGATGCTGCCAGTATTTGTCGCACTTGGCCTGCAGTTCGGCCACGCGGGGGGTGATGGCGGCGATCTGCTCCGATGCCGTCATATGGGTGACAATATCCAGCTTATTGTTCTTGAGCAGGGTCTGGTCATACAGGGACCCCACCCGCACCATGAAAAACTCATCCATGTTGCTGCCGAAGATGGCCGCAAACTTGATGCGCTCCCCCAAAGGCACACTCTTTTCCTTGGCCAGGGCCAGCACCCGGCTGTCAAAGTCCAGCCAGCTCAATTCACGATTGATAAAAATACTTTCGGTCGTGTCCAAAACAACGCCCTCCTTCTTAAGATTCGGGGTCAAGGGTCAGGCAGTCTGCCCAATCGTCCACCATCTGCCGGGAAATTCCCGGCACCTCGGCCAGTTCTTCCGGAAAAAGAAACGGCCCGTTTTGGGTGCGGTAATCAAGAATTGCCTGGGCTTTGCTCTGCCCCATACCGGGCAGGGTCATCAGGGTTTCCAGGTCGGCCGTATTGGGATTCACCTGGGGTTCCGGTGTGGCAGCCGTCTGTTGCTGCTCCACTCCATACCCTGGCTGCCATACCGGCGCAATGAGAAAACAGGCCCCCCACACAATAGCCAGCATTCCCGCCAGGGTAACACCGGCCAGAAAAGCTGCATCCCGACGGTTGGCCTGTTTCATGCCCACACCTCGCTTTGAAGCGGCAAACTGCCACTATGTTGTCATTATAGCATGCTTTGGCGGCGTTTTCACCCCAAAACGAAAGATTTTTCGGGGATTTTACAATGGCATTTTGTGCTCCGGGTACCTTTGCTTTTCCGCCCTTCTGCGATATAATAGAATTTACCTGTAAGCAACTCCGACAACGAAGGAGGCGTACCTTTGAAAAGACCTACCATCAGTTTTCAGTACAATGCGCCGGTGACCCTGTCCATCTTCTTTCTGTCGCTGCTGGCCCTTGTTCTGGGCCGGGTGACCGACGGCTGGACCACCGCTCACCTGTTCAGCGTATACCGTTCTTCTCTGGTGGACCCGCTGTTTTATGTGCGGCTGTTCTGCCATGTGCTGGGGCACGCCAACTGGTCCCACTTCCTGAACAACATGCTGCTTCTTCTGGTGGTTGGCCCACCGCTGGAAGAAAAATACGGCAGCCGCACCCTCCTTCTGGGTGTTGCTTTTACGGCGCTGGTTTCCGGTATTCTGCAGTGCGTGTTGTTTCCCGGCACCGCTTTGCTGGGGGCTTCCGGCGTGGTATTCATGCTGATTATGCTTTCCAGCCTGGCCGGAACCCGGGGCGGCTCCATTCCCCTGACGCTGCTGCTGGTAGCCGGGCTGTACCTGGGCCAGCAAGTCTACGACATCCTGTTTGTACAGGACAACGTGGCCAACTTCATGCACATTGTGGGCGGAATCTGCGGCACTGTTTTCGGGTTTATTGTCCGCAGGCGCTGACTTTCCCGACTTCAGCCCACCTTCCCATGGCATCCGAAAAGGACGGCGCACAGCTTTATCTGTGCACCGTCCTTTTTCCTTACAGCTGCTTTTTACACCATGTCAGGATATCTTGCCAGTAGGTCTGGCGCCCAACCTCGTTGAGGACCTCATGACGGGCCCCCGGATACAGTTTCAGTTCCAGTTTTTCGTGCCCGGATTTGCGATACAGTTCACAGACCTTGCGCACCCCCGTGCCGAACTCCCCTACCGGATCTTCGGCGCCGGAGACAAACAGCAGCGGCAGCTCCCACGGCGTACCGGCAACCCGGTCTGGCCGCTGAATGGTTTTCAGCATCCGGGTGATGGTGTAGTAACCGCTGAGCGTAAAGGGAAAGGTGCAGCGGGGTTCCGCAAAGTAGCGGCGCACGATCTCGGCATCGGAGGTCAGCCAGCTGTTGGCCGGGTCGGTGCCATCCATATTGAACCGGTGAAAGGAACCGGAAAAGAACAATGCCCCGGCCAGTTTGCTGCGGCAATGCCAGCCTTGCAACAGCGCCAGAACCCGGCACACCGCCAGGAAAATATCTGCCAGCCCTTCCCCTTTATACCCGGTACCGGAAATGATGGCACCGGACAGCCCGCTTCCGTATTTCATCAGATAGCGCCGCAGAATAAAGGACCCCATGCTGTGCCCCAGCATGAAATAGGGGGTATCCGGATATTCCCGCTGCATCATCCCACGCAGGGTGTGCAGATCCTTCACCAGGATTTCGGAGCCGTCTCCTTCGGCAAAATAGCCCCAGTCCTGTTGGGACCGGACCGATGCCCCATGTCCCAGATGGTCGTTGCCCACCACCGCAATTCCCTGCTCCGCCATCCAGCAGGCAAAGGCATCGTAACGGTCAATGAATTCCTGCATACCGTGGGATATCTGCAAAATTGCCGCGGGTTGCCGCTTTTCCGGCGCCCAGCACAGCGCATGGATCGTGGTTTTTCCGTCCGAAGAGCGGTATGTTTTTTCTGATTTTTTTGCCATGGCAGCCTCCCTGTTTGACACTGTATTTCCTGTTACTGTAAGCATACCCCGCCCAATCACTGCCGTCAATGGGACTGTGTCCCGGTTGAGGCAAACGAAAGCGGGAGCCACCTACCACTGGGGTGGCTCCCGCTTGTCTGTCCGGATGAGGAAACTTCCCGGGTTATTCCACCCGCAGGATATCCTGTCCTGCCTTGACGGTACCGTCAGCCAAAGGCTTCACGGCCTTGTAATCGTCGGTGTTGCAGACGATCATGGGCGTGGTGCACAGATACCCCTTTGCCTTGATGGCGTCCATGTCAAAGCTGATGAGAAGGTCGCCCTTCTTGACTTTCTGGCCCACCTTCACGTGGGGGGTAAAGTGCTCGCCGCCCAGTTTGACGGTGTCGATGCCGATGTGAAGCAGCAGTTCGGCACCGGTTTCGGTCACCAGACCGATGGCATGATGGGTATCGAACAGATTGTCCACGGTGGCATCCGCCGGGGCGTAGAGCTTGCCCTCGGAGGGTTCGATGGCGATACCCTCACCCAACGCGCAGGAGGCAAAGGCTTCATCTTTTACCTCTTCCATAGGCACTGCTTCCCCGTTCATATGAGCCCCCAGCGTTTCCGCCTTGCCGGAAGGCGCTGCCGGCTGGGCAGCAGGCTGCGGCGCCTGGGACGCTTCCACCGCCACAGGGCGGTCGGCTTCGGGACTTTCCATATAGTCCACCAGGTTGGACTTGATGACCGACACCTGAGGCCCGTAAATAACCTGAATGCCGTTGCCCTTGTGAATCACGCCGGAAGCACCGCTCTGCCGCAGCAGGGCATCCTGCACCTTGGCGGCATCCACCACAGTGACCCGCAGGCGGGTAGCGCAGCAGTCCACATCGGAGACGTTGGCCTTGCCGCCCAGGCCGCTCAGGATCAGGGCCGAAACGGTATCGCCGCCCTGCCGGGGCGCACCGTCAGGCCCCACACCGGTCTTTTCCTTGAAATCGCTGCGGGTGTACAGCTTGGGTTCTTCGTTGTCGTCCTCACGGCCGGGGGTCTTGAGGTTCATCTTCCGGATCATGAAGGTGAAGGTGAAATAGTACAGCACGAAGTAGAACACGCCCACGATGGGGACCCAGATCCAGTGGGTCTTGTCATTGCCCTGCAGGATGCCGAAGAGGGTCAGGTCGATCAGACCGCCGGAGAAGGTCATGCCCACACCCACGTTCAGGATGTGCATGAGCATATAGGACAGACCCGCATACACGCAGTGAACGGCATACATCACCGGTGCCACAAAGAGGAAGGTGAATTCCAGAGGTTCGGTGATACCAGTGAGCATGGAGGTCAGGGCAGCGGACAGCAGCAGGCCGACCACCACCTTGCGCTTTTCGGGGCGGGCAGTGCGATACATGGCCAGCGCGGCACCGGGCAGGCCGAAGATCATCAGAGGGAACTTGCCGGCCATAAAGCGGGTGGCCTCCACCGAGAAGACGGTGGTGGACTTGGAGGCCAGCTCGGCAAAGAAGATATTCTGGGCGCCCTGCACGGTCACGCCGTCGATGACGGCAGTGCCGCCCACGGCAGTCTGCCAGAACGGGATATAGAACACATGGTGCAGGCCGAAAGGAATCAGGGCACGTTCGATCACACCGTAGATCCAGGTACCCACATAGCCGGAGCTGATAACCAGGTTGCCCAGCAGAGAAATGCCGTGCTGCACCACCGGCCAGGCGTAGAACATAACGATACCGACCACCAGATAGACGGCGGTACTGATGATGGGCACAAAGCGGGTGCCGCCGAAGAAGGACAGCACCTGGGGCAACTGGATGCGGTAGAACCGGTTATGCAGCGCTGCCACACCCAGGCCGACAATGATGCCGCCGAACACGCCCATCTGCAGGGTGGTGATGCCCAGCACCGAGGCGGTGGAGTTGGCTTCCATGGCTTCCACGCCGCCGTTGGCGTTGATCATGGCGCTGATGGCAGTGTTCATGACCAGGTAGGCGATGGCGCCGGACAGGGCGGCCACTTCCTTTTCCTTTTTGGCCATGCCGATAGCCACACCCATGGCAAACAGCAGAGCCAGGTTGTTGAACACTGCACTGCCGCACAGGTTCATAATGTCCAGAATGGTATAGATCACGGTTCCGGGATGAATCACACCGGACAGGCCGTAGGCCGCCAGCATGGTTTCGTTGGTGAACGAGCTGCCGACACCAAGCAGCAGACCGGCCACCGGGAGCAGGGCGATGGGCAGCATGAACGAACGCCCGATACGCTGCAACACGCCGAAGATCTTGTCTTTCATCAGGTTTCCTCCTTACGTTTAACAGGGTTGAAGTACGGACAATGTATGAAAAAAGACCTATACAAACCGCACAGCACTCCTCTGTCCAGTTTATACAGGTCTAGCCCGCCTAAATCAGAGAAGCGGTAACTACCCCGCGCCGCCGATATCCTCGGACGGCCCGTTATCCACTTTACTGCACCGGTTCCCGGGTATCCCCGGCGATGCGCTTGAGATGAATGGTCAGATAAATCAGTTCTTCTTCCGAAAGTTTTTTATGCCAGGTCTTTTCCACGTACTCGCCCACACAGCAGGCACATTTGTAATGCTGCTTGCAGTTGCGGGCAATCAGGGTCCGGAACAGGCGGTCACTCTCATCGTCGCTGTCCGGCATAAGTTTGTCCTGGAACAGACGCTGGGCAAAATATCGCAGATGCACCACAAAGCGGCTGAATTCCAGAGAATCCCGGTCAAAGGAGGGTCTGTCGGAATAAAAATACTCCACCACCTCCACCGCGCCGTCAATAAACCGGGTGATGTCATACATCTCACTCATATCGGTGTTGAGCTCGGCGTTGACGATGTGCAGCGCGATAAACGCGGCTTCGTCCGCGTTCAGTTCCACGCCGCAACGCTCCCGGATCAGGGCCAGACACCGCTTTCCCAGCTGGTATTCGGTGGGATAATAACACAAAATGCTGCCCGCCAGGGGATTTTTGAACTCAATGCCCTGTTCCTTGCGCTGAATGGCAAAGCTGATGTGGTCCGCCAGGGTGATGAGCAGGGATTCGTTCAGCGGCTGAGAGACCGTTGCCTTGATCTCTTCCAGCATTTCCTCCGTAAGACGCAGATGCTCCAGCGGGATCTGCTCTACCAGTTCCCGCAGGCGGCGCTGCTCGGTCTTGTCTTCCATGCGGTAGGTCTTTTCCACCTGCCCGGGGTCCACAAACTGTCCCACCTTGCGCCCGAAGCCGATGCCGCGCCCGGTCACGATCATTTCGGTGCCTTTTTCATCGATGGCGCACAGGATATTGTTGTTGATGACCTTTTTGATGCGCAATCCCGTGCCCCCCTTTGCAAAAAAAATACCAGCCCTATCGCCCAAAGCCCACACCTGAGTTTTGAAGATAGAGTTGGTCTAGCCCGCATGACCGGTAACAATCCAACCAAGCCAAGCCGCAACAGCAAGGCGATTTATTTCGCAAGTTCAAAATACCATGAGTTTGACAAAAAGTCAACAGGTTTTGGCCGGACAGCGCCCTTTTTGTTGGCATGCCCAATTTCCCGGCCTGTTTTTTGGCAGATTGCGGACTGGCGTGGTAACTCCCGTCATTCCGCAATCTGTTCTTGCAGACTTTCCAGGGAAGGAATCAGAATATGGCGGTCCCGCAGATCCAGCACTCCGTCCCGCCGCAGCTCACTGATGATCCGGTTGACGCTGTTGCGGGTGGAGATGCCGCAGAACCCGGCGATATCTTCATAAGGAATGACGAAGTCGATCAGGGTGCCCCCCTGCACCGGACGGCCGAACTGCTGGGCCAGATTGAGCAGGAATCCACAGATGACCCCGCGCTTGCTGTTCATGGCCATCAGCTGCTGCCGCCGGATGCTTTCACTCCAGCGCTGGCGGTAATACTCTTTCACATACTGCTGCAAACCGGGGTCCTGGTTCAGGTTGTTCCAAAGCTCCACCCGCGGCACCTTATAAAAGGAAGCGTGATCGCTCTCCACCCGGATGTTGAAGGGGGCACTGGTGAAGGTAGATACCTCATCCCGCAGCAACGAGATGATCGAAGGCCCCTTGAGATAGGCAATATTGAATTCCCTGCCGTTTTTGAGAATGATGCTGGTCTTGACCACACCATGGGCCAGCACATAGGTAAAAGGCTGGTCCAATCCACAGTATGCCAGATAGGCATGGCGGGGTCGTTCTTCCAGGGTATATCCCCAGCGAGCAAGCTGCTGCAAAAGATAGGCATTGCTGTCCATCCGGAAAAGGCTCCTTTCTTCCCTCTTTATGTAACAAATGATACCATCTTTTGGGGTGGTTTGTCCATAGACAAGGTGCTAAACTTGTTGAGTTTTCCGAATTCAACCACAATACTCAAAAGGAAGTGTGTTCCTATGAAAGAGATCATCCTGCCGTATGATACGGGTACGCAGACTCTCCATGTGCCGCAGGGCAATCTGGCAGGCGTGCTGGTTTCCCGTCAGGCGGAATACCGCCCCGCCAAATCCGGCGCTGAGCTGGTAGAGGAATCCCTGGACCATCCCATCGGCTCCCCCAGCCTGGAAGAGCTGGCCAAGGGCAAAAAGAACATCGTGATCATCAGTTCCGACCATACTCGTCCGGTGCCCTCGGCTATCATCACCCCCATCCTGCTTCGTCGTATCCGCAGCGTTGCCCCGGATGCCCGCATCCGCATCCTGGTGGCCACCGGCTTCCACCGTGCTTCCACCCGGGAAGAACTGATTGCCAAGTACGGCCAGGAGATTGTGGACCATGAGGAGATCGTCATGCACGACGCCCGGGATGACGCGGCCATGGTGGACATCGGCGTGCTGCCCAGCGGCGGACATTGCCTGATCAACCGCGTTGCCGCCGAAGCCGACCTGCTGCTGGCAGAGGGGTTCATTGAGGCTCACTTCTTTGCCGGTTTTTCCGGCGGTCGCAAGGCCGTTCTGCCCGGCATCTCCAGCTATAAGACCATCCAGGCCAATCACTGCGGAGAATTTATTGCCTCTGCCGAATGCCGCACCGGAAACCTGAACCACAACCGCATCCACGAGGATATGGTCTTTGCCGCCCATGCTGCCAAGCTGGCCTTCATCCTGAATGTGGTTCTCAACGAGGAAAAGCAGATTATCGGCTCCTTTGCGGGCGATGTGGAGAAGGCCCATCTGGCCGGATGCAACTTTGTCAAGGACCTGGCCCATGTGGACAAGGTCCCCTGTGACATTGCCGTGACCACCAACGGCGGGTATCCCCTGGACCAGAATGTCTATCAGGCCGTGAAAGGCATGACTGCCGCCGAGGCCACTGTGCGGGAGGGCGGTATCATCATCATGGTGGCCGGCTGCCGGGACGGCCACGGCGGAAAAGCCTTCTATGACAACATTGCCGACGCGGAATCCCCCGAGGCCTTCCTGCAGCAGGCCATCGCCACCCCGCGGCTGGAAACGGTACCCGAGCAGTGGACCAGCCAGATCCTGGCCCGCATCCTGACCAAGTATCATGTGATTCTGGTATCCGATCTGCTGGACCCGAAAATTGCAGCCAACCTGCACCTGGAGCTGGCTCCCACAGCGGATGACGCTTTGGCCCGTGCCTTGCTGCGCCTGGGCAGCAGCGCGAAAGTTGCGGTGATTCCCGACGGTCTTTCGGTCGTTGTGCAGTAAAATCAGTAGGAGGAACTCATGATTCACAATCTTCTGGCAGAATTTCTCGGCACCGGTCTGATGATCGTTTTCGGTGTCGGCGTCCATTGTGACGAAGTGCTGAAAAACAGCAAATACCGCGGGTCCGGTCATCTGTTCGCCATCACCACCTGGGGGTTCGGTATCTCGGTGGTGCTGATGATCTTCGGCGGTGTATGCATCAACCCCGCCATGGCACTGGCCCAGTCTATTCTGGGGATGATCCCCTGGACTTCCTTCGTCCCCTACGTCATTGCCGAAATGGCCGGGGCTTTTGTGGGCGCGCTGATCTGCTACGTCATGTACGCCGACCAGTTCCGTGCCAGCGCGGACGAGGTGGACCCCATTGCCGTGCGCAACATCTTCTCCACCAATCCGCCCATGCGGGATCTGCCCCGCAACTATTTTGTGGAAGCCTTTGCCACCTCGGTGTTTCTGACCGCCATCCTGTGCATGGCCAAAAGCTATGAAGCCTGGCTGCCCATCGGCGTCGGCCTGCTGGTATGGGCCGTGGGTATGGGATTTGGCGGCACCACCGGATTTGCCATGAACCAGGCCCGTGACCTGGGCCCCCGGCTGGCGTACCAGCTCCTTCCCATCCGCAACAAGGCCGACAACGACTGGCAGTATGGTCTGCTGGTTCCCGGCACTGCGCCCTTTGTGGGGGCTGTTGTGGCAGCTCTCTTCTGTAAATATTATCTTGGCATGTAAATAGATGCCTCACCAACCGAAAGCTGCTGCCGCGGGTACCTTCCTGCGGCAGCAGCTTTTTGTTTTTCCCGACGGCAAGGCCCGCAAAGCCCAAGCTTTGCCCCCCCCCTTTTGGCTGCGGCACTTCTATGGTATAATAGGAATCAAAAAATTCTGTCCTTACGCTTCCTATTTTTCCCAGGTCGCCGATGATCGGATATTGGGAGGTACTTTTATGAACATCTGGAACATTCTGGGCATTGATGCCACCGCCGACCGTTCTGCCATTACCGCCGCCTACCGCGCCAGGCTTTCGGCGGCAAATCCGGAAGATCATCCCGAAGAATTCAAGCAGCTGCGTGCCGCCTACGAACAGGCTTTACAGCTGGCCAAACAGGCCGCTGCCGCAGACGGTTCCACAAAAAGCGAGGCCGAACAGTGGAGCGCCCGGATCAACGCCATTTATCAGGACATTCACCGCCGCAGCGATCCCGACCAGTGGAAACAGCTGCTGGCAGAGGATTTCTGCACATGTCCTGCCAACCGCACCCAGGCCCGGGACTGTCTGCTGCGCTATCTGGCCGAGCATTACCTTCTCCCCCACACCGTCTGGGTCGTGTTGGAGGAGCAATTTTCGCTGCGGCGAAACGCAGAAGAACTGCGGGGGCTGTTTCCCCCGGCCTTTATCGACAATGTGGTGCTGCCCGGCATCGAATTTGAGGACCAGCTGAACTTCACCTTGCTGGACGGCGGTGACGGTGATGCCTGTGACGACTACATACGGGCCTGCTCCCAGTGCCTGCGGGCCACGGCCCGAAACGACATGCAGAGCGCACAGGAATTTCTGACCCGCATGGAGGCCACCGGCGTACGGCACCCCTACACCCTGCTGTGTCGCGCCCGCCTGGCATACCAGAATCAGAATTATGACACCGCTCTGGCTGATATCCGTGCCATTCTGGACCAGTTGCCCAATGACCCCCAAGCCCTGCTTCTGGATGCCCAGACGCACATCTGCCTGCAGGACTACGATCAGGCGGAGAAGCTGTTCCGGCAGGTTCTGGCCATTGCCCCGGATCTGGCCCAGGCCAGGTTCGATCTGGCCTCCTGCCTGGATATGGCCGGAAAGCTCCGGGAATCCCGGAAAGCCTTTCTGGACCTGCTGCACGATCTGCCTTATAACCGCACCGTCTACGAGGCCCTGAATCAGGTCAACCAAAAGTTGCTGCCCGAACTGCAAAAGCAATACGACGAACATCCGGACCATACTGATAACGCCATGGAACTGGTCTGGTGCCTGCACCAGCTGCAGCAGACGGACAAAGCCAATGACGTGTTGGAAAATCTGCCCGCCGATCTGGCCGGCAGGGCGGACTATGAAAACCTGGCTGCCAAAATCAAACTGGCTCGCCGGGAATGGAAATTGGCTTTGCAGCATCTGCATGCCTGGGAGACAGCGCTCCGGCAGCCGGACGCTGCCGACGCCTCACGGTTGCCGGAGGCTGTGCGCCTGCAGGCTTGCGCCCGCTACTCCATGGGTGAGAAGGACCAGGCGCTGGCCATGCTGCGGCAGGTGACCCAGACCTGGCCGCAGGACCTTGATTGCTGGAAGGTACAGGCACAGTTTCTGTTTCAGGAATCCCATTTACCCGAAGCGTTGGACTCCATCCAGCATTACCGGAAAGCTATGCCCTCCGACCCGTCCGGCGCTTATATGTGCGGGGAGATCCTCTTCCGCATGCGCCGGCTGCAGGAATCCTACAACGCCTTCAACGACGCCATGGCACAGATCGGCGGGAAAGAGGCCACCTGCCTTTTGTACCAGTGCCGTATTCTGATTCTGGCAGGTCAGTGGGAGGACGCCAAAACGCTGCTGAAACAGCTTTCTGACGCCGGAATCCAGGAGCCAGCCCTGCATTACTGCCAGGCTCAGCTGGCCGCACACGACAACGACCTGCTCACGGCGCTGAATCACTACAAAGCCCTATTGCCCTTCTGCCGTGCGGATGATTCGCCGGATTATGCGGGAGAGGTCTTTTACAGGCTGGTCGGCCTGCAATACCACACCCTGCCTTTTCCGGAAAAGCTCCAGCTGGTGGAGGAAGGCTTGCAGCACGATCCGGACAGTGCCAGCCTGTTGCAGCTGAAAGTGGATGTGCTGCGGGACGCGGAACGGATTCCGGACGCTTTGGAAACCTGCCGAAAGATGTGCCGTCTGTTCCCCCAACACCCCACCGCCTTTGAGACGCTGGGGCGCCTGCTGCAATTCCACTGCCGGGATTTTGCCGGTGCCGCTCAGGCCTACGAGACCCAGCTGAAATTCCGGGAAAGTCCTGCGCTGCACAATCTGCTGGGGCTGTGCTATCAGGAACTGGAACGCTTTGCCGATGCACAGACCCAGCTTCTGACTGCCGTCAACGATGCCCCCAAATCCGCCGCTTTCCGGGGCAACCTTGCGGAGATCTACCTCATTCAGGGACACCTGAAGGAAGCGGAGGAGACCTTCCGCCATGCCCTGACGCTTCCCCTGCCCCGCACCGAGGACCGGGTCTGGCTACGCCGCCGCCTGGCCATCACTTTGCGCCGTGCCGGCCGCTATGCCGAGGCGGTCAGCACCCTGGACCCCAACATCCAGCAGGAATATGCTTACAGCGACATGTGCCTGCAGGCCCAGACCTGGGCCCAGGCCGGGGATCCGCAACGGGCCCTGGAGACGCTGCGGACCTGGCGGAAACTGGCGGCACCGTCGGAGGAGGCCTTCTGGCAGGAAGAAGCAGCCGTGCTGCAACAGATGAGCCGCACAAGGGCAGCTTTGCATGACCTGCGCAGCGGCGGAGATACCGACAGGGATTGCCGGGCTCATCTGGGGAGTCTGTATCTGGACCTGGGCCGTTACCGGCAGGCCGCCGAAATTTTCAAATCCCTGTGTGCCCAGGAACCTGACCGGGATCACCTGTGGGACCGTCTGACCCGGAGCCTGTTCTGGCTTGGGGATACAAAGGGCGCTGCCGAGGCGGCCGCCCGCGGCCTTGCCTGCCTGGAAAAGGACCGCAGTCGGTACAACAAGGCCATGTACTACACCCGGCAGGCTTCCTTCCTGCTTTTCCGGGGCGAGTATGAAAAAGCCGCTGAGGCGCTGGACAAAGCGGAACATGCCCCCCTTTGCAACATGTGTTTCTGCGGCACCTGCAAGGATGCTATCGGGCTGCGCGTGCTCCAGCTGGAACTGACCGGCCGCCTGGAAGAAGCCGCTGCCCTTTGCCGGGAATCCATTCCCCGCTATCCGGACGAAACGGATTTTCCGGTTTTCTATCAACGCATCAGAAAGAAGATGGAACGTACATCATGATAGTAGGAATTGATCTGGGGACCACCAACAGTCTGATTGCCTGGGTGGACGGACAGAAAGCCAAACTGATTCCCAACCGGCTGGGAGATCTGCTGACGCCTTCGGTCGTCAGCGTCGACGCGGAGGACGGCACCGTCTATGTAGGCCGCACGGCGCTGGCGCAGGAAGGACTGCATCCCTTCGACACCGCCTCGGTATTCAAGCGCAGCATGGGCACGGGAAAGGAATATAAACTGGGCGGCCGAACATTCCGACCGGAAGAACTTTCCAGTCTGGTTCTGCGCAGCCTGAAAGAGGACGCCGAAGTCTATCTGGGACAGCCTGTGGAGGAAGCGGTGATCAGCGTTCCCGCCTATTTCAACGACCAGCAGCGCCGGGCCACCCGCCGGGCCGGTGAACTGGCCGGACTGCGGGTGGAACGAATCGTCAATGAACCCACCGCTGCCGCCATGGCCTATGGCATCTGCGAGCAGGGCAAGGACGGGCGGTATCTCGTTTTTGATCTGGGAGGCGGCACCCTGGATGTGTCCATTCTGGAAATGTTCCAGAACATCATTGAGGTGCACGCCATCGCAGGCGACAACTTCCTGGGCGGGGAGGATTTCACCCAGGTGCTCCTGGAATTGTTTGCCCGGAAAGCCGGTCTGGACCTGACCGCGCTTTCCCCCGCCGACGCCTTTCGGGTACGCCGTCAGGCTGAATGGGGAAAACTGGCGCTCTCTGAGGGGCTGCTGGCGGTGGTAAACTGCGATGTGGGCGGCAAGACCTATTCTGCCGGGATCAGCCGCGGTGAATACGAAGCCGTCTGCCGCCCCCTTCTGGAACGCATCCGCAAACCGGTGGAGCGCAGCCTGCGGGATGCCGGTGTTTCGGTCAACGAAATTGACGACATCCTTCTGGTGGGCGGTGCCTCCAAGAGCCCCATCGTCCGTGGATTCTGCCAAAAATTCTTCGGTCGGGAACCCCTTACCGGAGTGGACCCGGACCAGGCCATTGCCATGGGGGCCGCCCTGGCCGCGGCCATCAAGGAGCGGAAGGAGGAACTGCGGGAGGTCATCCTGACCGATGTCTGTCCTTTCAGTCTGGGGGTTGAGGTATCCACCATGAACGGTGGATTCCGGGAGACCGGACACTTTGCCCCGATTATTGAGCGCAACACCGTCATTCCCGTCAGCCGGACCGAGCGGTTTTATACCGTGCACGACCAGCAGGACGAGGTCCGCATCGTGGTTTTGCAAGGGGAAAGCCGCATGGCGCGGGACAACCTGCAGCTGGGGGAGCTGACCATTCCCGTCCCGGCCAACAAAGCAGGGGCCGAATCGGTGGACGTTACCTTCACCTATGATGTGAACTCACTGCTGGAGGTGGAGGTGCTGGTCAACTCAACCGGGCAAAAGCACCGCCGTATTATCCAGAACGGAAGCCGGGTTCTGACAGAAGAAGAGGCACAGGAACGGCTGAAAAAGCTGCAATATCTGAAGATTCCGCCTCGGGACGAAGAACCCAACCGGCTGCTTTTGTTCCGCGGCGAACAACTGTACCAGGAGAGCCATGGTGCCGTTCGTCAGGAAGTGGACCGACTGATGACCTGGTTTGAACAGGTGCTTTCCCGCCGTGACCGCCGTGCCATTGAGAAAGCCCGGCAGGAGCTGGCGGACGCCCTGGACCGCCTGGAAGAAATGGAGTGAGACCATGCAGATCAAGCGTTCTCTTCTGTGGCTCTACACCGGTTTGCTGGCTGTGGGATGTACCGCCCTGGTACTGGCTGCCGGAATGCTGGCAAAAGATACCACGACCATTTTGTTGCCCTGGGTCCTGGGGCCTGTTCTGGGGGTGTTTACGGCCCGGCTCTGGTTCACCCACGGAATGTTACCAGAGCCTCTGTCCCGGCCTGCCCCCTCTCCATTGCTGCCCAAGGACGCTTTTGCCCTTTCCGGCACACACTTCTTCCCTGTGGGGGATAACTGCCCCCAAGAAACGCCCACACCACCGAAACGGGAAAGATTTGTCCGTGCGCGCCGAATTGCTGTTGTGAGCCTTGTTTTGAGTTGGGCGGGGTGTCTGGTTCCCTTCTTCTGCATTCCTGCCAGTCTGCTGGCCCTCATCCCTACCGTCATCCTCTTGGACGGCCATGGCGGGGCTCCCTGGAAGCATCTTCCCTGCACCGTCCGGCGCCGGTCCCTGCTGAGTCTGTGTCTGATCCTCGCAGGGATGTGGAGTTCGGTATTGGTGATCCTATTATCGGTGTCTTTGACATCCTAATCGGCAAAATTTTACATCTTTTGCAGGGAGAGCGCAGGATAGAAACGGCCTACGCCCACCACATCAATATAGAAACAACAGCAAACAGGCCCTGCCTTTCTTCCGGAAGGTGGGGCCTGTTTTACTCAGTGTGTCGGTTGGCAGATCAGACGCGCAACACGCATTGACACCGGGACCTCTCCATGTTACGCTTTTTGCAAGGGAAACGCACGTCCGGTTCCCTTGTTCCTGGATTCACCAGGAGGTGCACGATGGAGCAAGGAATTGTCATTGGAGTTCTGCTTTTAGTTTTTGGTTTGTCTTACTTTCTATATTTGCATGGTTTTGGTGTCATCAATGTGAAATCAGCTTTGTATTATATGGGAACGCCGCGATTTGGCAAACGCCGGAACTGTATCAAAGCCGACTTCAACGCCTGCAATGGATGGATGAAAAGAGTGGTGCGGCTTTCCAAATCCAAGCAATACCGGTTTGAATTTACCTCCCGCGTAACAAAAGGGAGTGTTTCTGTAGAGCTGTACGGAAAAGGCAAAGAGCCCCTTGCCATCCTGACAGAAAACCGGCAGAGCGTGGTTGTGTCTACCGCGGAGAGAAACGTCTATCGGGTTGTGACCCGGTTCGCAAAAGCCGACGGCGAATATCAGCTTCGCTGGGATGAGGTGAAATAAAGGTCAAGCAGGCACAAAATAGCAGAGCACCGCTCATATTGACATTTATTCTTCTATATGATACAGTACCAATAAAAACAAGACAGTTCCGATCCGACGAGGCAAGTTTGAAGCCGAAGGAGCCGGATACTGTCTTGTTTTTTATGAAAGGCTTTCATCGGAATCTGTGGTGTCCGTGGCGCTTTTGTGCTGGCCCGCTGAACGATGGAAGTCTTTTTGTTGTTGGCAAGCCACATAATTAAAAAATTTCTTCTGCCCAAAGAGCCAGATGACGGTACAAATGACGGTATCAGACAAAAAAGCAGCGCCAGATCAGACGATCCGGCGCTGCTTTTTATGGTGGAGATGAGGGGAATCGAACCCCTGTCCGAAAAGAAAGCGGTTAGAGTATCTCCGGGCGCAGAGTGCTTATTGAATTTCCCTCGGTGCGAGCGAACACACGCGCTTTACACCTTGGTAGCTTCATGAATACCTGACGGGCTGCAAAGCTTAGGCCCGTGCATGTTCAGCACCTAATCGACGCCCCGACCCCGTTCGGTGCTGAGACGGGCGGGACGGTCGCGCCTAATTAGGCAGCGACGGCAACAGTGTTGTTGTTGTCAGTTAATTTAGTTTGGCGCTTTTATCGTGGTGCACCGCCACGGCCCGCTGCTCACGCCCCTCTCCCCCCGTCGAAACCATTACATCCCCATATCAAGCGGCGCAGTACGCCGCATTTTGGCGATTGGCTCCTTATGAAAGGAACGGCGTTTCAGCCTTTGTTTGACCTTTGTCAGTGCTGCTTCAGCGCGCGGTCAATATCGCGCTTGGCATCCCGTGCAGCGGCCGACGCACGCTTATCGTACAGCTTTTTGCCCTTGCACAGGCCCAGTTCCACCTTGACTCGGCCGTGTTTGAAGTACAGCGAAAGTGGAACCAACGTATAGCCCTGTAATTTGATCTGCTGAGCCAGGCGGCGGATCTCTGTCTTGTGGGCCAGCAGCCGCCGGGGCCGGACCGGGTCCCGGTTAAAGATGCTGCCGTGCTCATAAGGGCTGATATGCATCCCCTTAAGGATGATCTCGCCGTCATCAATGTCCGCCCAGGCGTCTTTCAGGTTGACGCCGCCGGCGCGAAGGCTTTTTACCTCGGTACCTACCAGCTCGATACCGGTTTCCAGTGCTTCGATCACAAAGTATTCGTGACGCGCTTCCCGGTTCTGGGCAATGATTTTTTTCGGGGTCTGATCCTTGGCCACGTGCGTCACCTCCTTTGCTTCCGGGCGTTGGGTTGTAAGATTATACTGCGGTTCGTTCCTTTTGTCAAGCAGGTTACAGTTCCCCACGGCCTTCCATGGCGCGGTAAAGGGTGGTTTCGTCCGCATATTCCAGGCTGGAGCCCACCGGCAGACCGTAGGCCAGGCGAGTGGTCTTGATGCCCAGGGGCTTGATGAGCTTGGCCAGGTACATGGCCGTGGCCTCCCCTTCTACCGTGGGGCTGGTGGCCATGATGACCTCCTTGACCTGATCATCCAGGCGGGCCAGCAGCTCTTTCACGCACAGCTGGTCGGCGCCGATGCCATCCATGGGCGAAATCAGACCGTGAAGCACATGATACAATCCCTTGTATTCATGGGTACGCTCGATGGCCTTGATATCCCGGGGCGCTTCCACCACGCAGATGATGGAGCGGTCCCGCTTGGGCGATGCACAGATGGGGCAGACCTCCCCGGAGGTATAATCCTGGCAAAGGCGGCAGCGATGCAGCTTTGTCTTAGCCCCCTCAATGGCTTTGGCCAGTTCCATGGCCTGTTCGTTGGACATGCTCATGACCTCGTAGGCCATGCGGGTGGCACCTTTACGCCCCACGCCGGGAAAGCGGGAAAACTGATCGATCAGATTTTCCAGCGGTTCAGCGTTCTGCGGCATGGTATACCTCTCAGCCCAGGCCGGGGATGTTCATGCCGCCGGTCATCTTGGACATTTCTTCTTCCGAGTCCTTATCCACCGCAGCCACCGCACTGTTGACGGCTGCCGCGATCAGGTCTTCCAGCATCTCGATATCGTCCGGGTCCACGGCCTCCGGCTTGATCTTGATGGCAGTGACCTCGTGCTTGCCGGTCATGGTCACGGTGACCATCTCGCCGCTGGCGGTGCCGGTGTATTCGCGGGCTTCAAGTTCGGCCTGCTTGGCGCGAATGTCATCCTGCATCTTCTGGACCTGGCGCATCATGGCCTGGGGATCGGGACGGCCATAGCCTTTGGGAAGTCTTGCTTTCATGGGAATTTCTCCTTTGTTGTTTATCTTTGCCGGTTAGGGCAGACGGCATTCCTGCCGGGGATCACTTTTCTTCGATCTGCACGTCCACACCCATGGCCTGCATCTGGCGGATGGTATCATCCACCGAGATCTTCGGTTGCCCGTCGTCCTCCGCTTGTGGTTTCTCATACGGGCCGATGGAATAACTCTGGTGGGTAACCTGGTAAATCAGTTCCTTGATCTGCTTGGATACATCTTTATTCTTGCGGATGTAATCCCGGAAGGCATCGCTGCATTCAAACAACACGCGCCGACCATCAAAGTAAGCACGGGTACCCTGCAGGAAAGAGATGAGCAGCGGATCATTTTCGGCCATGAGTTCCAGCACCGCCGACCATTGCGGGAAGGGCTGGAGGGGGCCCGTCGGGGCCGTGGGCCGGGGTCGAGGCTTTTTGGGGATTGTAGCGGCTTGCTGAACAGCAACCGGTTGCGGCTGGGGGTCCAGCGGCGGCAATTCCGGCTGCAGGAAGGCAGGTTCGCCTTCCTCCACCGGCAGTGTGCCGGACTGGGCCACCGGAGGTACCGGGTAGCTTTGCGGTGCCGGCGGGGTGATCTGCACCACCGGCGGCGCCGTGTAGGTCTGAGCCGGTTGGGCCGCGGTAAAGGGCTGGGGTGCGGCAGATGCCGCCGTGGCAGCCACCGCCTGCACCGCCGTTGTGGCCGGCTGAGTCAGGGAAAAGACCGCCAGTTCCAGCTCAATGCGTTGGTCGGTGCCGCGGGCCATCTTTTCCAGCGCAGAGCCGAAAGCGTTGATGGCCCGCACCGCCTCCCGCTGGGGGAAATCCTTGCGGGCGGCATAGGCAGCTTCCTCTTCCGGAGAAGTGCCGGTGAGCAGTTTCTCACCCCCGGGCAAAGCGCACAGCATCAGGTTGCGGTAATGTCCGGCCAGTTCCATGCACAGACGACGCATATCCACCGACTGCTGGCGCAGCTGGGCGATCTCCTGCAGCGCGGTCACCGAATCGCCTTTGGCGATGGCGTCGCTGATTTCAAACAGATACTGCCGGTCGGTAACACCAGCCATGCGGCGGACAAGTGCCTCATCCACCGTGTTGGACACACCGGCACAGGTATCCAGGATCGAAAGGGCGTCACGCATGGCGCCGTCTGCCAGACGGCCGATCAGTTCGGCGGCCCCGGGGTCCAGGTCGATCTTTTCCTCCCCGGCCACATACAAAAGCCGCCCTGCAATATCGGAAGCAGTGATGCGCTGGAAGTCATACCGCTGGCAGCGGGACAGGATGGTGGCCGGGACCTTCTGCACCTCGGTGGTGGCCAGAATGAAGATCACATGTTCCGGCGGTTCCTCCATGGTTTTGAGCAGCGCGTTGAAGGCGGAGGTGGACAGCATGTGCACCTCGTCGATGATATAGACCTTGTACTTGCACATGGCGGGCAGGTAGGCGGTCTCATCCCGCAGGTCGCGGATATCATCCACGCTGTTGTTGGAGGCGGCGTCGATTTCCGAAATATCCAGCACGCTGCCGTCATCCACACCTTTGCAGACGGCACATTCGCCGCAGGGTTCCGGGCTGGAGGTATCCAGACAGTTGACCGCCTTGGCGAAGATCTTGGCACAGGTGGTCTTGCCGGTACCCCGGGTACCGGTGAACAGGTAGGCATGGCCGATCCGCCCGGCGGCGATCTGGTTCTGCAGAGCGGTCACAATGGCCTGCTGGCCGACCACATCGGCAAAACGGCGGGGACGCCACTTGCGGTAGAGCGCGCGATACATGCCAAACACCTGCCTTTGCAATCAAAAGGAAAGGCACAGCCGCGGTACACGGCCATGACCATAACACAAAACGGACAGGGCCGCGCGGGTGTGCCCCGCGGTTGTGCTGTTTTGCATACGGATGCAGGCTTGCCGCAGCACCGGGGCGCCAACGCTTAATGCTGCTCGGTTCCCCGCCTGACATGGTTCACGCGGTCCCCGCGCACGGGGCCCACATCCGTATGCAAAACAGCGCAAAGTGCCCTGTCCGCTTTTGTTATTATACATGATTTGTGCGTCGAATGCAAGGGGTTCCCGCTCCCCTGTTCGATTTCACAGCCTGGATCTTACCGCGTCTCAAACAGCTGTTTGGCATAGTCGGCGCTGGCCTTGGCATCCCGGGCGTAAAAGTCCGCCCCGATCTGCTGGGCAAAGGAGGGGGTGAGCACCGCGCCGCCCACCATGACCTTACAGGGCAGTTTAGCCTTGTGCAGTTCCTCAATGGTGGCCTGCATGCTGGGCACAGTGGTGGTCATCAGGGCTGAAAGGCCCACCAGCGGCGCGCCGGTTTCCTGCACGGCCTGGACCACCCGCATGGGGTCCACGTCCCGGCCCAGGTCGGTGACTTCGTAGCCGTAGTTTTCCAGCACCACCCGTACGATATTTTTGCCGATATCGTGGATATCCCCCTTGACGGTGGCCAGCACGATCTTGCCCTTGCTGACACTCTGCTGCCCGCTGTTGGCAATGGCCGTCTTGATGACATCAAAGGCAGCCTGGGCGGCGGTGGCCGCCTGCAGCAGCTGGGGCAGGAACAACGTTCCTTTTTCAAAGCCGTCCCCCACCGTGTCCAGGGCGGGAATCAGGGAAAGGTTGACCACATCCAGGGGTTCCCGGCTCAGCAGCGCCTGCTCGGCAGCGGCCCGGGCTTCTTTTTTGAGGCCCCGGCGTACGGCGTCGGCCAGCGGGTCCTCATTACCGGAAGGTTCGGACGCCGCCGGTGTTGCGGCAGCAGGAGCAGCCTTGACGGTCTGCACCGTCTGGGTCTGCTGCCCGGCGTAGGCCCGGACATAGTCAGCACACTGGGCATCCTGGCAGGTGAGCACCCGGAAGGCCCGCACCGCCGCCATCATCTCGGGGGTATTGGGGTTCATGATGGCCAGATCCAGCCCGGCCTGCATGGCAAGGGTCAGGAAGGTGGTGTTCATATACCCGCGGCAGGGCAAACCGAAGCTGATGTTGGACACGCCCAGCACGGTGCGCACCCCCAGTTCCCGCTTGCACAGTTCCATGGCCTTGAGGGTCTCGGCTGCGGAAGCCTGCTCGGCGGAAACGGTGAGGGTCAGGCAGTCGATATACACATCCTCCCGGGGAATCCCGGCAGCGTCTGTGGCGGCCACGATCTTTTTGGCCACCCCAAACCGGCCTTCCGCCGTTTTGGGAATGCCGTTTTCATCCAGGCACAGGCCCACCACGGCAGCGCCGTACTTTTTACACAGGGGCAGAATGGCCTTGAGGGACTTTTCTTCCCCGTTGACCGAGTTGACGATGGGTTTGCCGTTGTAGATGCGCAGGGCCCGTTCCAGGGCAGCGGGGTCGTTGGAATCCAGCTGCAAGGGCAGGTCAGTGACGGCCTGCAGCTCCCGCACCAGCATTTCCAGGGTGGCAGCCTCGTCGATGCCGGGCAGCCCGGCGTTCACGTCCAGCACCTGGGCGCCGGCTTCCGCCTGGGCTACCGCCTGGGCGCAGGCATAGCCGCTGTCCCCTTCCCGCAGAGCCTGTTGCAGCCGCTTTTTGCCGGTAGGGTTGATGCGCTCGCCCACCACCGTGATGCCTTCCACCTCCACGCAGCGCACGGGGGTGCACAGACGGCTGCGGCGAAGAGGAACTTTCTGGGCCGGGGTCAGCTCTGCAAAGGCGGCGCGGAGCTTGCGAATATATTCGGGGGTGGTGCCGCAGCAGCCGCCCACCATCGAGATGCCCGACGCTGCATAAGGCAGCATCTGCTCCACAAAACCGTCGGCGGTCAGATCGTAGCTGCCGTCCGGGTTGGGCAGGCCCGCGTTGGGCTTGACGAACACCGGCATCCCGGCAGGTACCACCCGGCACAGCCGCTTGGCAAAAGGCAGGATTTCATCAGGGCCGAGAGAGCAGTTGATGCCCACGGCATCCACGCCCAGGCCCGCCGCCGTAACGCCGAAGCTTTCTACCGTGCAGCCGGTGAAGGTGCGGCCCCGGCTTTCAAAGCTCATGGAAGCCAGCACCGGCAGGGTACTGTTTTCCTTGGCGGCCAGAACGGCGGCTTTCAGCTCATACAGGTCAGTCATGGTCTCGATGACGACGAGGTCCGCCCCGGCCTGTACGCCTGCCTGCACAATAGCGGCAAAGCGGGCATATGCCTCCTCAAAAGAGAGGGTTCCGGTGGGGGCCAGCAGTTCCCCTAAGGGTCCGATATCCAGCGCCACAAGCGCCCCATACGGCTGGGCGGCCCGGCGGGCACAAGCAATGGATGCTGCAATTGTGTCGGCCGCGGTATAGCCGGTACCGGCCAGCTTCTGCTCATTGGCACCGAAGGTATTGGCGTACAGGATATCGGCCCCCGCAGCGGCGTATTCCCGGTGGATGGCCTCCAGGGTGTCGGGCATCAGAAAGGCCGCCAGTTCCGGCTTCTGGCCGGGCTGCAGGCCCCGTTTCTGCAGTTGGGTACCGAGACCGCCGTCCAGAAAGACAAAACGGCGGCGGGCAAAAATTTCCTCAATCGTCACAGGTCATCCCCCTCTTTCGATAAGCACAGGTTTCGCGCAGCAGGCAGTGGTTGCATCCGGCCCGGGCGCCGGTGACCGGGTGGTCGGCGGTGCCCAGAATGGCGGTCACGCTCTTGCGCGGGGTAAGCAGATGCTGGGGCGTAACCGCCAGGCCCAGCCCCCGCACCGTATCCAGCGCCAGGCACAAATCATGCTGCAAGGTCAGCGGGCAGTCGCCGTACCCCGGCGAATACCGTCCGGTGAGCCACAGGCCCTGACTTTGGGCCCAGCGACGGGCCTCCGCCTCCACATCGTCGCACAGGCCCTCCATAGCCGCGGAAGCCGTGGCATCCACCGCCGCGCCCAGGGCAATATCCGATAGTTCCAGCCGGCGGATGAGGGCATCCGCCCCACTGCCCATGGTCACGGCCATGAGCACCAGACCGTCGCACCCCTGCAGGTGACGGGCCAGGTCGGTGCCTGCTTCCCGCAGGTCCAGGGCCTGGGGCGGCAGGGCGCGCCACACACCCCGGGGGGTGGCGGCACGGCGCAGAAGGGTTTCGGCCTCATCCAGCAGGCTGGTGGTGGCTTCATCGGGAGTCCAGCCGGCGGCGCCCAGATAGCGCAGCACGGTGCGGCGGTCCGCCGCGTGGTAGGCAAGTTCCATGGCTTGTTTTATGCTGCCCTCTTACAGCAGATCGCGGATGCCCTCGTACACGGCCACCGCCACTTCGGGGTCATTCATGGCATACAGGTGCACACCGTCGGCGCCACCCTCAATCAGGTCCCGCATCTGATTGACGGCATACTCGATGCCGGCCTTGCGCAGGGATTCGGGATCATCCTGCCAGCGGGAAATCATGCGGGTGAAGGCGGAAGGCAGACTGGCGCTGGACAAAGCCACCGTGCGCTCGATCTGGGAACGGCGCACGATGGGCATGACACCCGCCGATACCGGCAGGGTGACACCGGCCCGGCGGGCCAGGTTGAGGAAGCGGTAGAATTTGCCGTTGTCAAAGAAGAGCTGGGTCAGCAGATGGGAGGCGCCGGCCTCCTGCTTATACCGCAGATTTTCCACGTCGGCGGCCAGGCTGGGAGCTTCGGGGTGGCCTTCGGGATAGCAGGCGGCATGGATGTCAAACTCCGGCTTGGTCTGCCACACAAAGGCGGCCAGGTCGCTGGCGTGTTTGAAATCGGGGCTTTCCGGCCGGGCGGGGGTGCGGTCTCCCCGCAGGGTCAGCACGTTGCGCACCCCGGCCTGGTCCAGTTCCTCCAGCAGAGCGGCAGCTTTTTCGCGGTCGCTGCCCATGCACAGAATGTGGGCCAGGGGCTCCACCCCCAGCTCGTTTTTCAAGAAGCGGGCCACCTCTACAGTGGATACGCCGCCGGAAGAGCCGCCCGCGCCGTATGTAACACTGATGAAATCGGGATGCAGGGTCTCCATGGTGCGCAGAGCATCCTTCATGCTTTCAAAGCGGACGGTCTGCTTGGGGGGAAAGCATTCGATGGAAAAAACACAGGGTTTACGCTTGAACATCTGTGAAATGAGCATGGTTTGTTTCTCCTTTGCCTGTCTGGCGAAAATACGGCCCGCCCTCTGAAATAAGCGGACAGGGCCGGGATCATATAGAAAGCAGAACAGTAAATCAGGCGGCAGGTGCCAGGGGTTCGGCGGTTTCGGCACCGGAAGCAGACACTTCCCAGCTGCCGTCGGCTTTGCCTGTCACCGTAACGGTCCCCTGCTCATCGGTGCGCCAGACCTCCACCCCGTTTTGGGCGAAGCGGTCCAGCACCTCCTGATGGGGATGGCCGTAATCGTTATCCAACCCACAGCTGACCACTGCCAGCTTGGGGCGCACGGCGGAAAGCAAGGTCTGGGTGTTGGAGGTATTGGAGCCGTGGTGCCCTGCCTTGAACAGGGTGGACGGCAGCTCGAGCCCGGCGGTCAGGACCAGTTCTTCCTCGGCATCCTCCTCGGCATCGCCGGTACACAGGTAGGAAAATTTGCCCAGTTCATACCGCACGCACAGGGAGATATTGTTGAGGTCCACGTCCTCTTTATCCTCCGGGATGAGCCCGGCATACAGCACAGTGAGGGTTCCTTCCCCAATGGTCTGCTGCCAGCCTTCTTCGGCTTGCACACAGGGGGTGCCGGTATCTTCCGCCGCCTGCAACACACGACTAAGCAAGCCGCTGTCGGTATCCGCCACCGAAAGATCAGGTAAAAGCAACGTGCCCACCTCAAAGTTTTCCAGCACGTCCTCCATGCCGCCGATATGGTCCGCATGGGGATGGGTCATGACCACCAGATCCAGTTTCTGAATGCCGCTGGCCCACAGATCATCCACCAGGGTATCGGCGCTTTGCTGGGTTCCGGCATCAATCAGACAGTAGCTGCCGCCGGAGGATATAAGCACAGAGTCCCCCTGCCCCACATCCCAGAAGGTTACCGTGGCCTCTCCGTCCTGAGGAGCCTGGGCAGGTTGAGAATCGGAATCAATCTCGAAAAAATCATAGAGATCTGCCCAATCGGGCAGAATCCCCTGACCGCCGTAGGTATCAATGGCCCAGGAGCCCACCGCCAGTGCGAGAGCGCAGACCACGCCGATAACAACGGCCCGGGCGGTCAGTTCCGGAGTGCGGCCATTGCCGCCCCGCTTAGCCATTGTCGTACCCGGCAGAAAGCTTGCGCTCCTGCCACTGGGCCTGGGTCACCAGAACAGCCCGGGGCTTGGCGCCCTCGTAGGGACCAATGACCCCCTCCTGCTCCATCTGGTCCATAATGCGGGCCGCCCGGGCGTAGCCCAGCTTGCAGCGGCGCTGCAGCAGGCTGGTGGAAGCCTGTCCGGCTTCGATAACGCACTCCACCGCCTGCTCGAACATGGGGTCCCGGGTATTGTCGCCCTCGTCGGCCTCGCCGCCCTTGCTGCCCTTTTCGGCCACGGCACGGCGCTCCATCTCGGCGATCATCTCTTCATCATACTGTTCGGAGCTGGTGGATTTGATGAAGTTCAGCACTGCACTGATCTCCTCATCGGTGACATAGGTGCCCTGCACACGGACAGGCTTGGCTGCACCCACCGGCAAAAAGAGCATATCGCCGTTTCCCAGCAGCTTTTCGGCACCGCCGGAGTCCAGGATGGTACGGGAGTCGATCTGGCTGGACACCGCAAAAGCAATGCGGCTGGGAATATTGGCTTTGATCAGGCCGGTGATGACATCCACGCTGGGGCGCTGGGTGGCCACGATCAGATGGATACCGGCGGCACGGGCTTTCTGGGCAATGCGGCAGATATAATCTTCCACTTCCTTGCCGGCAACCATCATCAGGTCGGCCAGCTCGTCGATGATGATGGCAATATAGGGCAGATGTTCCATGTCGGGGTGCTGTTTGGCCAGCTTGTTGTAGCTCTTGATGTCACGGACATTATTCTCCGCAAACAGCTTGTACCGGCGTTCCATCTCCGCCACCGAGGCACCCAGGGCGCCCGCCGCCTTGCGGGGCTCGGTGACCACGGGCATGAGCAGATGCGGAATACCGTTGTACTCGGCCAGTTCCACCACCTTGGGGTCAATGAGGATGAGCTTGACATCCTCCGGCCCGGAGCGGAACAAAAAGCTGATGATGATGGAGTTGACACACACCGACTTACCACTGCCGGTAGAACCGGCAATGAGCAGGTGGGGCATCTTGCACAGGTCCGCCACCTGGGCCTGGCCGGCAATGTCCTTGCCCAGGGCCATGGTCAGGGGGCTGCGCATATTGATATAGTTCTGAGCCTCAAAGACACTGCGGATATTGACAGTGGTGCGGATCTTGTTGGGCACCTCGATACCCACGGCGGGTTTGCCGGGAATGGGTGCCTCAATACGCACCCCGGCGGTGGCCAGATTCAGGGCGATATCGTCGGCCAGGCTGGTGATGCGGCTGACCTTGATGCCTGCCTGGGGCTGCAGCTCATACCGGGTAACCGAAGGTCCGCGGCAGATATCCAGGATCTTGGTCTTGACGCCAAAGCTGTCCAGGGTGTTGACCAGGATATCGGCGTTGCGTTTCATCTCCCGCACCGCACCGCTCTCATCCTCCGGGCGGTTGGCATTAAAAAGGTTCAGAGACGGGTAGCAGTAGGGCTGATGCTCCTTGCGCAGCAGGTCCATGGCCTTGGCTTCCGGAGTCTGGGTGATCGGCACCGGGCTGGAAATAGGCGCCGAGGCGGAATTGCCCACCTCTGTGCTCACCCGCAGGCGCCCGGTGGGCGCAGGCTGGTTGGCCGGAACGGGGGCGGCGGGTGTACGGGCAGGGGCTGCCGGGGCAGCCTTGCCGGTGAGCAGATCGGACACAGGAATTCCCGCATTCCAGGCCGCGGCCGCCGGGTCCGTTGCCATATCCTCATCAAAACTGCCGCCCAACGTGGGAATCACATCGGTTTTGGGCCGCGGGGATACTGCAGGCTGCGGGGCAGCTGTCTGGGACTGGGACAGATCCAGCGTAGTGGCAAAAGTCTCCTCCGGTTCCGGCAAATCCAGGTGTACTTCGGAGGAAACATCCTGATGCACTGCCGGGCGGGAGACCGGCTGGCTGCTCATGGCCCTGTTGATTAGAGCGTCCAGCTCACTTTCGGTGGCCTGCACCACCTCCGGCTCTTCTTCCTGGGCGGGCTCCAGATGCAGTTCAAAGTCCTCTTCCGGTGCCGGTGCCGGTGCCGGGGCCTTGGCGGGAGCGGGGGCTTTCTTGCGGCCCAGCTGCTCCAGCGGGTCCAGGCCGAAGGTACCGCCGGGACCAATGACTACCTTTTCCAGCGGATCGTGGTTGACGGCGTTTTCCAGGGCACGGGTGGAGGCATCAGGTCCCAGGTCCACATCAAAGTCCGGACGGTACGTCTGCTGGGGCGCGGGTTTGGCCCTGGTTTCCGGCTGGGAGGCAGCCGCTGCCGCGGCGGAGGCTCCGCCCTTGCGGGCCTTCTCCTCCTGTTCCAGATACGGCTCCACATCAAAGGCCGGGTGCTGGGCCGGTTTGGGCTGCCGGGGCAGCGTGCCAGTCAGATTTTCCAGCGGCTCCTCTTCCGGTGTCTGACCAAAGAGCTGGGTGTCGTAAGCGGTAGCTTCGGCGCGGCGGGCTTCCTGGGTATCCTCATACTTCTGCATAAGCTGGTTGATATAGCGCACCACATCCGCCGGGGTCAGGGCAAAAAACACCATCAGGCCCATGGCAAACAGCAGAAGCATGACAATGTTGGCCCCCGGACGGCCGAGCAGAGAAAGGAGCAATGCCCCCGCACCGCCCAGCACACCGCCGGACCAGAACCGGGTATACCCCCAGTTGTACAACATCTTGATAATGTCCCATGCGGTGGATTCATGCACCGCAAACTTGGAAAAGACCACCGGCACACTGGCGCCCACGACCCCCATCAGGACCATCTTGGCCACAAAGATGCTCACACGGTATCCCGATGCCACCAGATAGGCCAGATACAGCAAAAAGGGACCAAGAATATAGGTCATGATGCCGAACACGCCGAACAAGGCGTTGCGCATCGTCAGCCAGAAGTCCTGCCCGCGCACCAGAACCAGCGCAATGACCAGCAGACCAATGCCTGCCAGAAGAACGCTGCGGCCCAGATTCTGGGTTTCTGCCCGGCGCTGGGCCCGGCGGGACATCTGTTTCTGTGCCGAGGAAGATGCGCGTCCCTTACCGCTGCTTTTGCTGCGGGAACCGCCTTTTCCCTTGGATGACCCGGACGAGCGCGAGGACGAGGACGAACGATAGGTCGATTTGCCTGACCTTGAACTTGCCATCTTACCATACTCCTCTATGTAGTTTCAGTCCTGACCGGACCCAAAATCCGGCCGGCAGCACCGTCCGTTCCGACGGTCGTGCCGTTGACTATGTAATGGGGCAAACTGCCCCTTATAGCATATAGGTTATTTTAACACGAAACCCCTGCATTGTAAAACCCCCGAAAGGATATTTTGCAACTCAGGAATTTTTGTGTGAGGCCTTTTGTCCGCGACCGGATTCGATCTCCTTATAAAGGTAGTGCAAGGCGTCATCCAGACCGCCCAGAGAGTCGATGAGGCCTTCCTCCACCGCCTGCTGACCGTTGAGCACCGTGCCCATGTCCATGACCAGTTCCCCGGTGTTGTGCATCAGCTGGGTAAACCGCTTGGCGGAAATGGCTGAGTGGCCGGCCACAAATCCCACAATCCGCTCCTGCATCTGCTCAAAATAGCGCAGGGTCTGGGGGACCCCCAACACCATGCCGGAATGCCGCACAGGGTGTACCGTCATGGTGGCGGTGGGCACAATAAAGCTGTGACGGGCGGAAACCGCCAGCGGTATACCAATGGAGTGCCCGCCTCCCAACACCAGGGTGGCACTGGGTTTGCTCACCCCCGCAATGAGTTCCGCCAGGGCCAGACCGGCCTCCACATCGCCCCCCACCGTGTTCAGAATGACAAGCAGCCCTTCGATGGTCGGATCCTCCTGAATATCCACCAGCAGCGGGATCACATGCTCGTATTTGGTGGTCTTCTGGTTGTCCGGCGCCAGGGTATGCCCCTCAATTGTACCGATGACGGTCAGGCAATGAATGGCATGGCGCCCCCGTGTGGTCTCGATCAGACCGGATTCGGCAATGAGGTCGTTTTTCAGACGGATCTGGTCCGCCGGTTCCGGTGCAGCTGAATTTTTCACAAAATTGTTCCCCTTTCCTGGGTGTTCGCCCGATGTCAGTATGACCCATCCCTGAGTAAAATATTTTTATCACGATATAAAGCGTTTTGTTTTGTAAGTGTTAGATAA
The DNA here is from genome assembly GCA_944382785.1 of uncultured Gemmiger sp. GTDB lineage: Bacteria > Bacillota > Clostridia > Oscillospirales > Ruminococcaceae > Gemmiger. The sequence goes on along the minus strand of CALWNO010000002.1, from coordinate 71,622 downwards.
AAAATTGACAATCTTAGGGAAATCCATTATACTTTTTATATAGAATTGACAGGGCACGGTGTGGTGCCATGGATTTAGAGGGGGCGTATAACATTGGCCACACAGAACAAGGCCTCCCTGCCGGTGATCAAACGGTTGCCTAAATACTACCGTTATCTGAACAATCTGGCAGCGGAGGGCCGGGACAAGATCTCTTCCAGTGAACTGGCCCGCATGATGGGCACCACCGCCAGTCAGGTGCGGCAGGACTTCAACTGCTTCGGCGGATTCGGGCAGCAGGGCATCGGATACAAGGTGGATGTCCTTTTGGCAGAGATCAGCAAGCTTCTGTTCGGGGACGGAGAGCTTTTGCCCACCATCCTCATCGGTGCAGGCCGGCTGGGCACCGCTGTATCCAGCTTCATCTCCCGGGATACCAATGGATATCGCCTTCTGGCGGTCTTTGACATCAATCCCGACCTGATCGGCAAGGAGATGGCCGGGGTTCCCATCCACTCTTTGGATGAACTGGAATCCTTCTGTGCCAAGAACAAGCCGGTGGTGGCAGTCCTGTGCGTTCCCCGCCAGAGTGCCACCGAGCTTTCCGGCGAGCTGGTCCGCCTGGGTATCCAGGGCTTCTGGAATTTCAGCCACTATGATATGTCGGTAGAATATCCCGATGTCACGGTGGAGAATGTACATCTGGGCGATAGCCTGATGAGCCTGGGATACCGGCTGCGCAACCGGGAAGAATCCTGAAACAAGCAAACATACGGCAGAACGGGCGCGGCCAGACGACCGCGCCTTTGTTCGGTCCCTTGTACCGGATCAGCTGCCGTCAATGGAGTGTGTAACAATGGCAAAACTGTATTTTCGCTACGGCGCCATGAACAGCGGAAAGACCACCGCTCTGCTGCAGGTGGCTTTCAACTACAAAGAGCGGGGCATGCGGGTGCTGATCCTGAAAGCCAGCATTGATACCAAAGGCGGTGACCGCATTGTCTCCCGCCTGGGGGTAAGCTGTAAAGTGGATCAGCTTGTCAGCCCGGAGATGAACATTCTGGACGTGGTGCAGGCCGACACCGAAGCCAACGGAAAGCCCGCCTGCGTGCTCTGCGATGAAAGTCAATTTTTCACCCCGGAACAAGCGGAACAGCTGTTTCTGGTTACAGTAGACCTGGGAATCCCGGTCATCTGCTACGGACTGCGCGCCGATTTCATGCTGCGGGGTTTCCCCGGTTCTACCCGCCTGCTGGAGCTGGCCCATTCCATTGAGGAGATGAAGACCATTTGTGCCTGTGGGCGCAAGGCCATGTGCAACGGGCGCAAAGTCAACGGACAGTTCGTCTTTGAGGGTGCCCAGGTGGCTATTGACACGGTGGACAACGTGGAATACGAAAGCCTGTGTCCCCAGTGCTGGTATCGGGAATACCGGAATTTTCTGCGCCGTTTCCACAAATAAAGCTTGTGCGGCGTGTTTTGTTTCCGGATATATGGGTGCCCCCTGTGTACGCCAGGTACACAGGGGGCATTTTCCTGTTTTCTGCTTTGTCGGCCTTTTGGCAGCCTTCACACGCCTATAAAAAAGGCCGCACCTGCAGGGCGCGGCGTAACAAGGGATATCTGTTCAGTTGCCTTTATTGACACGCTTGAAATACTGGCGGTACTGCTGGGGAGAAAGACCGGTGGCATCCTTGAACACCCGGCGGAAGTGAGCACTGGTCATAAAACCGGACTTTTCCGCCACGGTGGCAATACTGTCGTTGGTTTTTTCGATCAGACTTTGCGCCGCTTTGATCCGCACCCCGTTGATATACTCGATCAGGCTGAGATTGATGGTTTTCTTGAACAGGCGGCTGAGATAATACGGGCTGATATAAAACTGGCTGGCAATGCCGGTCAGGGTCAGTTTTTCGGCATAGTGTTCTGCAATATAGCTTTGAATCTGATCCACAATGCGGTTGGTTACCCGACCTTTGTCGCCGCCTCGTTTCTGCTGGGCTTCACACATCTTCTTCAGCTGCAAAAGCAGGGTGGCCAGCAGCATTTTACGGGCAGCATGGTTTTCCGGCTCTTCCCCCTGAATGGCCATAAGCTGCTGCAAAACCGAATACACATAGTTTTGCTGTTTCACCGTGATGTTGCTGAGCAGATGGTTTTCCTCCTTACCCAGAAAGGTGAAAAAGTCCAGATCCGGAAAAGCATCGGCAATTTCCTGCAGATACTCCGCGCTGAAGTTGCAGACAATGCGGCTGGAGGGGCCCTCCCCCACCGAACCGGTCTTGTGAATCTGATTTTCCCCGATCATGATCACGTTGCCGGCATTGACAATGTAAGAAGCATCTTCAATAAAATAGCGGCGGGTTCCTTCCACCTCATAGTAAATTTCGTACTTGTGATGAGTATGGAAAGTGGACATTTCATAGTTGGTCTCATATTCCATGTACTCAATGAAAAAATCCACATGGGGAGAATAGGTATAATCGAGCACCAGAATCCCCTCTCTCCTTGTTGCCGTTGACGAATTGCGGTTCTTTTTTGTTGTTTTCTAAACAATAGCACAAATTTTGCCAATTTGCAAATTCTTTTTCCGTGCCAGCCCAGACCAACACCGGCGACGATGCCGCTCCCCTGCCTGTTCCCGTTCACAGTAAAGAAAGTCGGAACGGCGGGCGTGCTCGTCTTCTCCACACATTTTTATATTCACAGACAAAGGGCCGCCCTCTTCAAAGAGAGGACGGCTTTCGCGTTACCCTTATGTATACGTCCGGCACTGTACCAGGCGACTTCTGCCGGCGGCACGTCACCGGTCCGGCTCACAATCCAGAATGGACGGAATATCCGCCCAACGCTCCGGCTCCGTTTCATACCGCTCCTTCAGCCAGGCAATGGCAGCGTCCAGCCCCTCCTGGTTGCCTTCAAACTCCGCCTGGGACATCTTCTCTTCTGCCGTATGTTCCATGCTCCAGGGGCCGGGCCATACCGTAGCCGTGAGATATTCCACCTTCTTCTTGCCGCTTTCGTCGGCAGGGTCCGGCTTTTTGCCGGGCATGATCAAAAAACGCATGCCGCCCTCCGCGCCGGAATAGGGGTTTCCGTTGTGAAACCAGTGGTAGATAGGCAATGCAAAGGACATGGTGGTGCTTCCTTTCCACAAGACAATGTTTGAGAAAAGTATAGCATTGGAGGGAAAAAGCGTCAATGAAGGATTCTTTGTTTTCTCCTTGCCCTCACCATTCTGTTTTCACCTTGTCGACCAAACCGCATGGGAGACCGCAGGAAGGACGAAGCGTATGTTGACGCCCCTTGACAATCCATTTAGAAGCAAGAAAAGCCCCGAACTTGACGTTATATCGTCAGGTTCGGAGCTTTATTGGCGCCGAATAGGCATGATAAAACCCCCAGTTCAACTGGGGGTGGATAAAAAACACTTTAGTGAAGAGAAAGAACCTCCTGTGCTAGAATAAAGCTGGTCTGGCAACCAAGCAAAAGCACAGGAGGTTCTTGTCAATGGATGACATAAAGAGTTTATCACATAGCAAATACAGATGCAAAAGCAGCCTGATGATCTTCGATAAGCATGCAAACCTAAAGTATAAATACGGAAACCGGCACTTTTGGTGTAGGGGATATTACGTAGATACGGTAGGCAAGTATGAAGGGGCGATCAGAGACTATATTCGAAATCAGCTGCAAGATGATATAGCAAATGATCAGCTGAGCCTCAAAGAGTTTGTAGATCCCTTCACAGGAGAGAAAGCAAAGAAGGCATAAAAAATGCCCCCGAGTAGGGGGCGGCCCGTGGTAAAAGTGTGGTTGCCAGACTTTTCAGGGCTCCCTTTAGGGAGCGACCACAAGAGATAGGCCCTTATAGGGCCTGTTCAAACCACCCGTTCAACGGGTGGTTTTGATTTGGAGCGGGATACGAGTCTCGAACTCGCCACCTACTGCTTGGGAAGCAGTCACTCTACCGGATGAGCTAATCCCGCATCGGTAAGCATAATTATACCAAACCGATGCGCGTTTGTCAAGTCATCCCCGGCAAGAATCAGGTACGGTCCTTGTACAGCCCGGCCAGGTTGACCAGTACGTCGGTGGCCTGATCCATCTTCTCCACCGTGATGCACTCAAACGGGCCGTGGAAGTTGAAGCCGCCGGTGCCCAGATTCGGGCAGGGCAGGCCCTTGTAAGACAGGGTTGCGCCGTCGGTGCCGCCGCGGACCGGTGCCTCCACCGGCTCCAGACCGGCAGCGCGGATGGCTTTGCGGGCATTTTCGATCAGGTGGAAGTGAGGTTTGATCTGTTCCACCATGTTGCGGTAGCTGTCCTTCAGGTCCAGTTCCACCGTACCCGCGCCGTACTTTTCATTCAGGCAGTCGGCAATATGCTGCATCTGAGACTTGCGGGCTTCAAACCGGGCGGCGTCATGGTCACGAATGATGTAGCCCAGCTTGGCCTCGGTCACATCGCCCATCATGCTGCACAGGTGGAAGAATCCTTCATACCCTTCGGTATGTTCCGGGCGGGAGAAAACAGGCAGAGCATTGTGGAACTCGATGGCAATGTTCTGGGCATTGCGCATGGTGTTCTTGGCACTGCCAGGATGCACCGAGAAGCCGTGCACCGTTATCACTGCGCCGGCAGCGTTGAAGTTTTCGTAGTTGATCTCGCCCACGTCGTCGCCGTCCACGGTGTAAGCCCAGGCAGCACCGAAGCCCTTGACATCGAACAGGTCGGCGCCCTGCCCCACTTCCTCATCAGGGGTGAAGGCAATGCAGATCTTGCCATGGGGGCGGTTTTCGGTCTGCAGCCGTTCCACCATGGTCATGATCTCGGCCACACCGGCCTTGTCATCGGCGCCCAGCAGGGTGGTGCCGTCGGCGGTGATCAGGGTCTGGCCCTTCATGGAAGCCAGGAACGGGAACTCGCTCACATGCATCACATCGCCGGTAGCGGGCAGAACGACATCGCCGCCGTCGTAATTCTCATGCAGCTGCGGGTGAACATTTTCGCCGGAAGCATCCGGGGCAGTGTCCATATGGGCAATGAAGCCCAGGCCGGGCGCCTGCGCATACCCGGCTGTGGCGGGCAGAGTGGCGTACACATAACCGTGTTCGTCCACCCGGGCATCGGCCAGGCCCAGGTCCAGCAGTTCCTGCTTCAGAATGTTGGCCAGGTCCAGCTGGCGGGCCGTGGTGGGATGGCTGGCACTGTCCGGGTCGGAGGTGGTATACACCTGCGCATAGCGCAGGAAGCGTTCATAAGCACGCATAAATGGTATCTCCTTTTTGAATAGTAATTGCAAAGACGCTGACATTGTAACACAAAAAGAAGCAATTTCCAAGATGGGGGCCTTTTCAAGCTCATTCTTTTATGATAGAATTATGAAGATTATAAAGGCGATTTATGCCGTAAGGCAATGATAAATCCAACAATGATACAGGAGGCCAATCATGGCAGACACGATTTTTAAGGGAAAAACTCTGTTGATCACCGGCGGCACGGGCAGCTTCGGGCACACCGTCCTCAAGCATTTCCTGACCACCGACATCGGTGAGATCCGCATCTTCTCCCGCGATGAGAAAAAGCAGGACGACATGCGCCATGAGCTGCAGGCCCATTATCCCGAACACTACGAGAAGGTGAAGTTTTATATCGGCGATGTGCGTAACATCCAGAGCCTGCGGGACGTAATGCCCGGCGTCAATTATATCTTCCACGCCGCCGCCCTCAAGCAGGTGCCTTCCTGTGAGTTCTTCCCCATGGAAGCGGTGCGCACCAACATTGAAGGCACCGACAACATGCTGCACGCCGCCATCGAGGCCAACGTAGAGCGGGTCGTCTGCCTGTCCACCGACAAGGCCGCCTATCCCATCAACGCCATGGGCATTTCCAAGGCCATGATGGAGCATGTCATCACCGCCAACGCCCGGGTGTCCGCCCAGCGGGGCGGCCCGGTCATCTGCTGCACCCGCTACGGCAACGTTATGGCCAGCCGCGGCTCGGTCATTCCCCTGTTTGTGGAGCAGATCCGTTCCGGCAACCCCATCACTATCACCGACCCCAACATGACCCGTTTCCTGATGAATCTGGACGAGGCCGTGGACCTGGTCATGTTCGCCTTTGAGCATGCCCGTCCCGGCGACCTGTTCATCCAGAAGTCCGACGCCTCCACCATCGGCGATCTGGCCAAGGCGGTGCAGACTCTGTTCGGCGATACCGGCACCCGCATCATCGGTACCCGCCACGGCGAAAAGCTGTACGAGACCCTGATGACCAAGGAGGAGCGTACCCGCAGCGAGGATATGGGCGGTTACTTCCGCGTTTCGGCCGATAACCGTGACCTGAACTACGACAAGTACTTCATCAAGGGCGAAGTCCACACCCAGGCGGACGAAGACTACACCAGCCACAACACCCGCCGCCTGAACGTGGAAGAGACCATTGCCAAGATCAAGACCACCGATTATATCAAGGAGGAGCTGGCCAAAGATGGCAAGTGCTGAGTTCAACAACCAGTCCCCCATTCTGATCACCGGCTCCGGCGGCTTTGTGGGGCGCAATCTGGTGGCCACTCTCAAGACCCGCGGGTACACCGACCTGATGCTGTTCGAGAAGGATGATACCCCCGAAACCCTGGCGGCCTATTGCCGCCGGGCAGCTTTCGTGGTGCATCTGGCCGGCATCAACCGCCCTAAAGACCCCAGCGAATTTTATTCCGGCAACGCCGGGCTCACCGACACCATGCTGTCTTTGCTGGAAGAGGCGGGAAGCCGGGCACCGGTGCTGGTGACCTCCAGTATTCAAGCCGCCCTGGACAACGATTACGGCAAGAGCAAGCTGCAGGCGGAACAGGCCATCTTCTCCCACGGGCAGCGCACCGGTGCGCCGGTGTTTGTCTTCCGGATGGAAGGGGTGTTCGGCAAGTGGTGCCGTCCCAACTACAACAGCGTGGTGGCCACCTTCTGCCACAATGTGGCCCACGGTCTGCCCATCCAGGTGCGGGACCCGGCCTATTCCCTGCCGCTGGTCTACATCGACGATGTAGTGGCCTGCATTCTGGACGCCATGGAAAAGGGTGAGGCACTCCGGGATGAAGAGGGCATCTGCCGCATCCATCCGGTGCACACCGTGACGCTGGGCCAGCTGGCTGAGACCATCCAGAACTTTGCCAAGGCCCGGGGAGGCAAGGCCGCCCAGGCCCTGGGCACCGACGGTCTGCCTACTTTGGCCGTGCCGGACCTGACTGCAGACAGCTTTACCAAAAAACTGTACTCCACCTACCTTTCCTATCTGCCCACCGATGAATTTGCCTATGACCTGAACATGCACTGTGATGATCGTGGCAGCTTTACCGAATTTCTGCGCACGCCGGAGCGGGGCCAGGTCAGCGTGAACATCTCCAAGCCCGGCATCGTCAAGGGAAACCACTGGCACCACACCAAGAACGAAAAGTTCCTGGTGGTCAAGGGCGAAGGTGTCATCCGGTTCCGGCAGATCTTCTCCGACGAGGTCATCGAGTACCACGTCAGCGGCGACAAGCTGCAGGTAGTGGACATTCCCTGCGGGTACACCCATAACATTGAGAATGTGGGCGACGGCGAGATGGTGACCGTGATGTGGGCCAACGAAGCCTTTGACCCGGAGCACCCCGATACCTTTGCCATGCAGGTGTGAGCGTCTTACTTTATATAGAAGGATGTTGTGTATGAACAAGCTGAAGCTGATGACCATCATCGGCACCCGGCCGGAGATCATCCGGCTGAGCGCCGTCATCAAGAAGTGCGACAAATACTTTGATCAGATTCTGGTACACACGGGGCAGAACTACGACTACACCCTGAACCAGATTTTCTTTGAAGATTTAGGTCTGCGGGCTCCGGATTTCTATCTGGACGCCGTGGGCAAGGACCTGGGCGAGACCATCGGCAACATCATCGCCAAGAGCTATTCCCTGATGGTGGAACAGAAGCCGGACGCTCTGCTGATTCTGGGCGACACAAACAGCTGCCTGTCTGCCATCGGCGCCAAGCGGCTGCACATTCCCATCTTCCACATGGAAGCCGGCAACCGCTGCTTTGACGAATGTCTGCCCGAGGAGACCAACCGCCGCATTGTGGACCACATTGCGGACGTGAACATGTGCTATTCCGAGCATGCCCGCCGGTATCTGAACGCCGAGGGTACCGCCAAGGAGCGGACCTTTGTCACCGGCAGCCCCATGGCCGAAGTGCTGCACGCCAACCTGGAGCGCATTGAGGCTTCCGATGTGCTGGAGCGCCTGGGTCTGGAACCTCAGCATTACATTCTGCTTTCTGCCCACCGGGAGGAGAACATCGACACCGACCAGAACTTCATCGACCTGTTCACCTCCATCAATCATCTCGCCGAAACCTACGACATGCCCATCCTGTACTCCTGCCATCCCCGCAGCCGCAAGCGCCTGGATGCCATGGGATTTTCTCTGGACCCCCGGGTCAAACTGCATGAGCCTCTGGGCTTCCATGATTACAACCACCTGCAGATGAACGCTTTCTGTGTGGTGAGTGATTCCGGCACCCTGCCGGAGGAATCCAGCTTCTTTTTGAGTGTGGGGCACCCCTTCCCCGCCGTCTGCATCCGCACCTCCACCGAGCGCCCCGAAGCGTTGGACAAGGGCTGCTTTGTGCTGGCCGGCATCCGGGAAGGCGGTGTGGAGCAGGCCGTGGCCACTGCGGTGGCCATGAATGCCAACGGCGACAACGGCATTCCGGTTCCCTATTACACCGAGGGCGTTTCCAACAAGGTCGTCAAGATCATCCAGAGCTACACCGACGTTGTGAACAAGATGGTGTGGCGCAAACAGTAAGGAAAGGGCGTGGGCACCCCCGATGCCGAAAAAGCGAATTCTGGTTGTGACCCAGCACTTCTGGCCGGAAAACTTCCGCATCAACGATATTGTGGAGGGCTTTCTGTCCGACGGGCTGGAGGTGGACGTGCTGTGCGGTCTGCCCAACTACCCCAAGGGCGAATGGTTTGACGGCTACGGTCCCCATGGCCCTTTTGAGGAGTATTACAAGACCGCCCAGGTCTTCCGGGCCAAAGAGCTGCCCCGCCGGGGCAATACCAGCGTGAACATCTTTCTCAATTATGTGAGCTGGCCGCTGTATGCGGCGGGCAACCTGCACCGGCTGCCCGGCGGGTATGATGCGGTGTTCTGCTTCAACACCAGCCCGGTGCTCATGTGCTGGCCCGCCATCCGGTACGCCCGGCGTCATCACATTCCCCTGACCAACTATGTGCTGGACATCTGGCCGGAGAATCTGTACAGTGTTTTGCCGGTCAAGAACAAGCTGCTCCGTGGCATTGCCCAGGGGGTCAGCGACTGGCTGTACAAGCGCTGTGACCGGCTGATTGCCATGAGCGATCTGTTACAGCAGCGGCTGATGCAGCGCACCGGCAAGGCGGCCGCACAGGTGGCAGTGATTCCCCAGTATTGCGAAGATTTTTATGCCCATCCTCTGTACGATGAAGATTTGCACGAGCAGTTTGATGGGCAGTTCAATCTGGTGTTCACCGGTACCTTCACCCCGGCCCAGAGTCTGGAAACGGTGGTGGAAGCCGTTGGCCTTGCCCGCCAAAAAGGGGCAGACAGACTGCACCTGCTGCTGGTTGGCGACGGGATGAGCCGGGCAGCTCTGGAGCGATATGTGGATGACCACAATGCCCGAGACTTTGTTACATTTTACGGCAGCGTTCCGGCGGCGGATATTCCCCGCTTTACCGAACTGGCCGATGCGTTGATTGTGTCTTTGTCCGATTCTCCCGACCTGGGGCTGACTGTGCCTGCCAAGGTGGCAAGCTACATGGCCGCGGGCAAGCCGGTGCTGGCCAGCATGGACGGAGCGGGTTTTGCAGCGGTACAGGCGGCAGGTGGGCTTTCCAGCCCGGCCTGTAATGCTCCGGCTCTGGCCGCCAATCTGAACCGGCTGTATGCCATGAGCGCCGAAGAGCGGGCCGCTATGGGCGCAAAAGCCAAAGAATATTACCTGGCCCATTACCACCGGTCCCAACTGTTGCGCCGGTTGGAGGAATTTATTCTGCGCCCGACAGATTGAACTGTGATTCCGGACCCTGCCCACGGCAGTGTGCCCGATAAAAATATGAGGTGTTGTTTTGCAAACCAAGGCCAAAATCCTGGTGTTGATTCCCTGCTATAACGAGGAAGCCAACATCGTCAAAACGGTGGAACGCCTGCGGGAGCTTTGCCCCGGTGTGGACTATCTGGTCATCAACGACTGCTCCACCGACCGCAGCGCTGCCCTGCTGAAAGAAAACGGCTACAATTATCTGGACCTGCCGGTGAATCTGGGCATCGGCGGGGGCATCCAGTGCGGGTATGTGTATGCTGCTTCCAATGGCTATGATGTGACCGTACAGATGGATGGAGACGGCCAGCACGACCCTGCCTACCTGATGCAGATCGTGGAGCCGGTGCTGAAGGATGAGCTGGACATGTGTATTGGCAGCCGGTTCATCCGCCACGAAGGTTTTCAGACCAGCTTCATGCGCCGGGTTGGTATCCGGTTTCTCAGCGCCATGATCTTTCTTTTGTGCGGACAGCGGGTGCTGGACGTGACCAGCGGTTTCCGTGCCACCGGCCGGGCCATGACCGAATACTTTTCCAAGCATTATGCCGCTGACTACCCGGAACCGGAAGCCATTCTGGCCGCCAGTCTGGCCGGATTCCGGGTGGGCGAGGCCCCGGTGGTCATGCATGAACGCCAGGGCGGCGTTTCCAGCATTTCCAGCTTCAAGAGCGCGTATTACATGATCAAGGTCTCCCTTTCGCTGATCATAGACCGCCTTTCCATCAAAAAGACCCACCACCGGTCGTAACGTTTTTTGCGGGTTCGACACTACTATTTTGAGGGGTGACCCCATGTCAGTAAAATTTCAGGCCTTTATGATCCTGGGCGCCTTGGTGCTTCTGATCATTATCTTTGTGCTGCTCAAACACGGCAAAATGACAGTGAAATACAGCCTTTTGTGGATGTGCCTTTCCCTGGTATTGCTGGTGTTTGCCATCTTCCCATATGTGGTGTATGTACTGCGGGATTTGATGGGCGTGGAAATGCCGGTGAACCTGGTGTTCATGCTCATGTTCTGCTTTGTGCTGCTGGTGCTTTTGTCCCTGAGCATCGCCATCAGCCAGTTGGCGGAAAAATCCAAACGCCTGACCCAGGCCAACGCGATTTTGGAAAAACGGGTGCGGGAACTGGAAAAGGTTTTGCAGAAAACGAAAGAAGAAGGAAACAGCCCCCGGGGCTGACGGCGGTATAAGTTTTAGGATGGTGTAAAGGATGACGATAACCTCCCTGCTGTATCTGGGCTTTTTTGCGGCGGTCGCCCTGGTCCACTACGTCCTGCCCCGGGTGGCACGGCCGTATTTTCTGTTGGTGGCCAACTATGCCTTTTATTGTTACGATCCTTCCAACCGCCCGCTGGCACTGGTGCTGGCCGGGGCCACCCTGCTGACCTGGGTCTGCGGTCTGGTCATCGGCAAAAGCCGGTCCAAAGTTTTGCGGGTGGTCTTTTTGTTGCTGGCCATTGCCGGTGGCGTGGGGATTCTGCTGTACTACAAGTACTGGAACCTGCTGGCTGATGCGATAGCCGGCATCACCCGCAGCAATATTCCCCATCTGGACCTGATCACGCCGCTGGGGCTGAGTTACTTCACCTTTGCAGCCCTGAGCTACAGCATTGATGTATTCAAGAAGCGCTGCAAGGTGGAACCGAACCTGCTGCACTACGCCATGTTCGTCAGCTTCTTCCCCACCATGATCACCGGCCCTATCGAGCGGTATCCCCATCTGCGCCCGCAGATGAAAAAGCCGCGCCGGTTCAGCTATACCCGGTGTGCGGGCGGGTTGTTCCGCATCCTGTGGGGCTACACCAAAAAGATGGTGATTGCGGATAACCTGAACCTGTATACCAGCTTCGTCTACGGCACCCCCGACACCATGAACGGGCCCAACCTGCTGGCGGCCAGCGTGCTGTTTGCCATCCAGCTGTATATGGACTTTTCCGGCTGCTGTGACATCGCCCTGGGCGTGGCACGCATCCTGGGATATGATCTGATTGAAAACTTCACCAGTCCCTTTGAATCCACCAGTTTCAGCGAGTTCTGGACCCGCTGGCACATCAGCATGACCGGGTGGTTCCGGGATTATATCTACTTTCCCCTGGGCGGCAGCCGATGCTGCATGCCCCGCCGCCTGATGAACGTCATCATCGTGTTTCTGGTATCCGGGCTGTGGCATGGTGCCGACTGGCGCTACCTGATGTGGGGTCTCGCCTGCGGCGTGCTCTGCGCTTTCGGGCGGCTGACCGCAGGCGTGCGCAAGGTTGTGTGGAAGTACAATCCGCTCTACCGCGCCACCTGGTGCAAGAACCTGATCCAGCGCGTGTTTGTGTTTGTGCTGTTTGTGGGCACCCTGGTCTTTTTTGCCAGTGCTCTGTTCAACGCCGACCCGTATGGTGTCTATACCGGGATCTTCCAGGGCTGGCAGGGCGGCATCGGTGCTGCCTGGAACAGCGTGCAGACCCTGCTGCATGACAGCGGCATTGACGGTCGCCTGCCGGTGGTGCTGACCTGTGCTTCCTTGATCGTCTTTGCGGTGGAAAGCAAGGGCCGCAGCGTAGCCCGCTGGATTCGTGCTCAGAATTTTGTGCTGCGCTGGACCTTGTATTATGCGGCGGCAGCAGCACTGCTGTTCTTCGGTGCTTTTGGTCAGAGCGCGTTCATCTATCAACAGTTCTGACCCGGCTTTTGTGTGATTCTGAGGAAGGAGCCCTTTGCATGGCACAACGTACCCCAACCCCCGTTCCCCAGCAGCCCCAGCGGGTGCACCGCTCCGGCCGTGTGGCCGCACCGGCTGCCCCTGCCAGGAAAAAGGCGGCGCGAAAAGGACCGGGCCTCATCAAACGATTTTTCTTCGGCCTGCTGCGCCGGTTGTATTTCGGCACAAAGACCTTGTCCCGCATCGTACTTCTGGTACCCATCCTGGTGTTCATGGTATGGGTCAGCTACACGGTGGACCGCAGCGGTCTGTTCCAGGGTGAGCTGGCTCCCCGCCGCATCGTAGACCTGATGCTGCAGGGCTATGATGTGACCAACTTTGAATCCATGGACGAGCGCCAGGTGGTGCAGCTGTATGCCCAGGATGTGCCCGAAACGCCCCAGGTCATCGGCATCGGGTCCAGCCGGGTGCTGCAGTTCACCCGGGAACTGGTGGGTGTAGACAGCTTTTTCAATATGGGCGTGACCGGCGCCGATGTGCGGGACAACATGACCAGTTACTACAAAATGGTCACCTACGGGAAAGCACCGGAGGTGCTGATCTGGAGTGTGGACCCGTGGGTCTTTTACGGAAACGAAGCCGCTTATGACTACCGGGCAGATGCCGAACTGTACAACGAGTTTCTGACCAAAGTGCTGGGGGTCCCCACCGACTACGAGGAGCCGGACAAGGTGGAGCTTTGGAAGGCCCTGGTGGAGCCGGCCTACTTCCAGGGCAACGTGGATTATTACGTCAAGAACCGTGGTCAGGATGTGGTAACCGACGACGACGGCAACACCATTGAGTTCAATCCCGTCACCGGTGACCCGTACGACCAGCCCACTACCATCAAGCGTTCGGACGGCAGCGTGCTGTACGATACTGCGTTCCGCAACCAGACTCAGGAGCAGATCCTGGCCCTGGCAGCGGCAGCCAGCACCACCTTCAACAGCGTACATATGGAAGGCTTCGACGCCATGAGCGATACCCAGATTCAGGCATTTGAGGCGTTCATCGACTACGCCCACAGCCAGGGCACCACGGTGATCCTGGTTCTGTCCCCCTGGCATCCCTTCCTGTATAACTACCTGCTCAACGAGCCGGACATGCACAAGGGCTTTTTCCAGGTAGAGCCCTGGCTGCGCCAGTACTGTGCCGAGAACAATGTTCCCCTGTACGGCAGCTATGACCCCGAGTGTATCCCGGGCATTGAGGAAATGGACTTCTTTGACGGGCTGCATTGCAAGGACACCGGCATCCAGAAATTTTTCCCGGGCGTGCCCGCCGTGCTGGAAGCCATCGAATCCAACACCCTGCCCGCCCCCCTGGCCACCACGCCCCGCATCGGCCAGCCCACCGGGGAAGAAACCGTCACAGAGGACGGTACTGCGCCGGAAACTGGCGAGGAAACCACCGGCGAAACCGCCGTTTCAGAAGCAGCCTGATTCCCCTTCCCGCTTTTTTATCCAAAAGCCTGCGGAAACCCTTGACAGATTTTATGAAATCTGATACACTCGGTATTGTTATCAAAAACGAAATGCGTTGACGGGGAAAAAGCAGTACCTGTTTCCAGCCCCAGAGAGCCGCCGGTTGGTGCAAGGCGGTGCGGAAGGTACGGCGTCACTGGCCCCTGAGCAGCCGGGTTGAGCGGCCAAAGGCCGTTAGGTCCGGACGGAATCCTGACCGTTATCATACAGGCGCGATTCGCCTTACTTTGGGCCGATCGTACAGAGGGGCCGATTCCCGTACCGGGTCGGCAATGAGAGTGGTACCGCGGGTACAGCATAACAAACGCTACTTCCCGTCTCTCAAAGGCAGCATTGCCTTTGAGAGACGGGTTTTTCTTTTTGTTTCCGGCACTCAAAGGCACCCACACTTTGAAGGAGGCATTATCTATGATGGACGCAACCAAGTATCATGTCGGCTACTATCCCCCGCCGGTAGAACCGGGCCATGTGTATGAATGGCCGCAGAAAGACCACATCGAAAAGGCCCCGGCCTGGTGCAGCGTGGACCTGCGCGACGGCAACCAGAGCCTGATCGTGCCCATGAGCCTGGAAGAAAAGTTGGAATTCTACGACATGCTGCTGAAAGTCGGGTTCAAGGAAATCGAGGTGGGCTTCCCTGCCGCCAGCGAGACCGAATATGACTTTTTGCGCAAGCTCATCGATGAAAACCGCATCCCCTCTGACGTGACGGTGCAGGTGCTGACCCAGTGCCGCGACCATATCATCCGCCGCACCTTTGAGGCCGTCAAGGGCGCACCCCGGGCCATTATCCACTTCTACAACTCCACCAGCGTGGCCCAGCGGGAACAGGTATTCCGCAAGAGCAAGGAGGAGATCAAGAAGATTGCCGTGGACGGCGCCAAGTTGGTCAAACAACTGAGCGAGGAGTACGAGGGCAACTTCCTGTTCGAGTACAGCCCCGAGAGCTTCACCGGCACCGAACCGGAGTACGCCGTGGAAGTTTGCAACGCCGTGCTGGACGTGATGCAGCCCACCCCCGACCGTCCCATGATCATCAACCTGCCGGTCACGGTGGAGATGAGCATGCCCCACGTATATGCCAACCAGATCGAATGGTGCTCCAAGCATCTGAAATACCGGGACAGCGTCATCCTTTCCACCCATCCCCACAACGACCGCGGCTGCGGCGTGGCGGATGCCGAGCTGGCTGTTCTGGCCGGTGCCCAGCGCATCGAATGCTGCCTGTTCGGCAACGGCGAGCGCACCGGCAACGTGGACGCCATCACCCTGGCCATGAACATGTACAGCCACGGTGTGGACCCGAAGCTGGACTTCTCCGACATGCCCGCCATCTGCGAGGTATACGAGCGGGTCACCCGGATGCACGTGTATGAGCGTACGCCTTACGCCGGCAGCCTGGTATTCGCAGCCTTCAGCGGCAGCCATCAGGACGCCATCGCCAAGGGCATGACCTGGCGCAAGGAGCACAACCTCCACGAGTGGACCTGCCCCTATATTCCCATCGACCCTCACGACATCGGCCGCACCTACGACGCCGACGTCATCCGCATCAACAGCCAGAGTGGCAAGGGCGGCATCGGCTTCCTGCTGCAGCAGAACTACGGCTACAATCCCCCGCCGCGCATGCGGGAGGATCTAGGCTACCGGGTCAAGGATGTTTCCGACCACGAACACCGTGAACTCAGCGTGAAGGAAGTGCTCTACGTCTTTGAGCGGGCCTACCTCAACCACACCAGCCCGCTGAACGTCACCGAGGCCCACTTCATCCAGAACCCGGACAACACCATCACTGCCAATGTGACCCTTTCCTGCAACGGGGAGATCAAGACCAGCCAGGCCACCGGCAACGGCCGTCTGGACGCGGTGGCCACCGCCATTGAGCAGACTACCGGCATGCACTTCACCCTGGTGCACTACAGCGAGCACGCCCTGGACTCCGACACTGACAGCCGCGCCTGCAGCTATGTGGGGTTGAAATGGGCCAGCGGTGAGGAGACCTGGGGCTGCGGCACCCATACCGACATCATCGTGGCCGGTATCCGCGCCCTGGTCAGTGCCATCAACAACAAGTAACTTGTTTATAGAGGAACGGAGGTTTTTGCCATGGGAATGACCATGACCCAGAAGATTCTGGCCGCCCACTGCGGGGCCGACTCGGTCAAGGCCGGGCAGCTCATCAATGCCAAGCTGGACATTGTGCTGGGCAACGACATCACCACCCCGGTGGCCATCAACGAATTTGAGAAGGCCGGTTTCAACTCGGTCTTTGACAAGACCCGGGTCAACATCGTACTGGACCACTTTGTGCCCAACAAGGACATCAAGAGCGCCCAGCAGTCCAAGAAATGCCGGGAGTTCGCCAACAAGTACGACATCCTGAACTTCTACGACGTGGGCACCATGGGCATCGAGCACGCCCTGCTGCCTGAAAAGGGCATTGTCACTGCCGGGGACTGCATCATCGGCGCCGACAGCCACACCTGCACGTATGGCGCGGTGGGGGCCTTCTCCACCGGTGTGGGCTCCACCGACATGGCCGCCGGTATGGCCACCGGCATGGCCTGGTTCAAGGTCCCCGCCGCCATCAAGGTGGTGCTGAAAGGCGCTTTGAAAGCCCCGGTTTCCGGCAAGGACGTAATCCTGCACCTCATCGGAACGATTGGCGTTTCCGGTGCACTGTACAAGAGCCTGGAATTCGTGGGTGACGGTGTGAAGAGTCTGACCATGGAAGACCGTCTGTGCATCTGCAACATGGCCATTGAGGCCGGCGCCAAGAACGGCATCTTCCCGGTGGATGAGACCTGCGAGGCCTACCTCACCGGCCGCAGCCAGCGTCCCTGGGTCAAGTACGAAGCCGACCCGGACGCCGAGTATGAGCGCACGGTGGAGATCGACCTGGACACCCTGGTGCCCACCGTAGCGTATCCCCACCTGCCGGAGAACACCCATCCCGCCAGCGAGGGCAAGGACATCGCCATCGACCAGGTGGTCATCGGCTCCTGCACCAACGGCCGTCTGGAGGACATGGAAGCGGCCTGGAAGATCCTGAAGGGTCACCACATCGCCAAGGGCGTGCGGGCCATCATCATCCCCGCCACCATGGCCGTGTACAAGGAGTGCATCCTGCGGGGATACACCACCGATTTCATCGATGCCGGGTGCATCGTTTCCACCCCCACCTGCGGACCCTGCCTGGGCGGGTACATGGGCATTCTGGCCGAGGGCGAGCGCTGTGTTTCCACCACCAACCGCAACTTTGTGGGACGTATGGGCCATGTGGATTCCGAAGTCTATCTGGCCAGCCCCGCCACCGCCGCCGCCAGCGCACTGACCGGCCACATCACCGACCCGAGGGAGGTTTGAAGATGAAAGCACAGGGTACTGTTTACAAATACGGGGACAACATCGACACCGACGTCATCATCCCCGCCCGCTATCTGAACACCCAGGACGCCAAGGAACTGGCCAGCCACTGCATGGAGGACATCGACAAGAGCTTTGTCACCAAGGTGAAGCAGGGCGACATCATGGTGGGCGGCGAAAACTTCGGCTGCGGCTCCTCCCGGGAGCATGCGCCCCTGGCCATCAAGTCTGCGGGCATTGACTGCGTCATTGCCAAAAGCTTTGCCCGCATCTTCTACCGCAATTCCATCAACATTGGCCTGCCCATTCTGGAATGCCCCGCCGCCAGCGAAGCCATTGCCGACGGGGACACCGTGGCCA
Organism: uncultured Gemmiger sp.; assembly: GCA_944382785.1. Taxonomy (GTDB): domain Bacteria; phylum Bacillota; class Clostridia; order Oscillospirales; family Ruminococcaceae; genus Gemmiger. The sequence continues at coordinate 53,609 of CALWNO010000002.1, read as the reverse complement.
TCGACTTTGACACCGGCGTCATCACCGACGTGACCACCGGGGCCACCTTCCAGGCGGAACCGTTTCCCCCCTTCATCCAGAACATCATCCAAAAAGGCGGCCTGATGGCCAGCATCCGGGAGGGCAAGTAAGATGCAGAAGAATATTGCGCTCATCTACGGTGACTGCTCCAGCCCGGAGATCGTCACCCAGGCGGTGCGGGTGCTGGACAAGATCGCCGCCAAGCATGGCCACACCTTCACCTACACCCGCGCCTACATGGGCGGCGAGGCCATCGACAAGTTCGGTGATCCCCTGCCCCAGTCCGAGCTGGACAAATGTCTGGCCGCGGACAGTGTACTGCTGGGCGCCATCGGCGGCCCCAAGTGGGAAGGTATGCCCGGGGACAAGCGCCCGGAAAAAGGCTTGCTGCGGCTGCGCGCCGGGATGGGGCTGTACTCCAACAGCCGCCCGGCCAAGATCTGGCCCCAGCTGTCCGACGCCAGTCCGCTGAAGCAGGAGATCGTGGACAAGGGCATCGACTTCATCGTGGTGCGGGAACTCATCGGCGGTGTGTACTTCGGGGAGCACAAAACCTACGAAAAAAACGGCGAGAAGATTGCCGTGGATACCATGCCCTACTCCGAGCATGAAATCGAGCGCATCGGGCGCATCGGCTTCGAGACGGCCATGAAGCGCCGCAAGAAACTGACCTGCGTGGACAAGGCCAACGTGCTGGACACCAGCCGGTTGTGGCGTGCGGTGATGCACCGTCTGGCCGCCGAGTACCCGGAGGTGGAGTACGGCGAGATGTTCGTGGACAATGCCGCCATGCAGATCTGCAAGAACCCGGCCCAGTTCGACGTCATCGTCACCGAAAACATGTTCGGGGATATCCTGTCCGACGAAGCCAGCGAGATCACCGGCAGCATCGGCATGGTGCCCTCCTCCAGCCTGGGTGAAGGCACCAACGGCCTGTATGAACCCATCCATGGCTCCGCTCCCGACATTGCCGGGCAGGACGTGGTCAACCCCATCGCCTGTATCCTGTCTGCTGCCATGATGCTGCGGTACAGCTTCGGCATGGCGGCGGAAGCGGACGAGATCGAGGCTGCGGTTTCCGCTGTGCTGGACGAGGGACTGCGCACCGCCGACATCATGCAGGAAGGCTGCACCAAAATCGGCTGCACCGCCATGGGCGACGCCATCCTGAAGCATATCTGAGCCATTTTCTCCTCTACATTTCATCATAAAAGCAACGCCCCCGCCGCAAGGAATACGGCGGGGGCATGCTTTTATGATGAAGTGAGAATGGCAAATCAAGAGCGGGTGCTTTCCCGCCAGGGGTGTCTGGCGGCCAGGAGATTGTACCGGACTGCCCGGCACAGGCGCAGCATCAGGCCAAAAACCAGCAGCAACAGGCAGACGGCCAGGGGCGGAAGCGGAAAGGTTCGGAAAGCGTCTTTCCACATCCAGGTGGTACAGACAAAGGCAAGGGCAGCCAGATCCAACAGGAGCAGAATCAATTTTGCCCCTACATGTCCTTTGTTCAGCGGCGGAAGAAATTGCCGCCCCAACAGGATGCTGAAGGTTGCCACCAGAATCTGTCCCAGCAGCTGCAGCAAGAACATCCCCGCATCCGTGGGGCCACTGTCCGGCATAAGGGCGAAGAGTACTGTGCCGATTGCCCCCACAGCGGCGGTCAGCAGGGCGAAATACCCGGTCACATAATCCAGCAGGTTGCCGTGGTGGATGGAGTTTGCCAGATTGCTGTAAAAGGCGTCCTCATCCCCTAAGGTTTCCCGCAGGGTCTTTCCCTGCCGGTCCGCTTCCGCTGCCATCAGGATCAGGTCTCGGACCACAAGTTCCACTTCGTAGGAATTCCAGCTGACGGCTTTCAGCCAGTCTCTGGCCCGGTCCACCGAGTTTTTGTCCAGATCATTCAGGGCGGCCCGGTCTTTCCGGTTCTGGAACCACAGAGCGTGATATTCACTGAAAGCCATACCAAGTTCCCCCTTATGTTTTTGGGTTCAGTTTACTGCTGGGGCTGTTCCCGCCAGGGATGGTTGCGGGCGTAGCGGTTATAGCGGGTGTTCTGCCACCACTGGGTTCCGACTACCCACGCCAGCTGATACACTATCAGATACCCCAGCGGCACCTGTATGAACTGCTCCGGAGCCAAATTTGCCCAAAGAAGGCATAGCCCCACAAATGTTACCAGAAGCAGGAGATTCCAGCTTGTTTCCGTCCAGACGCCAAACCGCAGACTCAGCTCGTACCCCTTACGGTATACCCCGGCACCAATGACCAGCCAGAGGATAAGCATAAACGGCCTCACCAGATGCAGGATCAGATCACCGCTGGCTGTTCCCCCGGTGGTCACAAGCGTAATGACATCAAGCCCCGCCAAAATCAGGTATACCAGCGGATAGTCAATGCAGACGTAGTCCAATGGTTACCCCGATCGATGCCATCCACAATCTGGTAGCTGTATTCATCTGGGCCACATCCCAGAACCTCTTGCAGGTCACCACCCTGGATCTCCGCCTGGGCCGCCATCCCGATGAGATCTTTCCGGATCCGTTCAATTTCGTAACGGTTCCATGTATATCCTGCCATACGAGCGCACACCTGATGAAGGAAATCCCGGTCCTGCATATTCAGGGTGGATTCCCGTAGCTCATTTTCTCTATATAAGGCGGTATATTCGTTTTGCACCAGTTTCTTCAGCATGATGGTCACACCCTTTCTTGTGCATGGATTCAATCCTGCAGGATGGCCTCTACCGCCGCGGCGGTCAGCTGCCACGCCTGCTCAAATTCGGTCAGATAACAAATGCCGTCCTGGGTCAGGCTGTAATATTTGCGGCTGGGTCCGCTGGGGGAAGCCCGGTACTCCGCTTTCAACAGCCCCTTGCGTTCCAGGCGCAAGAGCAGCGGATACAGGGTGCCTTCGTTCACATCCGCAAAACCCGCCTGGCGCAATGCCGATGCGATGGCATACCCATAGGAGGTTTCCCGGGAAAGGATTTTCAGGATACAGCCCTCCAGTGTCCCCTTGTTCAGCTGGGAACGTTCAAACACCCTGGTTCCTCCTTCCACTACCTTGTATTGCAAGGTTCCTTCTAGCTATATTGTAATGCAAGGTAGCGGTGTTGTCAATCGGGTTCTATAAAAAAGATCGCCCGGCGGGGCATTTCCCGTCGGGCGGCCTTATACTGGTTCTATATAGAAAAAGGATCAGTCTTTTTCCCAGGGGGAGCGGACGATCTCCCCGGAATCGATCTTGACAAAATCCGGCACTTCGGCCCCGGCTTTCACGATCCCGCCGGGGGCCACATGGACTGCCGTGCCCAGGCGGGCATCATGGTCCACAATGCTTCCCGCGTTGAGCAGGCATCCCGCACCGGTCACCGCATTGGCTCCCACAAAGGCGAAGGGCATCACTACCGTCCCGGCGCCCAAATTGGCAGACTCACAAACCTCCGCTGCCGGATGGACAAACGCCGGCAGCCGATAGCCCGCGGCGCGCAACTTTTGCAGCAGGTCCCGGCGCAGCGTGTTATCTCCAATGGCCACAAAGGCGTTAGGGCAGCGGCGCTGCAGTTCCGGGTCCACAAAATCCCGCAGTGTTCCGGCACAATCGGGCGCATTGTCGTCCAGATACACCGGGCGTCCCCAGCCGGTGTCGGCCAGCATCTCCCCCAACTGTTTGCCGAAGCCGCCACGGCCCAGCACCAATACCTGTTTTCCATAGGAAAAAATCGACATATACGTCGCCCCTTTCGTATTTTCATTGTCAGTATAGCACCTTTTTTGCGGAGGAACAAGACAAAATCATTCTGTGAAAAAGTCATACTACCCGTTTTTTCTGCCCATCAATTTTGACAAAAAGCATCAAGGAAATGTCTGCTGCATGTGTAGTTGGCTGAAAAACAGTTGCACTACTTGCAATTTTTCCCATCCGGCTTTACACTAAATTTACAGGATGCCCTACTGTTCGACGGTGGAATTTGTGTAAGGAGGGTGCGTTGTGCCGTATCCGTTGTACAACAAGCAGCATATGGCCGTGCACCGGTGCACGCCGAAACAGGGCAGCCGTGTATCTCATCACCGATAAGCGCAGTGTATATCTATACGCTGCGCTGTTTTATTTTCAGGGAGGTCAAGTTTATGGAAAACCGCAAGAAAGTAGCCGTGATCATGGGTTCGGACAGCGACTGGCCGGTCGTGAAGAGCGCCTGCACCGTTCTGAAAGAGTTCGATGTTCCCTTTGAGGCGCACGTTCTGTCCGCCCACCGCTGCCCCGAAGCCGCCGCTGCCTTTGCCAAGAGCGCCCGTGACAACGGGTTCGGCGTGATCCTGTGCGCCGCAGGCATGGCTGCCCATCTGGCCGGTGCTTTTGCCGCCAACTCCATTCTGCCCGTGGTTGGCATCCCCATGAAGGGCGGCGCCATGGACGGTATGGATGCGCTGCTGGCCACCGTGCAGATGCCCTCCGGTTTCCCCGTGGCCACCGTGGCCCTGAACGGCGCCAAGAACGCCGCTTATCTGGCCGTGTCCATCCTGGCTGTGTCCGATGAAGAGCTGGCCGCCAAGCTGACCGCCTTCCGCGCCGACACCGCCGCCGCCATCGCCAAGAAGGACGCCGCTGTCTGCGCCGAGGCTGCCGCCCTGTAAAAAAGGTTTTTGTTGCGCCCCTGTGGGAAAACAGGTACAATAGAAGTGTGGGATCTGCGTGCGGTACCGTGCTGCACGCCCAAATATACAGTCGTTACTACATAACAACAAAAGGAGAGTTTATCATGGATATCAAGGTTCTGGATCAGATGTACGAAGGCAAGGCCAAGCAGGTTTTCGCTACCAGCGACCCCGAAATTGTTATGGTTCATTATAAGGATGACGCCACTGCCGGTGACGGTGAGAAGAAGGGCACCATCCGCGACAAGGGCATCGTCAACAACAAGCTTTCCAACGCCCTGATGCAGAAGCTGGAAAAAGAGGGCGTCCCCACCCATTACGTGGAAGAGATCAACGACCGCGACACCTTTGTGAAGAAGGTGGAGATCGTGCCTCTGGAAGTCATCATCCGCAACGTTGCTGCCGGCCACTTCAGCCTGCGCATGGGCGTGCCCGAAGGCACTCCGTTCAAGACCCCCATCCTGGAATTCAGCTACAAGAACGACGATCTGCATGACCCGTTCATCAACCACTATTACGCCCTGGCTCTCGACCTGGCCACCCAGGAAGAGATCGACACCATCACCCGCTATGCTTTCAAGGTCAACGAAGTGCTGAAGAAGATCCTGCTGGATGCCAACATCCGCCTGATCGACTTCAAGCTGGAGTTCGGCCGCCTGCCCGACGGCACCATCATCCTGGCCGACGAGATCAGCCCCGACACCTGCCGTTTCTGGGATGCCACCACCGGCGCTCATCTTGACAAGGACCTGTTCCGCCGCGATATGGGCGGTGAGGCAGACGCTTACCAGGAAGTCATGAAGCGTCTGCTGGGCTGATCGGCCCCCTGCCCCTTTTGCATGAAGAACGGAGTTTTGTAATGAGCGAAATGAGCCTTGAAAACACAGGTCTGCATGAAGAATGCGGCGTGTTTGGCATGTATGATTCCACCGGTCAGACCGACATGGTCAGCGCGGTGTACAGCGCCTTGTATGCTCTGCAGCACCGCGGACAGGAAAGCTGCGGCATTGCCCTGAACGTGGACGGCGTGCTGACCGGCTACCGGGACTTAGGGTTGGTGAGCGAAGTGTTTACCAAGCGGGTACTGGAAGACCTGCCCCATGATGCCAAGATGGCCACCGGCCACGTGCGGTACGCCACCTCCGGCCAGCGCAGCCGTTCCAACGCCCAGCCCATGGTTCTGCACCACTGCAAGGGCGCCATGGCCGTGTGCCACAACGGCAACCTGACCAACGCCGCCCGGCTGCGTCACCGGCTGGAAATGAGCGGTTCCATCTTCCACGGTACTTCTGATACCGAGGTCATCGGCTATCTGCTGACCCAGAACCGACTGATCTCCCCCGACATTGAAACCGCCGTCTGCCGCACCATGGAGCAGATCGAGGGCGCCTACAGCCTGGTCATCATGACCCACACCAAGCTGATCGCCGCCCGGGACCCGCACGGGTTCCGTCCCCTGTGCATCGGCGCCCTGCCTGACGGTGCCGGTTTTGCCTTTGCTTCGGAGACCTGTGCCCTGGACGCCGTAGGCGCCACCATGCTGCGGGATGTGGACCCCGGTGAGATCGTGATTGCGGACCGCAACGGACTGCGCAGCATCCGCACCCACTGCAACACTGCCCCGCACACTTTGTGTGTATTTGAGTACATCTATTTTGCCCGTCCGGACTCGGTCATCGAGGGCACCTGCGTCCATGAGGCCCGCCTGCAGGCAGGCCGTTTCCTGGCCCAGGAGCACCCGGTGGACGCCGATGTGGTGATCGGTGCGCCGGACTCCGGCCTGGACGCCGCTCTGGGCTATGCCCAGGAAAGCGGCATTCCCTACGGCGTGGGCTTCATCAAGAACAAGTATGTGGGCCGCACCTTCATTCAGGGCAGCCAGGCCCAGCGGGAGAGCAGCGTACGCATCAAGCTGAACGCCATCTCCTCCACCGTGGCCGGCAAGCGGGTGGTGCTGGTGGATGACTCCATTGTCCGCGGCACCACCAGCGCCCGCACCATCAAGCTGCTGCGGGAAGCCGGTGCCAAGGAGGTGCACTACCGCATCTCCGCCCCGCCTTTTGCCCATCCGTGCTATTTCGGCACCGACATTCCGGACGAAAAGCTGCTGATTGCCACCGGCCACACGGTGGAGGAGATCAACAAGATTGTGGGTTCGGACACGTTGGGTTATCTGAGCATCGAGCACGTGCAGCAGCTGGCCCCCAAGAGCAAATGCGGCTACTGCGTGGGCTGCTTTACCGGCGAATACCCGGTGGACCCGCCCAAGGAACCCATGAACATTGTGTATGACCGGCCGCTGAGCCAGTCCAACACCAACAAAAAGCTGTGATGAAGAAGGAGTCAACGACCATGGAGAAAAGCTATTCTGAAAGCTATGCCGCCGCCGGTGTGGATATTACCGCCGGTTATGAGGCCGTGCGCCTGATGAAGCAGTATGTGGCCCGCACCATGAACGAGCAGTGCATCGGCGGCCTGGGCGGTTTCGGCGGCCTGTTTGAGCTGGACTGCACCGACATGCCCCATCCGGTGCTGATCTCCGGCACCGACGGCGTTGGCACCAAACTGCGCATTGCCCAGCTGATGGACCGCCATGACACCATCGGCATCGACTGTGTGGCCATGTGCGTCAACGACATCATCTGCGCCGGCGCCAAGCCGCTGGTCTTTCTGGATTACATCGCCTGCGGCAAGAACGTGCCCGAGCGCATTGCCGAGATTGTCAAGGGCGTGGCCGAAGGCTGCGTGCAGGCTGGCTGCTCCCTGGTGGGCGGTGAGACTGCCGAGCATCCCGGTGTGATGCCGGAGGACGACTACGACCTGGCCGGCTTCACCGTGGGCGCTGTGGACAAGAGCAAGATCCTGGACAACTCCACCATGCAGGCGGGAGATGTGATCATTGCCCTGCCCTCCACCGGTGTGCATTCCAACGGGTTCTCCCTCGTGCGCAAGATCTTTGACCTGGAGAACAACCCCGACATCCTGAAAAAGCACTTCGATGAGCTGGGCTGCACCCTGGGCGAAGCGCTGCTGGCTCCCACCAGGATCTACGTCAAGCCGGTGCTGGCTCTGATGAAGGAAATCACCGTGAAGGGTGTTTCCCACATCACCGGCGGCGGCTTCTATGAGAACATCCCCCGCAGCCTGAAGGACGGCTGCTGCGCCCGCATCGCCAAGGCGGATGTGCGCACTCCTGCCCTGTTTGAGCTGCTGGCCAAGACCGGCAACATCCCCGAGCGCGACATGTTCAACACCTTCAACATGGGCGTTGGCATGGTGCTGACTGTGGCCGCCGAGGACGCCGATAAGGCCATCGAGATCCTGAAGGCCAACGGCCAGGATGCCTACCGCCTGGGCGTGATTGCCGAAGGCGAAGGGGTGGAACTGGTATGAAAAACGTCGCGGTATTGGTATCGGGCGGCGGCACCAACCTGCAGGCCATCCTGGACAGCGAACACCGGGGGGAGAACCCCAACGGTCATGTGACCCTGGTAGTGGCCAGCAAGCCGGGCGTCTATGCCCTGACCCGGGCGGAAAATGCCGGGGTCAAGACCGCCGTGGTAGCCCGCAAGGAATATGCCGACAGCGCCGCCTTTGATGCGGCTTTGCTGGCAGTCCTGAAAGAAAATCAGATCGACGTGGTGGTGCTGGCAGGCTTTCTGAGCGTGCTGGGGCCCAGCGTCATTGCCGCCTATCCCCGGCGCATCCTGAACGTCCATCCCAGCCTGATTCCCAGTTTCTGCGGACCGGGCTTCTATGGGCTGCGGGTGCACGAGGCCGCTCTGAACCGGGGTGTCAAGGTGACCGGCGCCACGGTGCATTTCGTGAACGAGGAATGTGACGGCGGGCCCATCCTGCTGCAGAAGGCCGTGGCCGTGCAGCCGGACGACACCCCCGAAACTTTGCAGAAGCGGGTGATGGTGGAAGCTGAATGGCAGCTGCTGCCCCGCGCTCTGGCCATGGTTTGCAACGACGAGGTGTAATGCAATGAAAAAGAATCTGTACAAGTATCTGGCCGGCAACGAATATCCGGGCCGGGGCATCTGCCTGGGCCTTTCCCCTGACGGGTCCAAGGCCATGATCGCTTATTGGATCATGGGCCGCAGCGCCAACAGCCGCAACCGCGTGTTTGAGGCTCTGCCCGAGCGCGGCGGCATCCGCACCGTGGCGGCGGACCCCGCCAAGATGGAAGATCCCCATCTGATCATCTACAATCCGGTCCTGACCCTGGGTTCCACCACCATCGTGACCAACGGCGATCAGACCGACACCATCTTCAACTTCATGAAGGACGGCCTGTTTCCCGGCTACAGCTTTGAGGCGGCTCTGGCCACCCGCACCTTTGAGGACGACGCCCCCAACTTCACCCCCCGCATTTCCGGCGTGGTGGACATGAAACAGGGCGGCTACAAGCTGAGCATCCTGAAGAGCTGCGACGGCAACGAGGCCAGCGTGCAGCGCCAGACCTTCGATTACCCCCAGCCGGTGGCGGGTGAAGGTCATCTGATCACCACCTACCAGAAGAACGGCAGCCCCATTCCCAGCTTTGCAGGCGAGCCCATGCGGGTAGGCATTGACGAGAGCGATCCCAACGAATTTGCCGGCAAACTGTGGGACGCTTTGAACACCGACAACAAGGTGAGCCTGTTTGTGCGGGCCATCACCCTGGCTACCGGCGATTATGAGGATGTTATTCTGAACAAATACAACACTGTGGAGGGTTGAGCATGAACGAATTCCAGTTGAAGTACGGCACCAATCCCAACCAGAAACCCGCCCGCATCTTTATGGCAGACGGCGGCGAGCTGCCGGTGACCATCCTGAATGGCCGCCCCGGCTATATCAATTTTCTGGATGCGCTGAACAGCTACCAGCTGGTCAAGGACCTGAAGAAGGCCCTGAGCCTGCCCGCTGCCGCCAGCTTCAAGCATGTGTCCCCCGCCGGTGCCGCCGTGGGCCTGCCCCTGGACGACACCCTGCGCCGGATGTACCACATTGACGCCGACATGGAGCTGTCTCCCCTGGCCTGCGCCTACGCCCGCGCCCGCGGTGCCGACCGCATGTCCAGCTTCGGTGACTGGATCGCTCTGTCCGACGTGTGCGACCTGGCCACCGCCCAGCTCATCAAGCATGAAGTCTCCGACGGCATCATTGCCCCCGGCTATGACGACGACGCCCTGGAAGTGCTGAAGAGCAAGAAGAAGGGCAACTACAACATCGTGGCCATTGATCCCGACTATACCCCCGCGCCCCTGGAGCGCCGCACCGTGTACGGCGTGACCTTTGAGCAGGGCCGTCAGGACCTGGACATCTCCGCCGATACCATGCTGACCAACATCGTGACCAAGGCCAAGGACCTGACCGAGGACCAGAAGCGTGACCTGGTGATGAGCCTGATCGTGCTGAAGTACACCCAGTCCAACAGTGTCTGCTATGTGCAGGGCGGGCAGACCATCGGCGTGGGCGCCGGCCAGCAGAGCCGCATCCACTGCACCCGTCTGGCAGGCCAGAAGGCTGACAACTGGCAGCTGCGCCACATGCCCAAGGTGCTGGACCTGCCTTTCCGGGAAGACATCACCAAGCCCAACCGGGACAACGCCATTGACGTGTACATCGGCGAGACTCCGGAGGATGTGATCGGCGATGATGTTTGGGCCGAGACCTTCACCGAGCAGCCCGCGCCCCTGACTGCCGAGGAAAAGAAAACCTGGCTGTCCCAGGTCCACGGCGTGAGCCTGGGCAGTGATGCCTTTTTCCCCTTCGGTGACAACATCGAGCGCGCCCGCCGCAGCGGCGTGGATGCCATTGTGCAGCCCGGCGGTTCCATCCGTGACCAGCAGGTCATTGATACCTGCGACAAGTACGGCATTGTGATGGCCTTCTGTGGCATCCGTCTGTTCCATCACTGATACCCAAAGGAGTTTGCGATGAAGATTTTAGTCGTTGGCGGCGGCGGACGGGAACATGCCATCATCCGCGCGCTGAAGAAGAGCCCCCAGTGCACCGAAATCTGGTGCGCGCCGGGCAACGGCGGCATCGCTTATGACGCCATCTGCAAGGACATCAAGGCCACCGACGTGGACGCCATGGTCGCCTTTGCCAAAGAGGAAGGCTTCGACTACGCCGTGGTGGCCCAGGATGACCCCCTGGCTCTGGGCATGGTGGACGCGCTGGCCGAGGTGGGGATTCCCGCCTTCGGTCCCAACGCTGCCGCTGCCCGCATTGAGGCCAGCAAGGTGTTCAGCAAGAACCTGATGAAGAAGTACGGCATTCCCACCGCCGCCTATGAGACCTTTGACAATGCCGACGCCGCCATGGAGTACATCCGCAGCCGTGGCAAGTATCCGGTGGTCATCAAGGCCGACGGCCTGGCCCTGGGCAAGGGTGTTCTGATCTGCCAGGATGAGGCGGAAGCCGAAGCCGGGCTGAAGGAGATCATGCTGGACAAGAAGTTCGGCGCTTCCGGCAACCATGTGGTGGTGGAAGAATTTCTGACCGGCCCCGAGGTGAGCGTGCTGTCCTTCTGCGATGGCAAGACCGTCATCCCCATGGTTTCCAGCATGGACCACAAGCGTGCCCTGGACCATGACGAGGGCCTCAACACCGGCGGCATGGGCACCGTGGCCCCCAACCCCTACTACACCCCCGAGGTGGCGGCCGAGTGCATGCTGACCATCTTTGCCCCCACCGTGGCGGCCATGCAGGCCGAGGGTTGCCCCTTCAAGGGCTGCCTGTACTTCGGCCTGATGCTGACCCCCGACGGGCCCAAGGTCATTGAATACAACTGCCGTTTCGGTGATCCTGAAGCCCAGGTGGTGCTGCCGTTGCTGGAAAGTGATCTGCTGACCGTCATGCAGGCCACCACCGACGGCACCCTGGACAAGACCCCTGTCAAATTCTCCAACGGAGCTGCTGCCTGCGTGATTCTGGCTTCCGGCGGGTACCCCGTGGCATACGAAAAGGGCAAGGAGATCACCGGCCTGACCGAGGGCCAGGTTCCCGGTGCCGCCGATGTGACCGTCTACCATGCCGGGACCGCCCGCAAGGGTGACACCCTGGTCACCGCCGGCGGCCGTGTGCTGGGCGTGACCGCCACTGCTCCCGATCTGGCTGCTGCTTTGAAAAAAGCCTATGCGGCTGCGGAGAAGATTCATTTTGACGGTGTGCACATGCGCAAAGACATCGGCGCCCGTGCCATGGCCGCTCTGAATGGCCGTAAGGAGGAAAAATAAATGGTTTACCGCATTTATGTGGAGAAAAAGCCCGGCTTTGACGGCGAGGCACAGGGTCTGTACCATGAGCTGACCGAGCTGCTGGGTATTTCCGGGCTGAAAAGCCTGCGCCTGCTGAACCGCTACGACGTGGAAGGCATTGATCACGACCTGTTCGAGAAAGCCATCCCCACCGTTTTCAGCGAACCGCCGGTGGATGTGACCTACGACACCCTGCCCCAGGGCGGCACCATCTTTGCGGTGGAGTACCTGCCCGGTCAGTTTGACCAGCGGGCAGACTCCGCTTCCCAGTGCATCCAGCTGCTGAGCCAGGGCGAACGCCCCGACGTGCGCAGCGCCCGGGTGTACATTCTGGAGGGTGACCTGTCCGAGGAGGACCTGGCCGCCATCAAGAAGTATGTCATCAACCCGGTGGAAGCCCGGGAGGCCAGCCTGGATGAGCGCAGCACCCTGAAGATGGAGTTTGCGGTGCCTTCCGCCGTGGAGACCCTGACCGGCTTCATTGATATGGATGACGACGCCCTGGAAGCCTTCCGGCAGGAGAAGGGCCTGGCCATGGACCATGCCGACATCGTGTTCTGCCAGAACTATTTCCGCAGCGAACATCGTGACCCCACCATCACCGAGATCCGGGTCATTGATACCTACTGGAGCGACCACTGCCGTCACACCACCTTCGGTACCATCCTGGATAACGTGACCATCGACGACGAGATCGTCAAGGCGGCCTTTGACCGTTACATGGCCCTGCGGGAGGAAACCGGCCGCAATGCCAAGAACCGCACCCTGATGGACTGCGCCACCATCGGCGCCAAGGCCCTGAAACAGCGGGGCATCCTGAAGAATCTGGACGAGAGCGAGGAGATCAACGCCTGCACCGTCAAGATCAAGTGCGATGTGGACGGCGAACAGCAGGACTGGCTGTTCCTGTTCAAGAACGAGACCCACAACCATCCCACCGAGATCGAGCCCTTCGGCGGCGCGGCCACCTGCATCGGCGGCGCCATCCGTGACCCTCTGTCCGGCCGCAGCTACGTCTATCAGGCCATGCGCGTGACTGGCGCCGGTGACCCGCTCAAGCCTGTGTCCGAAACCATGCCCGGCAAGCTGCCCCAGCGCAAGCTGGTGACCACCGCTGCCCAGGGCTACTCCAGCTACGGCAACCAGATCGGCCTGGCCACCGGCCAGGTGGATGAACTGTATCATCCCGGCTATGTGGCCAAGCGCATGGAGATCGGCGCTGTGGTGGGTGCTACCCCCGCCAGCCATGTGCGTCGGGAAGAGCCCGCTCCCGGGGATGTGATCATCCTGCTGGGCGGCCGCACCGGCCGTGACGGCATCGGCGGCGCCACCGGTTCCAGCAAGGCGCACAAGCTGTCCAGCCTGGAGACCTGCGGTGCTGAGGTACAGAAGGGCAACGCCCCCATCGAGCGCAAACTGCAACGCCTGTTCCGCCGTGAGGATGCCTGCCGCATGATCAAGCGGTGCAACGACTTCGGCGCTGGCGGCGTTTCTGTGGCCATCGGTGAGCTGGCCGACGGCCTGCACATCGACCTGAACAAGGTTACCAAGAAATACGAGGGCCTGGACGGAACCGAGCTGGCCATCAGCGAAAGCCAGGAGCGCATGGCCGTGGCCGTGGCCCCCGAGGATGCCGACCGCTTCATCACCCTGGCCAACGAGGAAAACCTGGAAGCTACCGTGGTGGCCACCGTCACCGAGGAAAAGCGGATGGTGGAAGAGTGGAACGGCACTCCCATCGTCAACCTGTCCCGTGAGTTCCTGAACTCCAACGGCGCCGAGCGCCATGCCGACGCCCACATTGAGGCCGGCAAGACCTGGACTCCCAAATGGCCCGGCAACACCGTGGCCGAGAAGATGGAAGCTCTGGTCAGCGACCTGAACGTCTGCAGCAAGAAGGGCCTGGGCGAACGGTTCGACTCCACCATCGGTGCCGCCACCGTGCTGATGCCCTACGGCGGCAAGTATCAGCTGACCCCCGCCATGGCCATGGCCGCCAAGCTGCCGGTGGACGACGAGACCACCACCTGCTCCGGCATGGCCTGGGGCTTCAACCCTTACCTGACCGAGGCTGACCCCTACCGCGGTGCTTACATGGCCGTGGTGGAGAGCGTGACCAAGCTGGTCTGCGCCGGGTTCCATCACAAGGACATGTACCTGACCTTCCAGGAATACTTCGAGCATCTGGGCGACAAGCCGGAGCGCTGGGGCAAGCCCCTGGCTGCCCTGCTGGGTGCCCTGGATGCCCAGATGGGCCTGGGTATCGCCTCCATCGGCGGCAAGGACAGCATGTCCGGCAGCTTTGAGGGTCTGGACGTTCCCCCCACGCTGGTCAGCTTTGCCACCGCTGTGGGCAATACCCGGGACGTGCTGAGCCCCGAATTCAAGAAGGCCAACAGCTCGGTGGTCATCCTGAAACCTCAGTACAAGGACGGCCTGCCGGAAGCGAACAGCCTGCTGTCCATCTACAAGATCGTGGAGCAGATGATCGACGAGGGCAAGGTCCTGGCCGCCGCCACCCCTGGCTTCGGCGGCATCGGCGAAGCCCTGTTCAAGATGTGCGTGGGCAACCATGTGGGTCTCAAGCTTAGCAAGGCCATCCGCCCCGAACGGCTGTTTGAGCCCTGCTACGGCGCCGTCATCCTGGAGCTGCTGGATGCCACCGCCGGTGAGTTCCTGGGCTTTACCACCGTAGATTACACCATGTGTGTGGGCGATGAAGAACTGGATCTGGCCCATCTGCAGGAACTGTGGGAGCGCAAACTGGAGCCGGTCTTCCCCTACCGCCGTGCCGGTGAGGAAGTCAAAGCCCTGGAGTACCGCTGCAACGCCTTCCAGCGTGTGGCTCCTGCCGTGCGTCTGGCCACCCCGCGGGTCATCATCCCCGTCTTCCCCGGCACCAACTGCGAGTACGACACCGCCCGTGCCTTCCGCCGCGCCGGTGCTGATCCCCATGTACTGGTGCTGAAAAACCTGACCCCCGCCGACGTGGCCGAGAGCTGCGAGGCTCTGGTCAAGGAGATCGACGCCGCCCAGATTCTGATGCTGCCGGGCGGTTTCTCCGGCGGCGACGAGCCCGACGGCTCCGCCAAGTTCATTGCAGCCTTCTTCCGCGCCCCGGCCGTGGCCGATGCGGTAAACCGTCTGCTGAAGGAACGCGACGGCCTGGCTCTGGGCATCTGCAACGGCTTCCAGGCTCTGATCAAGCTGGGCCTGGTTCCCTACGGCGAGATCCGGCCCATCACCAAGGACGATCCGACCCTGACCTTCAATACCGTGCATCGCCATCAGAGCATGCTGGTGCGCACCCGGGTGGCTTCCAACAAGAGCCCCTGGCTGTCGGAGTGCGATGTCAACGATGAACACCTGATTGCCATCAGCCACGGCGAAGGCCGCTTTGTGTGCAGCGACGAACTGCTGCAGCAGCTGATTGCCAACGGTCAGGTAGCCACCCAGTATGTGGACCTGAACTGCGTGCCCACCATGGACCAGCGCTACAACCCCAACGGCAGTGTTCTGGCCATCGAAGGCATCACCAGCCCGGACGGCCGCGTGTTCGGCAAGATGGGTCACAGCGAACGCAGCGCCGACCAGCTGTACAAGAATGTGGGCGGTGACAAGTATCAACCCATCTTTGAGGGCGGCGTGAATTATTTCCGTCTGTGAGTTTTCCCGTCCCCGACAGATAAGGAGAGTTTTTTCAATGGCACATGATCGATATATCTCGCCCTTCTCCACCCGGTATGCTTCGGACGAGATGCAGTATATTTTCTCTGACGACAACAAGTTCCGCACCTGGCGCCGTCTGTGGATTGCCCTGGCCAAGGCCGAGCAGAAACAGGGCCTGGACATCACTGATGAGCAGATCGCCGAACTGGAAGCCCACAAGGACGACATCAACTACGAGGAAGCCGCCGCCCGGGAAAAGCTGGTTCGCCACGACGTGATGAGCCATGTCTACGCCTATGGCCTGCAGTGCCCCCATGCCAAGGGCATCATCCACCTGGGTGCTACCAGCTGCTATGTGGGTGATAACACCGATGTCATCATCATGCGGCAGGGCCTGGAACTGGTCCGCAAAAAGGTCATCGGCACCCTGGCCAATCTGGCCAAGTTTGCCGACGAATACAAGGATATGCCCTGCCTGGCCTACACCCACTGCCAGCCCGCGCAGCTGACCACCGTGGGCAAGCGCGCCACCCTGTGGATGAACGAGCTGTACATGGACCTGCAGGAGATCGAACATCAGATTTCCCAGCTGGCCCTGCGCGGCGTGAAGGGTACCACCGGCACCCAGGCCAGCTTTATGGAGCTGTTTGGTGGTGATTCCGCCAAGGTCAAGGCCGTGGAAGCCGATGTCTGTGCCCAGATGGGCTTTGACAAGGTGGTTCCGGTCTGCGGGCAGACCTACAGCCGCAAGGTGGACTACAATGTGCTGTCCTCCCTGGCCGGTCTTGCCCAGAGTGCCATGAAGATGGCCACTGATATCCGTCTGCTGGCTAACTTCAAGGAGATGGAAGAACCTTTTGAAAAGAACCAGATCGGTTCTTCCGCCATGCCCTACAAGCGCAATCCCATGCGCTGCGAGCGTATCTGCGCCCTGGCCCGCTACCTGATGATCGACGTGCTGAACCCCGCCGTGACTGCCGGAACCCAGTGGTTTGAGCGTACCCTGGACGACAGCGCCAACAAGCGCATTGCCATGGCCGAAGGCTTTTTGGCCGCCGACGCCATCCTGAACATCCTGCTGAATGTTTCGGACGGACTGGTGGTCTATCCCAAGGTCATCCGCAGCCGCGTGATGGCAGAGCTGCCCTTTATGGCCAGCGAAAACATCATGATGAAGGCCGTGAAGAAGGGCGGCGACCGTCAGGAGCTGCATGAGCGCCTGCGTGAGCATGCCGTGGCCGCTGCCGCTGTGGTCAAGCAGGAAGGCAAACCCAACGACATGATCGCCCGGGTGGAAGCCGACCCGGCTTTCGGCCTGACCCGCGAGGAGATCGAGGCGGAGCTGAGCCCGGAAGATTTCACCGGCCGTGCTCCGGAACAGGTTCAGGAGTACCTGGACCAGTACATCCGTCCCCTGCTGGCCGCCAACCCCGATGCCGTTGGCCAGAAAGCCGAGCTGAGCGTCTGATGGCATTTGCCCGGCGCTGAGAGGATACAATAAACGCCCCCGCAGTTTTCCCGGAAGGGAATGTCTGCGGGGGCGTTTTGGTATGTTATTTTTGCTCTGGGGCAAACAGCCGGTCAGGTTTCCGGCGCGGGGGTGGGTTCCGGTTCGGGGGTGGGCTCAGTGGAATCGCCGCCGTCCCCGGTCTCGTTGTTTCCGTCTCCTGCCGCTCCGGCATCCCCTTCCGGAGTCGGTGTGGGTGCCGGGGTGGGCGTACTGGTGTCACTGTTGAAGGTGGCCTCAATGTTGCCGTCCTCCAGTTGACGGCTCACATCCAGGGTGCCACGGTCGGATGCCGTCAGACCGGTACCGTCTACGTCCAGAATCAGTGTCGCCGCAAAGCGGATCTTGTAATCCAGGTTGTTGGCAGTGCCCAGCGTGACCGATATCCGCCCTTGATACAGGAAGTTGAGTTCACTCAAATCGGTCATGTCAATAACGGAAATTCCGTCCAGGATTCCGTTGGCATCCAGTTCCGTCATGATCTGGTCCAGCGTATCTTCGGCGGTGATATGGCTGGTTTCTGCAGTGGCCTGCTCCTCCTCCTGTGCCTGCAACGCCAGGAAGCTGCCCGGCGTGGTGGCCTGGCCCTGGGGGATATCCGCCTCCAACCAAATCAGACTGTCCGGCTGACTTTCACTGGTACGCAGAACCTTGAGATGGTCGCTGAGCACCAACCACTGACCGCCGTACTCCATCATAAACCGCTCAGAAGCCGGCTGTACCTTGACCACAACCGTCCCCGGCATCTGGATTCCCACATCAGCCACATCCAGATACGGCAGGTTACCGAGTAAAAACTGGGATTTTTCTTTGGGAGAGAAACTGAACAGGCTGTCCCCTTCCGAAATTCCCAGCAATTCGATGATCTGTTCTTCGGTGTAAACACCGGTGTTCGCGGGCGTGGAACCGTCCGCATTTTCAACGCGAAAATCGGTGACTTTGAACAACAGATTGACTGACAGGATAATGCCGCCAATCAGTGCCACCATCACCAGGAGCATTCCCAGAATTGCCCGGCGACGGCGGCGGCGCAACTGTTCCGCATGCGTCACACGTCGTGGCGGACGCCGGTTTGGGTTGGGGCGGTAGGCTGCCTTCTGCGGATTTTGCTGCGGTTGCGGGCGCCGTGTGCTGTTGCCTCCCCTCGTGCCCGGCGTCCCCTGCGGCGTCGCGGTGCGCGGCTGCCCCGCCGAAGGCTGCTTGCCGGATGGGGTAGTCTGCCGGGACGGCTGCCCTTTTTTGGTCAGCCCCAGGCGACTTTTCATGCTGCGGGGTGCCGGGCGGCGGTTGGCAGACGGGGTCGCGGCGGCTTTTTGCCGGCGGCTTCGCTGGTTACGGTCCATCCGCGGCCTCCTTTCTTCATGGGTAGTAGAATCTGCTGCAAACGCGCAAAACGCCCCGCACAGGGTGGGGCGTTCTGCACCTTACTTTCCTGTTTTAACAAGGACAAGCAGGCGCTCGGTAATCATATCCAGACTGCGGGGCTGGGCGAGCGTCTTGGCCTGACGCCCCATCTCGGCCAGACGGCCTGGCGCAGCCAGCAGCTCCTGCACGGTGGCAATCAGCTTTTCGGCGGTCAGATCCTTTTCCTCAATAACCACCGCCGCACCGGCCTTTTGCAGTTCCAGGGCATTATAGTACTGGTGATTTTCCGCTACGTTGGGGCTGGGGATCAGAATGGCAGCCCGGCCCATGGCCTCCAGTTCGGCCAGAGTCAGGGCACCGGAACGGGAGATGACCAGATCGGCCGCTGCCAGCAGCTCCGGCATGTTCTTGATATACTCCTTCACCACCAGGTCGGGGCCGGGAGCAAAGCCTTCCTGTTTGGCCAGATCCTGGAACAGCTGAACGCCCCGGCTGCCGGTGGCATGCAGATGCAGCACCTTCTGGTGGGTCTTCTGCTCCCATCCACAAAGCGCCCCCACCACCTCGTTGATGCGGCGGGCGCCCAGGCTGCCGCCAAAGCTCAGGATCACGGTGCGCTCCCCTGCACCGATGGATGCACGGGCTGCCGCACGATCCTGGGTCAGAATCTCCGGACGAACCGGATTGCCCACCACCAGAGTCTTTTCCGGGGCACCCAGCTTTTCCACCGCGGCGGCGCTGGCGGCAAAGACCACACCCACATCCCTGGCCAGCAGCTTGTTGGTCACACCGGGAAACGCATTCTGCTCATGGATGGCGGTCTTGATTCCCTTTTTAGCCGCAGCACGTACCACCGGACCGCTGACATATCCCCCGCAGCCGATGACCAGATCCGGCTGTACCTCCCGCAGGATAGCGGCGGTACGGGGCCCGGACAAAACCAGATGATAGATGGCCTGGAAGTTGCGGGCAATATTCTTAGGGGTCAGGCGGCGCTGGAAACCGTTGATCTCAATATGGTGAAAGGGATACCCCGCTGCTGTGACCAGCCCGTATTCCATGCCTTCCCTGCGTCCGGCAAAGTGAATTTCGGCGGACGGATCAGCCTTTTTCAGCGCACCGGCAATAGCCAGCGCGGGATTGATATGACCGGCAGTGCCACCGGCGGCGATCAGAACACGCATACAGTTTCCCTCTCTTTCCCTCAATACCCAAAAAGCGGCGGGACTCAGCCGCTGACATTCTCCCGCCGACGGTACACTTTGCGTGTGGGCTCTCCCCCACGCAAGCGGCGCATCAGATCTTCCTGCCGTTTCTTTCGCTGGGCCGCTATACTGGCATTGCCGAACCTGGATACACTGAGCACCACTCCCATCTCACACAACAACAGCAGCAAACTGCTGCCGCCGGAGGAGAAGAAAGGCAGGCTGATACCGGTGTTAGGCAGCGTAGCTGTGACCACACCGATGTGACAGAACACCTGCCAGGCAATCTGTGCCATAACGCCGATGGTCAGCATACTGCCGAAATAGTCCGGGGAGCGCAGGGCGATCAGGATTCCCTGAATAAGCAAAGCAGCAAACAGACCGATGCACAGCAGCGCACCGATAAATCCCAGCTCTTCGCACAGAACCGAGAAGATAAAGTCGTTGGTGGCTTCGGGCAGCCACAGTTGTTTCTGGCGGCTGTTTCCGATGCCAAGCCCCGTCAGACCACCGGAGGCAATGGAATACAGACTCTGGGTGGTCTGGTACCCCAGGTCCACATCACTTTCGGCAAACAGCCCCCAGGCGCCCAGGCGCTCATTGGCGACATCGTTGCCTTCCGCGGTGAGCATCAGGTACAAGCCACCCATGGCCACACCAGCCATCACCGGCATCCAGCGCAAAGCACAGCCGCCGCACAGCAGCATGGTCCCCACAATCATGCAGATCAGCAGAATGGCCGAGTTATGGGGTTCCATACGCAGCAGCACCACAATGGGAAGCACCGGCAACACCGGCATGATCATGCCGTGCAGCAGGGTTTTGCGCTGTTCATAGTGTTTGTCCGTATACATGGCCACCCACAGAATAACTGCAAACTTGGCAATCTCCGAAGGCTGCACGTTGATGCCGAAAATGTACACCCACCGATGCACGTTGTTGATTTCCTTACTGAACAGAGCCAGAATCAGAAGGCCGATCAGAGTGATGTACATATACATGTACAGGTGACGCAGGGCGTGGTAATTGATGTTGGAAATCAAGAACATCAGGCCGACGCCCGCAACCGCCAGAATAGCTTGAGGCGCTATGTAATGATAGATATCGTCAAAGTTGTAGTAGGCCGTCACATAGCTGGCGGAAAACAGCATGATCAAACCGTAACACAGAACCAGCATCAGAGTGCCGACGAACCCCCACGAGACAGGGCCATGGTCCTCCTTGCGGAATCCGGCATCGCGAAAAAAACGGATCAGGTTGCCGAAGGCAAGGTCAAGAATCGTTGCAGCTGTCACGGGCAGGTCCCTCCTTTCCTGCAAAGGGAAATGTGATGCAGGATGTTACGCAAGATAGATGTACAAAAGTCCCAGTGCCACCCCCATCACGGCAATCAGGCTGAAGAAGGCATCAATGCGGGCTTCTTTCCAGCCGCGCATCTCAAAGGCATGATGGATGGGGGTCATGCGGAAGATCCGCTTGCCGTGGGTGGCCTTGTAATAGACGCGCTGGATCACAACGGTCATGGCATCCCAGATGAATACAATGCCAAAGAACAACACCAGTTCCGGACGGCCCATCACAAAGGCCAGGGCCGTGACCATGCCGCCCAGGAACATGCTGCCTGTATCCCCCATGAATACCTTGGCGGGATAAAAGTTCCAGACCAGGAAACCAGCGCAGGCCGCAGCGGTGGCGGTGGACAGAACTGCCACATGGTAGAAGCCCAGCATACTGGCAGCCAGCAGATACCCCAGCATGGACACGAAGGTCACACAGGAACACAGACCGTCCAGACCGTCGGTCAGGTTTACTGCGTTCACCAGAAAGATGATGCCGAAGAAAGCGATGGGATAGTACAGGATTCCCAGGTTGACAGCCCCCACAGCCGGCACCATGATGATGGTGGTCATCAGCCCCAGACTGTGCAGACCCGCCATAAAAGCGCCGGTGACAATAAACTGCATAATCAGCTTCTGCCAGGCATACAGGCCCAAATTACGGTGGCGCACTACCTTGACGAAGTCATCCAGAAATCCGATGATGCCGGAGCCGAAGGCCAGGAACAGCACCAACAGCGCTCCCTGGACCTGCTGCGGTGCCAGCAGGTCCGGAGCCTGGGCCGAAAGTCCGGCGTATACCACGCCGCAGGCCAGCAGAATTCCCAGAATAAAGCACAGGCCGCCCATGGTGGGGGTGCCCTGCTTCTTGTTGTGCCAGGTGGGCCCGTCTTCCCGGATCGTCTGGCCGAAATGCAGGCGGTGCAAAGCCGGGATCAGGAAAAAGCCTGAAACAACTGTCACACAGAACGCGGTAATGGCTGCCGCGATCAGCATCCAGGACACAATCATCCCCATATGGTAATTCCCCCAAAGTTCAGGTTGTAGTATTAGTCGTGGTCGGGAAGCGCCGCGTACAGGTGGTGCAGCATCTCTTCAAACTGCATGGCATGGCTGGCTTTTGCCAGAACCACATCCCCGGGGCGCAGATACGACCTTAGATATTCTACTACTTCCTGTGTATTTTGGCAATGCAATGTTGTTACTTTTTGGCCGGCTGCCGTCGCCATGGCAGCGCTTTTGGGCCCCACGGCCACCAGCAGATCCGCCACATCAGCGGCCCATTCCCCGGTCTGGCGGTGGGCCTGCTCGGAGGCAGCGCCCAGTTCCAGCATATCTCCCAGCACCGCAACACGGCGGCCCTGCAGCCCGGGGGTCTGGCGGTGCAGAATATCCAGGGCGGCGCGCATGCTGTCCGGACTGGCGTTGTAGCAGTCCTCAATGAAGGTGATACCGCCATGCTGCACGATGTTTTGCCGCATACCGGTGGTTTTGTAATCGGAAAGTGCTGCGGCGGCCCTGGCCGGGTCCAGTCCCAGCCGGGTAGCAGCCGCATAGGCGGCCAAGGCATCGCTGACGGTATGCAGTCCCTGGGTGGGGATATGCACCGCAAAATGGCCGTATTCCGTGTCCCGAAGGGTAAAGGCAGTCCCCTCCCCTTCGTCCCGGATATGGGCAGCGCAGACATCCGCCCCCGTATCCTTCAGGCTGAACCAGACCGGTTTGAGCCGGGCGGGCAGAACGGCACCGCGCAGCAGTTCGTCGTCCCCATTCAGTACCAGAGGCGCACCATCCGGCAGGCCCTGGCAGATTTCCAGCTTTGCCTTCAGTATATTCTCACGGCTGCCCAGATTTTCCAGGTGGGACACACCGATCATGGTGATGATGCCCGCAGAAGGCCGGGCTGTACGGGTCAGACGGGCAATCTCGCCCAAAGCGCTCATGCCCATTTCCACCACCGCATATTCGGTGGCATCCTCCAGGCGGAAGAGGGTGTTGGGCAGGCCGATTTCGTTGTTCTGGTTTCCCTCGGTTTTGAGGGTGTTGCCAAAAGCCGACAGCACCGCATAGCAATATTCCTTGGTGGTGGTCTTGCCCACCGAACCGGTGACGCCGATCATGAGAGGACTGAACAGGGTACGATAGTTGGAAGCCATCCGCAGCATAGCCATATGGCTGGACGGGGTGATGACCAGATGATCTTCCGGCACCCCTTCCACCGGGTGATTGGCAATGATATACTCTGCTCCGGCCTGGTAGGCCGCCTGGGCAAAGTCATGCCCATCCACCCGTGCACCGGGGAAACACACAAAGACACAGCCGGGCTGCACTTTGCGGCTGTCGGTGACAACAGCGGTGATGGTGACCGGCCGGGCCAGGGTCAGCCCCGCCAGCAGTTCATTGGCATGGATCGGTTTCATTCGGTTCCCTCCTCAATTGTCCGTCTGGGTGGTATCTGTTTCGTCTGTATCCGTGTCGGTTGTCTGGGTTGTATCGGTGTCTGTTGTCTGGGCAGCCGCATCACTTTCTGTCTGGATGGTCACCACGGTACCGAACTCCGCACTGGAAGAAGCCGCCACATCCTGGGAGACCACCTTGCCGTTGGCATCCCCCACCAGTTTGACGTTCAGATTGGCCGACTTGAGCATCTGGCTGGCAAAGGTACCGGTCTTGCCGGTCACATCCGGCACGGTGGTCAGGCTGCCGGTGGTGGAATCGGTGTAGAAATAGACGGTGGAACCCGCCGGGACCGACGTGCCCGCATAAGGGTACTGGTAGACGATCTCGCCGCCGGAACCGATGAGCTGGTGGCCCAGCCCCAGCTTATTCAGATTTGCCTGCGCCAAAGACCAGCGGTTGCCCACCGCGTTGGGTACGGTGATGCTTTCCGGTTCCACATAGTCGGGGTCCCGGGCAATGCCCAGATAGGGCGCAATTTCACTGATGATGTTGCCCACCATAGGAGCAACGATCTGGGAAGCGAAGTCTTCCACCCAGCGGGGGTCGTCCAGCACAGCAAAGACCAGGATTTCGGGGTCCTCGGCAGGCAGAACGGCCGCAAAACTGATCTGCTTATGGTAGTCATCGTCGGAGCGTTTGCTGCGGTCCAGCTGTTCAGCAGTACCGGATTTGCCGCCAATGGAGTAACCGGCCACGTAGACATTGCGGCAGGAATAGCCGTCCTTGCCGCCGCCCACGTTGTTTTCCATCATGGCGCACAGTTGTTGGCTCACATCCTCGGAGATGACCTGGCGGCGGATGTTGGGCTGGGTTTCACTGACCACATTGCCCGCGTCATCCGTCATACTGCCCACCACATAGGGGGTGACCAGATAGCCGCCGTTGACCACGGCGGAAACAGCAGTGGCCATCTGGATGGCCGTCAGCTTCTGGGTCTGGCCGAAGGCGGTGGAATACAGGTCCGTGGTGGTCCGTTCCATGTCCGCCTGTGTTTTAGAGATGCCTTTGGATTCATAGGGCAGATCAATGCCGGTGGTTTCATCCAGACCGAAAGCCTGGTAATAGTTATAGAAAAACTCCGGGGTCATCATCTCGGCCACCTGGATGAAGTAAAGGTTGCAGCTCTCCTCCAGCGCGCCTGCCATGTCAAGCGGTCCGTGGATACTGTCATTGGCGCAGCGGTAGGTGTGCTCCCACTGGGTGCCTTCGTTGACGGTCAACTTGCCGTTGCAGTAAAACACCTGGCTGGCATCCATCAACCCGGAATCCAGCGCCGAAGCAGCGGTGACCAGTTTGAAAACCGAGCCGGGGAAATACAATTCGGTCACACTCTTATTCTTCCACTGCGCCTCCCGGATATAACCCTGCAGGGTGGAATACTCCTCCGAGCTGAGCACCCCATCCTCCACAATGGAAGCCACATTATCCTCTCCCAGGCGGGACTGCAGCAGGTCGATTTCCTCGGCTGTCAGGGTCTCGTCATCCAGCACAGCAGCCATTTCCGGGTCGGAAATGGTGTAGGGGTCGTTGGGGTCGAACTGGCTCATGGTGGCCATGGACAGGATGGCACCGGTGTTCACGTCCATGACAATGACGGTACCTCGGTTCTTGACGCTGTACTCCTTCAGTGCCTGTCCCAGATACTTTTCCACCACCGACTGCACCTGGTCGTCAATGGTCAGATGCAGGTCATAGCCGTTGATGGGATCGTACTCCTGCCCATCGTCGTCCGAAGTATACCCCCAGGCATTCTGGCTGGTAATACGCCGGCCCGGGGTCCCGGCCAGTTCCTCCTGGTAGGATTTTTCCAGACCGTAAACGCCTTCACCGTCAGAGTTGGTAAATCCCAGTACCGAGGACAGGAACGACCCGTAGGGATAACTGCGGGTAGAACTTTGTTCGGTGTAGATGTTCAGAACGGTTTCCCACTCTTCCTCCGGATCGCCGTCGTTCAAAGGCCGCTTTGTGTTGGCGTATTCGATGATGGCATCCTTGGTGGGCAGGTCCACACCACGGGCCAGAACCTTGTACTGGCTCTTGGTATCGCTGAGTTTTTCCAGAATGCTTTCGGCTGTAACGCTGCCGCCCAGCAGATCGGAAATATCCTGGGCCGCCTGAGCAATGTACTTTTCATTGCAGCGGGAGGGGTCTGCAATGATATTCCAGACTGTGGTGCTCTTGGCCAGCACTTTGCCGGTAGAGGTGTAGATCGTCCCGCGGGAAGCCGGGATCTCCTCATCCGAAAGCTGCTGTTCCGCCGCGCCCACACGGTACTTTTCCGGGTCACGCAGCTGCAAGGCGTACAGCTGATAGACCAAAAGCCCCATACCGAAGATGATGAACAGCGCCACCAGCAGCAAGGTCCGTACCCGCAGTGCATTATTGATGGGGTGCCGGTCATTTTGTTTATCTCGATTGTTCTGCATGCTTGTTTCCTTCCGCTCCATGCCGGGGCATAAAAAAGGCAAAAAGCGTGCCCCCACGCGGGATGCACGCTCTTGGGCTTTTTACGGTTCAAAGCTGCCGATCAGGCTCAAGGCAGCAGTGTACAGATCATCCAGGATCTCATCCGTCTTGGAATCACTTTTTTCAATCACGCTCTCATCATCCAGGCGCAGATACGTCACCTGGCTGGGATCGGTCTTGACAAGACCCAGGCGGTTCTGGGCCACTTCATCAATGTTGGCGCTGTTGGAAATGGAATCCATCTGGCCGGACAGATACTCATACTTCGTCTGGGCGGTGGCCAGCTCACTGCGCTTGGCGTCAATGTCGCCGGAAAGCTCGGTCAGTTTGGCCTGGGCGGCCACAATGGCCGTGATCAGAGCCAGAAGCACCACAACAACCAAAACCGCCGCAAACTGGCGCATTACTTCCTTCGCCTTACCAAATTGGAATCGTCCGCCGCGCACCACACGCACCCGCGGTGCACGGCGGACCGACTGTCCACGATTGATTTCATATGCTGCCGAAGTCATGGTCAGCACCCCCTCTATGCTTCCTCAATAATACAGACGGATTTTATCAGTTCTTTTCCAGTACCCGAAGCTTGGCCGAACGGCTGCGGCGGTTTTCTTCCAGTTCTTCCGCATCCGCTTCAATGGGATGGCGGGTGATCAGGGTGGCTTTTGCCACACCTCCGCAGGTGCAGATGGGCTGTTCCGGCGGGCAGGTGCACTTCTGCGCCCAACGGCGGAACTTGTTCTTGACCAGCCGGTCCTCCAGGCTGTGAAAGGTGATAACACACAGCCGTCCGCCCGGTGCCAGACGGGCGAAGATGGCTTCCAGACCTTCGTTCAAGGCATCCAGTTCTCCGTTCACCGCAATGCGGACCGCCTGGAAGGTCCGGCGGGCCGGATTCTTGCTTTTGCGCCGTTCCTTGGGCGGCACGGCGGCTGCCACCAGGTCTGCCAGCTGCAGGGTGGTGGTGATGGGTGTCTGTTCCCGCTGCTGAACGATCTTGCCGGCGATCTGCCAGGCATAGGGTTCCTCGCCGTATTCCCGCAGGATCCGGGCGATTTCCTCTCGGGGCAGCGCGTTGAGCAGATCCGCTGCTGTGGGTCCCTGCTGGCTCATACGCATGTCCAGCGGGGCATCCGCGTGGTAGGAGAAGCCGCGGGAAGCTTCGTCCAGCTGATGGCTGGAGACGCCCAGATCCAGCAGCGCGCCGTTGATCTGCTCGATTCCCAGCTCATCCAGCACCTGCGCCGCCTGCCGGAAATTGGCCCTGACCACGAGGGCGGGAAGACCCTTAAGCCTTTCGGTGGCTGTTGCCACCGCATCCGGGTCCTGATCGAGGGCGATCAGCCGCCCCGTGGTCAGGCGTTTGGCAATTTCGCGGGAGTGGCCTGCCCCGCCGGCAGTACCGTCCAGGTAAATCCCGGTGGAGTCAATGGCCAGCCCATCCAGACAGGGCTGCAGCAATACGGGAATATGGGAAAACTCCATTTTACAATCCTTTTGCGCCGAGCGCAGTGTGTTTTAGAAATCCAGGGCCTCCATGGCCGCAGTGAAATCTTCATCCGAGGCGGCCTGGCTGGCATTCCAGGTATCGGTATTCCAGATTTCGGCAAACGTACGGTTGCCGATGATGGTCACGTCATGGGCGAGATTGGCATACTGGCGCAGTTCCGCCGGAAGCTGGATGCGCCCCTGCTTGTCCGGAGTGACCTCGGTGGCGGAAGAGTACAGCATGCGGCTGACCTGCCGGCCTTTCACCAGGCCCTTTTCGGCAATGCGTTCTGCCACCTTCTCAAATTCTTCGGTAGGGAAAGCCGCCAGGCAATGGTCCAGCCAGCGGGCCACGATGAAGGTCTCCCCCATCCCGTCACGGAACTTGGCAGGGAAGTTCAACCGTCCCTTGGCATCGATGGCATAATCGAAGCGCCCGACGAACATGTTGAAAACGCCCCCCTCCTGCCGATTTTTTCCGTTTTTTGACGTTCAGCCGTCAGGGAGCTGTTGAAAACGCAGTTGAAAACGTTGAAAACTACCCACTTCAAACCATTTTAAGGTTTTTTTCCCCACAGCTGTAC
Organism: uncultured Gemmiger sp.; assembly: GCA_944382785.1. GTDB lineage: Bacteria > Bacillota > Clostridia > Oscillospirales > Ruminococcaceae > Gemmiger. The sequence continues at coordinate 25,599 of CALWNO010000002.1, read as the reverse complement.
CATCATAGTACCAAATTACAGGGCAAAAAGCAAGTCTGCGGGGTAAAAAAACACAGTGGGCAAGGATTTTTCACAACTGAAAATGTCGGGGTAAGGGGTGGGGAATTTTCTGATTCCGGCCCGAAAAAAGCCTTTTCTTGCTGCAAACATCTCTCTTTTGTCGCCCCTTGTCAACAAGCAAAAAAGCAGAACCGCCGGCCGGAAACACCAGTCGGCGGTTCTGCTTTCACAAACAGGGAGCGAATATGTACTTACTTTTTGGGACCGCGCAGTCCGCGAGCCGCGGCATTGCGCAGATTCATCCGGGTTTTCTTGATATCGGCCACACTGCGGGCCAGAACTTCCTCGGAATTTTTCAGGATGGTCTCACAGTAGGCAGTGGCGCTGCGGTTGATTTCCTTGGCCTGGGCCTGCGCGGAGGAGAGGATCTCCACAGCCCGCTGCTGGGCGCGCTTGACGATCTCCTGGTCCGAAACCAGACCGCGGGCGCGCTCTTCCGCCTGCTGAATGATACCGTCAGCCTCAGCGCGGGCGCCCTTCAGGATCTGTTCCCGGTCAGACACGATCTTCTTGCTGTCGCGGATCTCGTCCGGCAGGTTGTTGCGCACCTCATCAATGATATCGCGCATGCGGTCCACGTCCACAATCCGCTTGGAGGGCGTAAAGGGTACACCGCCGCCCTCTTCCAAGGTCTCTTCCATCAGTTCAAGCAATTCTTCCACATTCATGGCTGTCCCTCTCTCTCATAACGGCTGACCAGGATCTTGCCGTACTTGTATTGTTTGACTAACTGCAGGCTTCCCACCCGGGGCGGCAGCTCGGCTTCCAGCTCGCTCTCACACAGAACCACCCCACCCGGAGCCACGCTGCGCTCCAGCAGCGGCAGGACCTGTGCCAGGGTACCGTGGGCAAAAGGCGGGTCCAGCAAAACCAGATCGAAAGGTCCGCGGGCGGTGTGCAGATAATTGAAGGCGTCCCCGCAGGAAATCCGGGCCCGGTCCTGCACACCCGCAGTACGGCAGTTGGCGGTAACGATTTTCACTGCGTCAGGGCTGGCGTCCAAAAAAGTGCACTGCGCAGCACCCCGGGAAAGAGCTTCAATCCCCAGCTGCCCGCTACCTGCAAACAGATCCAGAACCTGTGCGCCCGGCAGCAAAAACTGCACGCTGGAGAACATAGCCTCCTTGACTCGGTTGATGGTGGGGCGGGTCACGTCTTCGCCCGGAAGGGCGGCCAGATTTTTGCCGCGGGCTGTTCCGGCAATCACGCGCATGGCGGCGGCACCTGCCTTTCTTTTCAGTGTTGAATCGAAGGATTCTTCCTTGATCCCATCTATTATGGGGTCTTTATGACCTCTTGTCAAGTCGAAACGGGCGTTTCCGGACTCATCCGCCCCGCAAAGCGTTGTAAATTTTTTCCGCTTTGGCGTGGCTGATGCCTTTGACTTCCTCCAGATCGGAGATGGTGGCTGCCTTGACCGCCCCCACCGTCTTGAAATGGGCCAGCAATGCCGCCGAGGTCTTTTCCCCTACCCCCGGCAGAGCCGTCAGGGTGGCCGCATAGGACTTTTTCTTCATCAGCCGTTTGCGGTAATCGTTGGCATAACGGTGGGTCTCATCCTGAATGGCAGTGACGAAGGTAAAGATATTGCGATGGCGGTTGATGGCAATTTCACCCCCCGCATCATCCACAATGGCCCGGGTTCGATGGTGGTCGTCCTTGACCATACCGAAGGTCGGCACGTGTTCCAGCGCCGTGCCCCGCAAAGCCTGGCGCACGGCGGATACCTGCCCCCTGCCGCCGTCGATGAGCAGCAGGTCGGGCAGCGAGGCAAACTGATTGCCGGGGCCGTCCGGCTTATCCCCACGGCGGGCGGCTTCATACTCGGCGGCACGGCGGCTGAGCGTCTCGGCCAGGGAGGCATAGTCGTCGGTACCGGCCACCTCCCGCATCTTGAACCGTCGGTACCCGCTGCGGTAAGGCTTGCCATCCTTGAAAACCACCATACCGCACACGCTGGAGCCATCCCCCCAGTTGGAGATGTCATAGCTTTCGATCAGACGCGGCGGGGCTTTCAGACCCAGTACCTGGGCCGCTTCCTCCAGCAGTTTTTCCTCCCGGGTATAGCGGCCGCTTTCCCGGCCCAGGCGCTCCACGGCATTGGTGTAGGCCATGGTAACCAGTTTGGCCACATCCCCTCGCTGGGGCACATACAGTTCCACCTTACTGCCCCGGGCCTGGGCCAGGGCCTCACTGAGGGCCTCGTACGCCTCCGGCAGGGCATCCACCGCCACCGTCTTGGGCACATATTCCCCGTTGAGGTAGTACTGGGGCAAGAACTCCTCCCGCACGGCGGCAATGTCGGTGGTATCGTGAAAAACAAATTCCCGCTTGTCGGTCAGACGGCCTTCCCGATAGCGCAGCACGGCGGCACAAACTGCCCGGCTGGTACCCGCAAAGGCCATCACATCCATTTCGGTGCCGCTTCCCATGACCACCTTCTGCCCGGCTGCCACCCGTTCAATGGCGGCAATCTGGTCCCGCAGAATGGCGGCGGATTCAAAGTCCAGGCGCTCGGCGGCTGCTTCCATCTTTGTCCGCAGCTGGCGCAGGATATCTTTTTTGCCGTAGCGGATCATCTGCAGCGCCCCCTGCACCGCCTCATTATAGGCCTGGCAGCTGACCTTGCCGCTGCACACCGCCATACACTTGCCGATGTGGGCATTCAGGCAAGGGCGCCCTTTGCCGATATCCCGGGGGAATTCCTTATTGCAGCGGGGCAGCAAAAAGCAGTCCTGCGCGGTTTCCACCATCTCCCGCACTGCGAAGGAGGAGGTAAAGGGACCGATATAGTCTGCGTTCTCGTCGTCTTTCTGCAAAGCGGCGGAGATGCGAGGCCAGTCCCCTTTCGTGATCTTGACGTAGCTGTAGCCCTTGTCATCCTTGAGCAGGATGTTGTATTTGGGGGTGTGGGCCTTGATCTGGCTGGCTTCCAGCACCAGAGCTTCAAACTCACTCTGGCAGACGATCACATCAAAGGTGAAAGCGTGATTGATCATCTGGGTGACCTTGGCATCATGGGGCACACCTTCCCGGAAATACTGGGACACGCGGGTGCGCAGGCGCTTGGCCTTGCCGATATAGATGATCTCATCCGATTTGTCCCGGATGATATAAACCCCCGGCAGCAGCGGCAGCATGCAGGCCTTTTTGTACAGTTCTTGCTTGGTCATGAAAACACCTTGGAAAATAGAATAAGGCCGGGTGGTTACCCCACCCGGCCGAAGAGAATCATGGGATTATTCAGAGAAGCCGGAGTTGACCAGCTTGACCAGACCGTCAACGGCGGCCTGCTCGTCGGTGCCGTCCGCAATGATGCGGATGGTGGTGCCGCCAACGATGCCCAGGCTCAGAACGCCCAGCAGAGACTTGGCGTTGACGCGGCGCTCTTCTTTTTCGACCCAGATGGAGGATTTGTACTCGTTGGCCTTCTGGATGAAGAACGTAGCCGGACGAGCGTGCAGACCAACCTGATTCTCAACGGTAACTTCTTTAACGTACATAGCTATTCTCTCCTACTTTGTGAAAATAATACGCCCAAGCTTTTCTACCGCGGGCAAGTGTCAGGCGGTGTTTGCACTAAAGGTAGCCGCCCGGATGATTTTATTTTATCCCATTTCTTCGACTTTGTACAGTGGAAAACAGCAAATTTGTCAGGATTCCGCATTTCCGACAAACCTTGCGCCTGTTCTTTGTACATTTTAACCAGTTTATTTTCAACACTGTTGTGAATCAGCACAAAAAAGTCAGTTTTCCGATTGGATGCTCCCATTTTTGCTCGGTGCATAGACAAATTTCAGTTCCCGGCAAAACTGCACAGCATCCGGATTTTCAGCCGGATCATAGACCTTTGCCACGCTGTCGTACCGGTATCCCATGCGCAGATACAGTGCCTGGGCAGGCAGATTCACATCCAGGACAAACAGGTGCGGCGCAGCGTGTTCCGACAGCTTTTTTCGGGCAAATTCCAGCAAAAGTGCACCGATTCCCTGTCCTTGGGATTCGGGCCGGACATACAGCCGGCCGATCTCCCCCGTCTTGTGGCAGACCCCTACCAGGGCGTCCGGCACGCCGGCGGTGCTGTGCAGGTAAAAGGCCCAGCCCGCGGCGCGGTCAGCCTGCAGCTTGGCACGCATGGTTTCCGGGGTGTGCCGGGCCAGATAGTCCGGGGAGCAGATGGAGGCACACATCTCCTGCCAGGCGGCAGCGTACACCCGGGCTGCCTCATCCAGGGCCGCATCGGTACGGACCAGCTCGGCACGCTCATTGCGTTTCCAGCGACGGGGATGCAAGGGATGGCGCAGGCACCAGTCTGTGTACAGATCCGCACGGCGGGCCGCCGTGCGGGCATGGGCCTGCCGCGACCGCCACGCAGTGATTTTTCCATGGTCACCGGTAAGCAGCACCGGTGGGACAGCGCGCCCTTCCCAGACTTCCGGGCGGGTATACTGAGGATACTCCAACAGACCATCCCAGTGGCTTTCCTCCTGATAGCCCTGTTCCTCGGCCAGAACGCCGGGCTGCAGGCGCAACACACTGTCTGCCACCACCAGGCTGGCCAGCTCGCCGCCGGTGAGTACATAATCCCCGATGGAGATCTCCTCATCGGCAAAGGCTTCAATGACCCGCTCATCAATGCCTTCATAGTGGCCACAGACCAGGGTCAATGAATCGCATTTGGCCAGGCGTTTGGCGATCTGTTGGTTATAGGGCTGCCCGCCTGCCGTCATAAAAACAATATGCGGGCGAGGGCGGCCCTGTTCCTCACACTGGCGGATAACCTCCCGCAGGCAGTCGGCAATGGGCTGGGCGTACAGCACCATCCCGCAGCCGCCGCCGTAGGGGTAGTCATCGGTCTGTTTCTGTTTGTTGAGGGTGTAATCCCGGATCTGGTGGCAGTGGGCCTCAAAAAGGCCCTTATCCGCCGCACGGCCCAGGATGCTGGCCCCGAGAAAGCTTTGGCAGAGTTCCGGAAAGAGGGTCACAATATCAATGCGCATAGCTCACTCCTCGTCCCCGTTGACGGGCTGATCAAACATGCCGGGGATGGGACGGACATACACGGTATGCGCCGCCAGATCCACCCGATTCAGAAATTCAGGCACCGCAGGAAACAGCGCCACGGTTCCATCCTCCCGGCGAACAGTATACACATCATGGGCAGCCGGATGGTCAATTTCGGTGATAGTGCCGTACACGGTACCGGTATCGGCGTCGGTGACCGCACAGCCCAACAGATCATCAATAAAATAGCGGCCTTCTGGCAATTTGGCATCCTTTTTGGCAAAGTAGTAGGTATGCCCCACCCGGGTGCGGGCTGCATCCATAGTATCTACCCCGCCCAGGCGTACCAGCAGCATGGAGCCCTGGGCACGCACCCCCAGGAGCGGGGTCTGGCCCATCCCCTGGGCCGAGGTATACACCTGCTTGATGCGAGCCAGGAAGGCGGCGCCATCGCACAGGGGCTGTGCTTTCATCTCGCCCCGCACACCGTGGGTGGTGACGATCTTGAACGCCGGGAGAAAATCAGACATGAAGTAACCTCCGAACAGACAGTCAGTAAAAAAGCACCTTGCCCAGGGGGGGCAAAGTGCTTGCGGAAAGCAATGGAGCGTCAGTCAATCTCCACCACAACTTTTTCGCCCTGGCGGACGGCGGCGGCACGCATGACCACGCGGATCGCCTTGGCGATGCGGCCCTGTTTGCCGATCACACGGCCCATATCGTTTTCGGCCACGCTCAGGTGGTAGACGACGGTACCGTCCTCACGCGCAGGGTCAACCGTGACCCGCACCGCGTCCTTGTCTTCCACAAGGCCGCGGGCAACGGCAATCAGCAGTTCCTGCATATGGGGTCCCTCCCTTACGCTTTAGACAGGTTACAGGATCTCGGCCTTCTTCAGCAGCACGCGAACGGTGTCGGTCGGCTGAGCGCCGTTGGCCAGCCACTGCTTGGCCTTCTCGGCGTCGATCTTGACAACAGAGGGCTCGGTGGTGGGATCGTAATAGCCGATTTCCTCAATGAAGCGGCCGTCACGAGCAAAGCGGCTGTCAGCGACAACAACGCGATAGAAGGGGTTCTTCTTGGCGCCCAGGCGGCGCAGACGAATCTTAACCATGATGTGTTTCCTCCAGAAAAATCAGTATTTTTGGTACGGCCCGGACGGGGCCTGATTTTATATATCCACCCCGTATCCGGGAGAGATAACCATGTTGCTTACCGCAGCCCCTTGAGGCCACCCAGCCCGCCGAGACTGCGCATGAACCCCTTGGGGTTGCGCTTGGCCTTTTTCATCATCTTCTGCATCATCTCAAACTGACGCAGCAGACGGTTGACTTCCTCCACCGTGCGCCCACTGCCTGCGGCAATGCGGCGTTTGCGCTTGGGATTGATGATGGAAGGATGTTCCCGCTCCGCCGGGGTCATGGAATAGATGATGGCCTCGATATGAGCCATGGCCTTGTCATCGATCTGGTCTAGGTCAATCTGATTGCCGCCGGGCAGCATGCCCAGCAGGGCCGCCGCGCCGCCCATCTTTTTGATCTGGGCGAACTGGGCCAGCATATCATTCAGGTCGAACTTGTTTTCCATCATGCGCTTGGCGGCCTGTTCGGCGGCCTTTTCGTCCTGCACGGACTGCGCACGCTCGATGAGAGAAAGGACATCGCCCATGCCCAGAATGCGGCTGGACATGCGGGCGGGATAGAACGGTTCGAGAGCGTCCAGTTTTTCGCCGGTGCCCTGGAAGTAGATGGGCTTGCCGGTGACGGCCAGTACCGAAAGGGCTGCACCACCGCGGGTGTCGCCGTCGGTCTTGGTGAGGATGACGCCGCTGATGCCCACCTTTTCGTTGAAGGTCTTGGCCACGTTGACGGCTTCCTGGCCGGCCATGGCATCCACAACCAGCAGGGTCTCGTCCACTTCCACCGCTTCCTTGATCCGGACAAGCTCTCCCATGAGTTCGTCGTCGATCTGCAGGCGGCCGGCGGTATCCAGGATCACGATGTCATTGCCGTGGTCACGGGCGTACGCCATGGCCTTGGCGGCGATGATCTCCGGCTTTTCGGTGCCCATCTCAAACACCGGCACCCCGGCCTGCTGGCCGACGATGCGCAGCTGATCAATAGCGGCAGGACGGTAAATGTCGCAGGCTACCAGCAGCGGGCGGCGGCCCTGGCCGCGGTAGTACTTGCCCAGCTTAGCCGCATGGGTGGTTTTACCGTTGCCCTGCAGGCCGCACATCATGATGACGGTCTGGCCTTTGTTCTTGATGCGCAGGGTCTGGGGTTCATCGCCGCCCATCAGCTTGGTCAGTTCCTCGTTGACGATCTTGACCACCTGCTGGGCGGGGGTCAGGCTTTCCATGACTTCCTGGCCCATGGCCCGCTCGGAAACCTGAGCGCAGAAGTCCTTGGCAACCTTGTAGTTGACATCGGCTTCCAGCAGAGCCATGCGGACTTCCCGCATGGCGGCCTTGATGTCGGCCTCATTGAGCTTGCCTTTGCCGCGCAGTTTTTTGAACACGCCGGACAAACGTTCGCTCAAGGATTCAAAAGCCATTGTGTTCCCTCCCTGTGTTCAGGTATTCAATCGTTTGATGATGGCCAGCATCTCGTCCGTATCCCGGCTGATCTGGGGTACCGGTGTAAACAGGCCGGTGTTGCAGCAGCGGATCTCCATAGCCAGCTGCTCCAGCCGGGCGAGATCGGCTCGCTGGGCAGCGTCCTTTTCGGCGTAGCCCAGATTCTTTTCCATCTCGGTCAGCGTCGCCTCGCCATGCTTGATGGCGTCCCGCACGCCCTGCCGGGTGATGCCGTAATTCTCGGCGATCTCCGCCAGCGAAAGGTCCTGATCATAATATTCGGTCAGGATGGCACGCTGCTTTTCGGTCAGGACAGGGCCGTAATAATCCAGCAGCACCGAAAATGTCAGATCCTTCTGGCTTTTGGGGGCCACGGCGGCGCCTCCTTCCCTTCGACAATGTAAAGCATTTTTCTTTACAGCAGATGAATTATAGCACTCCGGGCCGGTCCTGTCAAGCAAAATCCTGTGTCTGACGTAATTTTTTTCGGAATTGAATGGTCCCACTTCCGTCCAACCCGGATTTTGTATATCGAAAAAGATGCAAACCTCGCCGCTTTATGCTATAATGGAACAGTATCTGACAAATGACATTCAATTTCCCGAAAGGACGGTGGAAGGCCATGGCCATCCTGCAAAGCTATTATCAGGATGTATATAAATGTCCGGTGGTCCGGCTGTCCGGCTACTCGGGCCATCATGGTCTGCCCAGCGCCATTCTGGCTTACTTGGATTTCGGCGGGGCTACCGGCACCTGCAAGGACGGCGTGGCTGAGACCATGCTCGCCTTTGCCACCGAGCGCGGTACCCTGCAGCCCGGCATGCCGGTGGTGGAAGCCAGTTCCGGCAGCTTCGGCGCCGCACTGGCCGTCTCCTGCGCCACCACCGGCCATCAGTGCATCCTGGTGGTGCCCAGCAGTCTGCCTGCTTCCCGGCGCCAGCACCTGCAAAATCTGGGTGCCCGCATCGTGGTATGCAGCGGCGGCGGCCGCAAGGCCCTGGAACGGGTGGCCGCCGACACCGCCAAGCGGTACAACGGGTATTTCACCAATTATTTTGCCAACGATGACAACCCCGAATATCACCGCCGGGTAACCGGTCCGCAGATTCTGAAAGCCTGCAACGATTCCATTGATGCGGTGGTCATCGGCGTTGGCAGCGGGGGCACCATTACCGGCGTGGCCGAATATCTGAAAGCCTGGAACAGCATGATCCGCATTGTGGCGGTGGAACCCAGTGAGTGCGCCGCCATTTCGGGCGGATTCATCGGCCATCACGGTATTTCGGGCATCGGACCCGGTTTTGTGCCGGAAAACTACAACCCGTATGTGGTGGACACGGTGCTGACTGTGAGCACGGCCGATGCCGAGCGTGCCGCCAAGGAGGTCCTGTTCTTTGACGGCGTTCCTGCCTGCACCAGCGCCGGAGCCACTCTGGCGGCTGCCGTGCAATTGGTGGGCACCGGCAAATCCACCCGCCCGCTGTGCATCTTTGCCGGACGGCATACATACGGTTGAGACCGCCGTCACGCGTCTACGGGTGGCATCCATGTAAAGCAAAACCGCTTGTCAGGCAATGTACTCATTCCGGTACATCCCCCTTTTTCCATCTTGATTCGACAGCCTCCGGCTCTTTTGGCCCGGGGGCTGTCTGTTTTACACCTCTGTAATAGCATATAAAAATCCTTTCCGGCATAGGGTTGGACAAAACGATCCTGTGTAAGGGAGGTTTGCGTATGAAAGGCGACCCCGAAGAGCGCGCAGTGGAGGTGGGGCGATATCTGGTGCGCAGCGGTGCAACGGTACGCGCTGCCGCGCGGGTGTTCGGCGTGAGCAAAAGCACCGTATGGAAGGACCAGACACGATTGCGTCGTCTGAATCCCGGCTTGTGGGCAGAGGTGCGGAAAGTTCTGCAGAAAAACAAGGCCGAGCGTCATCTGCGCGGCGGCGAGGCCACGCGGTGCAAATATCTGCAGGATGCCCGGTGCCGTCATCCACCCGACCTTCCAAAAGTTTGACCGTCCCTTTACAAGGACTTGCGCAGGCATGCAGGGGACAGTATAATAAAAGCAAGAATGTGGATTCGTGCCGGTGTTTTTCCGGCACAAGAAAGGTTGTGTGGAACGATGAAACGCACCGATTATATCAGCTGGGACGAATATTTCATGGGCATTGCCCTGCTGTCCGCCATGCGCAGCAAGGACAGCAACAGCCAGGTGGGGGCGTGCATCGTCAGCCCGGAAAACAAGATTTTGTCCCTGGGTTACAACGGCATGCCCATCGGCTGTGACGATGATGAGATGCCCTGGGAACGGGAGGGCCCGCCGCTGGAGACCAAATACATGTATGTCTGCCATGCCGAGCTCAACGCCATCCTGAATTCCGCCCACAGCGATCTGCGGGGGGCCCGGGTCTATGTGACCCTGTTTCCCTGCAATGAATGTGCCAAGAGCATCATCCAGAGCGGCATCAAAGAAATCGTGTATCTTTCAGACAAATATCATGATGCGGATATGAGCATCGCCAGCCGCCGGTTGCTGCGGATGGCCGGGGTCAGTTTCCGGGCATACCAGCCCACAGGACGCCAGATCACCTTCACGGTGTAAGAAGCGGAGAGGACGCGGGAAAATGAAAACCACCATCATCGGGATTGCCGGTGGCACCGGCAGCGGCAAAAGCACCCTGACGGCACGGCTGCGCAAGCATTTCGGCGAGCACGAAGTAAGCGTCATCAACCACGACAGCTACTACAAACGCCATGATGAGCTGCCCTACGAGGAACGGTGCAAGCTCAACTACGATCACCCGGATTCCTTTGACACCGAACTGCTGATCAAACATCTCCAGGCGTTGCGGCGAGGGGAATCGGTAGAGGTGCCGGTGTATAATTACGCCATCCACAACCGCAGCGACAAAACGATCACCGTCTCCCCTGCCCCGGTCATCATTGTGGAAGGGATTTTGATCTTTGCTTCTGCAGAGCTGTGCGATATGATGGACCTGAAGGTATTTGTGGACACCGATGCGGATGTGCGCATTCTGCGGCGCATCGTTCGGGATGTGAAATCCCGGGGACGTACCCTGGACAGTGTGGTCAACCAGTATCTGACCACCGTCAAACCCATGCACGAGCAATTTGTGGAGCCCAGCAAGCGCAAAGCGGATCTGATCGTGCCGGAAGGCGGCCGCAACGAGGTGGCTCTGGATATGCTCATCAAATGGGTCAGCAACCATCTGCAGACGGAGTAATCAAACAGACAATACGCAAAAAGCCCGCTGTCTTTCCTGGCAGCGGGCTTTCCTTATATAAAAGATACAAGAAAACGGGATCGTGTTCAGGCACTCTCCTGGGAATAGATCATCATCCCCAATTCCTGCATGGACTCCACCACGGCCGGGGGAAAATCCACATTTTGATCTCCCTGATCGGTCATACAACAGAGGATATAGGGATGCTCCGCATAGACGATTGCGAAATCATGGAATGCATAATCCCAGCTGCCGTACTTTTTGGCAGCCTCTACGCCCTCCGGTATATACAGAGCCTCATGTTCGGCATCCAGGAAGCAGTCCATCAGCTGCAGAGAGATGCTTGTCTCTGTCTCAAAATACTGGTAAAGCGCCTGCATAAGCAACCCCGCATCGGACACGTTCATAATTCCCTGGATGCCATCTTCCAAGGTCATGGAACAGGAATACGGAGAATGGAATCCCAGATCCGCCAGAAAGTCACAGAATCCGGTGGCCTCGCTGGCCGGCCAGGTAGAGACCAGCATATCCATCGCATTATTGTCGCTGACCGTGATCATGGCGTACATGGCATCCCAGGCCGGAATGGTAGAAACGCCATCGTAGGCATCCAACTTGGTACCTTCCAAGGCACCGAAGGAGAACAGGTTGTACACATCGCCTTCCATATCCAGGGCTCCCTGCTCCACCTGCTCACACAGCCAGAGAGCATACGCTGCCTTGAGCGTACTGGCAGGATAATACTCAGTTTCTGCATTGTATGTATAGATGGTTCCTGTTTCCAGATCCTGGGCATACACCGAAAACCCACTGGGCTGCTGCGCACAGAACGCATCCAGGGCTGCGGTATCCCATCCGGCAAACGGAGTGGATGTCGGCTCCAGCGTGGGAGTGGATTCCATTTTCTCCGGTTCGCTGACTGCCGTAGGCTGAGACTCCACACGGGAGGTTATTTCTGTCGTTTCCTGCGATTCCGATGCCTGCGGCAGCTGATCTTCCTCCAGAAGAGGGATCACAGCCCGGGCCGTCAGAGCCAGCGCCACCGCCGCAGCTGTCAGTCCCGCAAGGACCAGACCTGCGTGGGACTTTTTTGTTTTTGTTGACATCTCATCCACATCCTTCGGCACCATTGTATCTCATGTACTGTCCGATATCAAGAATACGCTCCGATTGTATCGGTTTTGTTTGCAAAATGTGTGAAAATGGTGCACATCAAAAAATCACCCCACCGAAGATTCGGCGGGGTGATTTTGAATACAGGGAAAGATTACCAGAGGTTCACGACCTCATTGTACAGACCCTCATAGCTCTTGGCCGAGTTGGACCAGCTGAAATCGCATTCCATCGCGCGGCGAACCAGAATGGGCCAGCCTTCCTTCTGCCAGTACCCTTCCTTGGCACGCCAGCAGGCCTCATACAGTTCGTGGGCATTGTAGTTGGCAAAGGTGAAACCGTTGCCGAAACCATCACCGGAATCGTGGATGGAGTCGCGCAGACCACCGGTCTCGCGGACCACCGGAATGGTACCATAGCGGCAGGAGACCATCTGAGCCAGGCCGCAGGGCTCGGAGCGGGAGGGCATCAGGAAGATATCGGCGCCGGAGTAGATATGCTGGGCGAGTTTGGCATTGAAGCCGATGTACACACCCACACGGCCCGGATGACGAGCGCACAGTTCATTGAAGAAGTTTTCGTATTGCGCTTCGCCGGAGCCCAGGACGACCAGCTCAATCCCCTGCTGGAGCAGACCTTCGGCAATGGAGCGAACCAGATCCACGCCCTTATGGCCCACCAGACGGGTGACCATGGCCATCACCGGACTGCCGTCCTTGTTCAGGTTCATCTCATCCTGCAAGGCAGCCTTGCAAGCCGCCTTGCCTTCCTGGAAGGAATTCACATCATAGTTCTTGACAATGTCTGGGTCGGTGGCGGGGTTGAACACATCCACATCAATGCCGTTGAGAATGCCGCACAGTTTATACTGTTTCTGACGCAGCAGACCATCCAGGCCATGACTGAACCAGGGGTCCAGGATTTCCTGCGCATAGGTGGGGCTGACAGTGGTGACCTTGTCGGCAGTTTCAATGGCGCCCTTCATAAAGTTGGCGCAACCATCGTATTCCACCACATGGGCATCCCGGCTGCCGATCCCGCAGGTATCTTCCAGAATATCCAACCCATACTTGCCCTGATAGGCAATGTTGTGAATGGTAAACACTGTTTTGATCCGGTTGAACTTGTCCAGATGCCGATAATACAGGTTCAGATATACCGGCGTCAGAGCGGTCTGCCAGTCATTGCAGTTGATGATGTCCGGCTCGAAATCAGTATAGAACAGCATTTCGAGAATGGCACGGGCGAAGAACGCAAAGCGCTCGCCGTCATCATAGAAGCCGTACAGGCCACTGCGTTTGAAGTAATACTCATTGTCGATGAAGTAGTAGATAACGCCGTCATGCTCGGCCTTGAACAGACCGCAGTACTGACTGCGCCAACCCACCGGCACGCTGAAATTGGTGACGTAGGTCAGGGTATCTTTGAACTTCAGATCGTTGTACAGCGGCATCACCACCCGGCAATCAATGCCGTCCCGGACAAGCGCCTTGGGCAGGGCACCAGCCACATCGGCCAGGCCGCCGGACTTGGCATATGGGGTCGCTTCACTGGCTGCATACAAAATTTTCATGGTTGGGTAGCCTCCTTGCGGATCTATCACGCGCAGTGCGCGAAGAGGTAAAAGAAAGGGCGGGAGACTCCCCCGCCCTCTCAATCAGGCGCAGCCGCCGGGGAGATGTGGCAGCCCGCCTTTTTGAGCAATCAAACCGTGTGGTTCTTGGCAACAAACACCGGGAACGAATCGGTGCCGCACAGCTGCTTGCCGGTGGTGATATGTACGTTCTTATCGGTCACGACATATTCAACCGAGCAATTTTCTTCCACGATGGTATCCTGCATGAGCACACTATTCTTGACAACAGCGCCTTTCTTGACGACGCAGCCGCGGAACAGAACGCTGTTTTCAACCACGCCCTCAATGACGCAACCGTCGGCCAACAGGCTGTTCTTGACCTTGCTGCCGGTGATGTAGCGAGTGGGGTTGTCATCGCGAATCTTAGTATAAATGGGGTTGGCGGGATCGAACAGCTGATCCACATTGCCCGGCTGCAGCAGGCGCATATTCTCATCGAAATAGCTCTTCATGTCCGCCAGACGAGCTGCATACCCGGTGAACTCGTACGCCTGAACATTCAGCAGGCTGAGGTTGCGGGCCAGAATATCCCGTTCAAAGTAAACCAGGCCGCGGACGGCAGCATCACGAACCAGCTGGATCAGGCTTTCACGCTCGATGACATACAGGTTCATGGACAGGTTCTGCATACCGGGGCGATAATCGTTGGACAGCAGTTCGGTCACACGGCCATTGGCATCCATCCGGATGGTGTAGTTGTCATTGCGGGCACCATCGGGGATTTCGGCACGGTTGTAAACCATGGTCACATCAGCACCGCTGTTGATGTGAGCCTCCAACAGCTTGTTGAAGTTGAAGTTCATGGCGATGTGAGAGTCGGACAGGATGACGTAGCGCTCTTTCTGCGCAGCCAGCCAGGTCAGAACGCTGGCCAGGGCGTCCACACGGCCGGAGTACAGCTTGACGCTGCGTTCCGCAAAGGGCGGGATGATATTCAGACCGCCGCGCTTACGGGTCAGGTCCCATTCACGGCCGGCGCCCAGGTGGTCCATCAGGGAATGATAGTTCTTGCGCACGATGATCGAGACATTGTCCACGCCGGAATTGGCCATGTTGGACAGAGTAAAGTCGATCATACGGTAACGCCCTGCAAACGGGATGGAGGCCATCGTGCGCTCCGCCACCAGTTCGGGGACAAGGTTATCATAAGAGTTGGCGAAAATCACGCCCAAAGCATTTGCGTTGCTGCTTACCATTGTTCCTCACCATCCTTTACATCATTGGAGACCATTGCCTTGGGGCCGACCGTTGCGCCCTTGCCGATCTTGACGCCGGCGCCCAGCGTTGCCACATCGCCGGGTTCGGCAATGTTCAGGCCGCTTTCGGGCATTTTGCCCACGGTTGCGCCCTCTTCAATGGTGCAGTTTTCAGCCACGATGCAGTGTGCCACAGTGGCACCGGCCTTGATGACCGTACCGCCCATGACCACGGCAGCTTCCACCGTTGCGCCCTTTTCGACCACAACGCCCGGGAAGAGGATGGAGTTCTTGACGGTACCGTTGACCTTGCAGCCTTCGGTAACCATAGAGTTTTCAATGTCGGCATCCGTACCGATCTGCTGGCAGGGACGGCCGGAGTTGCGGGAGTAGATCTTCCAGTTTTCATCAAACAGGTTGATGCCGGAATGAGAGGGGTCCAGCACTTCCATATTGGCCTGCCACAGGGAGGAGATGGTGCCCACGTCCTTCCAGTAGCCGCTGAAACGGTACGCATACATACGGCGGCCGTCCTTCAGCAGAGCGGGGATGACGTTCTTGCCGAAGTCGTTCTCCGAGTTGGGATCTGCCTCGTCGGCAGTCAAGTAAGCCTTGAGCACATCCCAATTGAAGATGTAGATACCCATGGACGCCAGATTGGATTTGGGTTCCTTCGGCTTTTCCTGGAATTCGTTGATGCGGTCGTCGTTGTCGGTGACCATCAGACCAAAGCGGGAAGCCTCACTCCATGGCACTTCCATGACAGCCACGCTGAATTCCGCGTTCTTCTCTTTGTGGAAACGCAGGAAGTCGCTGTAATCCTGCTTGCAGATCTGGTCGCCGGACAGGATAATGACATACTGCGGGTCATACCGATCAATGAAAGAAATATTCTGGTAGATGGCGTTGGCCGTGCCCTTGTACCAGTCAGAGCCGCTGGCCTGCTGATACGGAGGCAGAACATGTACACCGCCATGCAGGCGGTCCAGGTCCCACGGCTGACCGTTGCCGATGTATTCGTTCAGAACCAGCGGCTGATACTGCGTCAGGATACCAACCGTATCAATATCAGAGTTGACACAGTTGGAAAGCGGGAAGTCGATGATGCGGTACTTTCCGCCAAAGGGTACCGCCGGCTTGGCCAGCTTCTGGGTCAGCGCATACAGGCGTGAGCCTTGTCCGCCGGCCAGGATCATTGCGATCATTTCTTTTGCCATAATGTTTCTCCCCTTAAGTATGGTATTTGCAGTGGATCAAATATTTCCTTCCATCTTTTCAGACGGTTTGGACTTGGTTTTGCGCGTGCGGGTTGCCGCTGTGGTCTTGCGCGCAGTGGGTTTGGCAGGCTTTTCCGCCTTCTCCGCCTTGGCCGTTCTGGTGGCCTTGGCAGGCTCGGCGCCCTCCTTCTTCACCGGTTTCTTGCGCGGTGCAGGTACGCTGAAATACATGGTGGACAGCGGCGGCAGAGTCAGGGTAATATGCTGCTCAAAGCCGTGCATGGCGCCCTTCTTGCTGCGGACCGTGCCGTTGGTCACACCCGAACCGCCGTACTTCGCATCGTCGGAGTTGAGGATCTCCTTATAACTGCCGGGGTTGGGCACGCCCATGGCGTAGCCTTCCCGCAGGACAGGGTTGAAGTTGCAGACGATCAGGACCATCTTACCCTGAGCGTCCCGACGCAGGAAGGCGATGACGCTCTGCTGGTTGTCATCCGGCACAATCCACTGGAAGCCTTCCCAGCTGTAATCCACCTGCCACATGGCCGGGGTCTCCAGATAGAACTTGTTCAGATCCCGCACATAGCTTTGCAGCTGGTGGTGTTTGTCATATCCCAGCAGCATCCAGTCCAGGGGCTTCTTTTCATCCCACTCAATGAACTGGCCGAACTCCTGCCCCATAAAGAGCAGCTTCTTGCCGGGATGGGCGGCCATATAGCCGTAGAAGGTGCGCAGGTTGGCGAATTTCTGTTCATAGTCGCCGGGCATCTTGTTGATCAGGCTGCACTTGCCGTGAACAACCTCATCATGGCTGATGGGCAGCACAAAATTCTCACTGAATGCGTAGAAGAAGCTGAAAGTGACCTTGCCGTGGTTGCCGGAGCGGAACAGCGGATCGGTCTTCATGTAGCTGAGCATGTCGTTCATCCAGCCCATGTTCCACTTGAAGTTGAAGCCCAGACCGCCGTCCGCAGCAGGCTTGGTCACCAGCGGCCAGGCGGTGGATTCCTCGGCAATCATCATCTTGTAGGGGTAGCGGCTCAGAACGGTGGTATTGCACTTCTGCAGGAAGGCAATAGCTTCCAGATTTTCCTTGCCCCCGTTGACGTTCTGTTCCCACTCACCGTCCCGGCGATTGTAGTCCAGATACAGCATGCTGGCCACTGCGTCCACACGCAGGCCGTCCACATGATATTGTTCGATCCAGAACAGCGCACTGGAGATCAGGAAGCTCTGAACCTCCGGCATGCCGTAGTTGAAGACCATAGTCCCCCATTCCTTGTGCTCACCGCGGCGGGGGTTGGGGTCCTCATAGCAGGGTGCACCGTCAAACATGTACAGGCCGTAGGCATCTTTGGGGAAGTGGGCGGGGACCCAGTCCAGAATGACGCCGATACCCGCATTGTGCATCTTGTCCACAAAGGCCATGAAATCATGGGGTGTGCCGTAACGGCTGGTAGGTGCATAATAGCCGGTCACCTGATATCCCCAGCTGCCATCGTAGGGATATTCGGTAATGGGCAACAGCTCCACATGGGTGTAACCCATATCCTTGATGTACGGGATCAGCTCATCCGCCAGTTCGGAATAGTTGTACGGAACGCCGTCCGCTTTCATCTTCCAGCTGCCCGCGTGCATCTCATAGATGAGCATCGGCCCGTTGATCACGTCACGTTTTTTCTGCTCTTCTTCCCAGGCGGTATCATTCCAGGCAAAGCCGCTGATATCATAGACTTTGCTGCCGTTGGAGGGGCGGGTCTCGGCATGGAAAGCATACGGGTCTGCTTTATAAATCAGTTCATCTGACGGAGTGGTCACGCAGAACTTGTAAACATCGAACTGCTTCATTCCCGGAATAAACAGTTCCCAGATTCCATCGTCCACTTTCTGCATCGGATGGGAGGCCGGCATCCAGTCATTGAAATCCCCCACTACCGAAACAGCCTTTGCATGCGGGGCCCACAGACGGAACACAACCCCCGCCTGGCCATCCTGTTCGCAAAGGTGTGCACCGAAATAGCGGTAAGCCTCCATATTATTGCCCTGCTTGAACAGATAGATCGGCAGGTCGGAAGGTTTTTGCACCTTTTCTTGCTGTTTCAATTTGATCTCCCCTTAAAAAACCATGCTTGTGTGGGTTTGTTTTGACATACCCACTGATTTTTGTGGTTCTATTGATTCTATATTACCTGTTTCATGCAGGAATTTCAAGACTTTTCTGTAATAAACCGCTAAAATTTTATCAAGCCTGCTTGTCGATTTGTGCAAAATAGTCATTTTATCTGTCGTACAGTGACAACCGGGTACGAAAAAAGCGCCTACAGCGTACTTTTTGTTAAAAAAGCACACTGTAAGCGCCATATACATCAGGAGCCGAGAATATAGTAAGGACTGGCACCTTCGTATTTGTTCCGCCGATCCCAGGCGGTGTGGGTTTGCAAATATTCCGTCCAGGCTGCGTATCCGGCGGGCCCCATGTGAATACCGTCACTGGTCTGGTATTCGTCGATCTGGCTGCCGTCCGGATAGGTCAATGCTTCCTGAATATTGACAAAATAGCACCCGCGGGTCAAAGCAATATTGGCCAGCATGTTGTTGATGGTCTGGATGCGGGCATTATCCAGACCGGGTTTTGTCTGAACCACCGTTTCCTGCACGCCGGGAATGGCCTGGATATAGATGGCCACACCGGGCAGATTCTGCTGCAGGATCTCGATCATCTTGTCATAATAGGCAACGAAGGAATCCTCACTGCCCTGATTCACCAGCGCATTGGTACCAAACAGCACATACAGGAAATCCGGCTGAGAGGCCACCACCGCATCCAACGCGGCTTCATCCACGTTGCGGGCGTAATCATGCACCACCGCATTGTTGACGATGATCTGAGGTCCCGCACTGCGGTAACCGCGAACCTGCGCGTTCTGGAAGCCGGTGGCATAAATTGCCATTCCTTCGGTGATGCTGTCCCCCAGGAAGGTGGCGGTGTTGAAATGTTCCCGGGTGACGCGTCCGGACTTGGGCAGTGCCACCATCTTGGCATCCGTGTTCAGATACTCAAAATCGATGGTCTGTTCCACCGGCTGGCAGGTGTTCCAGGCGCCCTCCTCCACCGCAGGCAACAGGCGCTGCGGCGAATAAGGTACTGCACTTTCCGCGCTGGCGGCTGCCGGCGTTGCGGTAGCCGGCGCGGGAGAAGCAGTGGCAGCCGTTTCCGGCGTAGCCTGTGCGGTTTCCGGCTGGCGGCCGTTGAGCCAGAAATATCCGGCGGCGGCACACAAAAGGACAAGCACGACAAGCAGCGCAATCACCGCCTTGCGGCGACGGCGCTCCCCTTCGACCTTTTTGCGATAATAATAGTAATCTGCCATGATACAGAATTCTCCTGTGGTTGTGCACACCGTCCGTGTGCAGCATAACGAGTACATGAGGTATTATACCTCTTTTGTTACAGGCAACGCAAGGGAAAAACCAGTTCCCGCGCAGCTTTTACAAAATTCCGCGTTTTTATACGTTGATTCGAACGCTTGACGGTTCTTCCGTGCCCCCGTATAATAAAAGGGAAGTAACCAATACTTGGTATAAGTGCGCCTGTGTTCAGCACCGGTGCCGGGAGGTTTTGCCATGGCATGGATGATTGTATCCGACACTTCTTGTGACATCCGGGAACTGACGCCGCTGGCGGCCGGGGTGCAGTTTGCCCTGGTCCCGTTCAAGATCCGCATCGGGGAGCGGGAATATGTGGATCTGCCCACCCTGAATGTTCCCCAGATGATCCAGGCGATGACCGACTATAACGGAGCTTCCTCTTCCGCCTGCCCAAGCCCCGAAGAATGGGCGGAGCGCTTTTTGCAGGGAGATCAGGTCATTGCCATCACCATCAGCAGCAATCTTTCCGGCAGCTACAATGCAGCTGTAGCTGCCCGGGAGATGGTACTGGAGGAACATCCGGAAAAGAAAATTTTCATCCTGGACACCCTGAGCTGTGCGGGAGCGCTGGCATCGGCAGCGGCCCTGGCCAACCGGATGATCGGAGAGGGCGCGACCTTTGAGGAAGTCTGCCGGGCACTGACCAAGTTCAACGAGGAAGGGCATATTCTGTTTGCCCTGGCCAGCTTTGACAACCTGGCCAAGAACGGCCGGGTCTCCAAGGTGGTGGGCTTTATTGCCGGGCGCCTGAATATGCGGGTGCTGGGCAAGCGCACCCCCGACGGGAAGATTGACTTTTTCTTCAAAACGCGGGGTGAGCCCCGGGTACTGGCCCGCATTCTGGAACAGATGGACCATGACGGGTTTGATGGTACCCGCCCGGTTCTGATCAGTCATTGCAGCAACGAGAATGCCGCTACCCTGCTGACCCACGGCATCCATGCCAAATGGCCTGAAGCGGAGATCCAGGTGGTCCCCTGCGGCGGCCTGTGCAGCTTCTATGCCCAGGAGCAGGGCATCATCATTACCTACTGACAAGACACAATACCACGGCCCCGGAGAAAAACTCTCCGGGGCTGTTTTTTATGTTGCGGAAAACAAAACTCAGGCAGGGAAAATCAAGGCCAGGCAAACGCCTGTTCGCAGCGTTCCACCCAAAGCCTTTGATACTGTGCTTCTTCCAGTACACGGTGCCGCAAGTCCCCTACCCTGCAGACCCCGGCATCCCTGCACCAGCCGATGGCTGTGCGG
This sequence comes from uncultured Gemmiger sp., assembly GCA_944382785.1. Taxonomy (GTDB): domain Bacteria; phylum Bacillota; class Clostridia; order Oscillospirales; family Ruminococcaceae; genus Gemmiger. Next base: position 4,868 of record CALWNO010000002.1, on the reverse strand, counting down.
TAGGCAGCCTGACCTTCCGGATTCGTCACAGCCTGGTCCGTATCATAGCAAACAGGACAAAGCTGTCCCATCAGCAGCAGAGTCAATGCCCTTGTGTGACCATCGGTCAGGGTCAGATTGCCATCCCCGAAATCATGCACCGGAAGCGGGCGGCAGGTTTGCAGGGCAGCCGGTGTCAGCCATGCCTGCACTGCCTGCAACTTGGCGCGGCTAACGTACAGCTGACTGACATACAGCTTTGCCGGCTCCACCCAGCGAACGCCATGAAATCCCTGTTCCATACGCAGTCCGTCCTTTCTTTGCTCCGGAAATTTCCAAAAGAAAAACCCGAACGATCACTCGTTCGGGTTTTTGGTGGGAGCTGGTGGATTCGAACCACCGAAGCATTACGCAGCAGATTTACAGTCTGTCCCCATTGGCCACTCGGGAAAGCTCCCATCTATTCTGTTTTGCGCCGCTCGGTTGTGCTCACCTGTCAGCGCTCATTTATTATAGCAAAGGAATTCCGGAAATGCAAGCTTTTTTTGAAAAAAAGTTTGTCGCTATTTCGTGATTTGCAAAATTTCTTTGAAAAAAGTGGATTTTGGGGAGTGAAAAAACGCATTTTCCCGGTCAAGGAAGCTGCTAATGCCCCCTTTTTCCCGTCTTGCCATATACCTTACCGCAAACCCGCCGGGCCAACACAAGAAAACCCCGGTTCGCGGAAGTGAACCGCAAACCGGGGTACAAAATTGAATTGTCAGCGTTCGATCTGCATATGGGGATGGCGAGGGGTGTAGCCGTCTACCGCCAGTTCCCAGGTGGTATTGCCGTCGGCGTCCGCTTCCACCTGCGTAAAGCCCATTTCAGCGTAGAAATTCTTGACCATGCCGTTTTTGGCGGTGGGATAGTAATATCCCCGGATGGTCTTGAGCCCCCGGGCGGCAGCATCCGCTACCACAGCATCCATCATGGCATCCTCCATGCCGCGCTTGAGCACACGGCAGCTCATGAGCCACAGACGCAGGTGCAGGGTGTCCCCTTCCGCCTGTCCGGCCACCACGGTGACAACGCCGTTGTCGCCGAATTTATCCACCAGCTTGCCGTACAGGCACAGCCAGGCCGGATCTTCGGCCATACTGCGGATGTCATCCTCCGAGCAACGCAGAGTGGTCAGGTTGAACTGGTTGGACTTGTTGGTCAGCTGGGCGATGCGCTGGATATACAACGGCTCAAAGCCGCGGATGGTGGCGGTCATCTCCAGGCTGTCCAGATAGGCACCATAGTCCGCAAAGGCGGCCTGGGCGCGGCGGCGCTCGGCGTTGGCGTGGTAGAGTTCAGTCTTTTTCAGATCCTCCCCCGAAAGGGTGGTAACCTCAAAGTAGCCGCCGTGATCCAAGGTCTTGATGTAGTTTTCGGCCCCGTCCAGCACAGGCGTGGCCACACCGGGCACCTGGGCCGCCACGATGGCCCGCTCTGCCGGGTTGTCGTCTGCAAAGACAAAGCTGTCCGCGCCCAGGTTGAGTTCGTCGGCAATGGCCTTAAGGTTCTGGTCCTTGGGGTCCCAGTTGGCCTTGATGGCCACGAAATCCGCCGGACGCAGCACGCCGTCGGGATGGTTAAGTCCCGCCAGGGCATTTTCCTCATCGTTTTTGGAGTCTACCGCCAGCACCACACCGATGGACTTGAGAGCCTTGCAATAGCTCTGGAACTCGGCATAGACCTGTCCTTCGGGCACTTCGGGACCGATGGCAATACCGTCTACCCCGTCGTCCCCCACAACGCCGCCCCACAGGGTGTTGTCCAGGTCCAGAACCAGGGCTTTCTTGTTGCGGCCGTACAGAGACTTGATGATGTTGGCCAGGCTGCTGGCCAGGGAGGGAATGGCGTCCAGGCACATGGCATACTTGTACATATGCCAGAAGAAGGCATCTCCCCAGGCGGTCAGACCATAATCGGAGGCCAGATAGTCCAGGTCGTTGATGTAAAAATCCTCGTGGGCAGCGGCGTAGGCATAGAACTTCTGATTCAGGCGGGAGATGAAGTTGGTACGGCCCCGCACATCCCACACGTCCCGGTTGCCCATCAGGCGATAGTTGGGACGGTCGAAGTTGTTCTGGATGATGGGACAGCTGAACTTCCGGGCCAGGGCCTGCCACATGGTCTCAAACCGGGTATATTCATTTTCCAGCAGCTCGTCCACCTGGGCCGGGGTGTCGGCGGTGGTGGGGAAATGTTCAATGTTGCGCCAGTTGGTGTGGATGTAGATCACATCCGGCTTGAATTCGTCCAGTCCCGGGGTGCCGAACATGGCATCCTGCCAATACTGACCGTATTCGGATTGATAGAACTCGGCCTCAATGCCATAGTTCAGCAGGAACAGCCCCAGCTGGTCGGCCACTTCATTGGTGGTGGAACCGCCCAGGATGGCGATCTTTTTGTGCAGAGGGTTGGGATTCTGGGCCAGCAATTCCCGCCGGATCCGGCGCTTTTTGCGCAGCAGCTGTTCGGTATCAAGAGGATAGTGGAAGCAGTCCATGGCAGGCTCCTTTGCTTCGTTTTTCAAAATCGGCAATGTTCATCCCAGCTGTGCCAGGGCCTCTTCCAGGGCGTGAGAGATCTGGTCCGGGCAGCTGGTGGGACGGGGACCGCAGGTGGTGCCCTTCATGCGCTGGATGGCGTCCTCCGCCTTCATGCCCTGCAGCAGCTGGCAGATGCCTTTCAGGTTGCCGTTACAGCCGCCCAGCACTTCCACCTTGCGGATGGTGTGGTCCTCGGCCAGATCAACACGGGTCAGCACCGAGCAGGTGCCCTTGTTCTTGCGTTCGTACATCATGATAAGTCTCTCCTTTGCTTATGCTTATTGTGCCGCTGCGCGCTTGCGGGCGCGGGCCACGGCCTCAATGCGGGCAATCTGGTCGTCCGCAGTATAAAAGGCGCCCACCGGGCGCGGATTGTTGGCGTTCATACCGTGGAAGTCGGTGCCGCCGGTCACGATCAGGTCGTTTTCCTTCGCCAGGCGGGTCAGTTCCTCCTTGTCCTCCGGGGTATTGCGGGGATGGTCAATTTCCACCCCATCCAGGCGTCCGGCCGCAATCAGTTCCCGGGCCAGAGGCATGCTCTTGTACACACTGGGATGGGCCAGCACCGCCACGCCCCGGCAGGTCTTGATCAGATTAAGCACCGTGTCCACCGTTTCATACTTGGGGTTGTGCAGGATCTTGCCCCGCACCGGGCGCAGCCCAAACAGGGAGCGGTACACCGAATTGTACATCCCGTCCGACAAGCCGTACTGCCACAGCACCCGCATGACGTGAGCCTTGTACAAAGTGCCACTGTCCTTGGCAAACTCCAGTGCTTCGGCGGTTTTGAACTGGGGGCAGATTTCCTCCAGTTCCCGGCAGCTCTGCATGACGGCGTTATACCGGCGTTCGGACATGAGTTTGGAGAAATCCTCCAGCGCCGGGCAGTCATCCGGCCAGAAGCACAGAATATGGACCCGGTGGCCCCGCTCATAGTCATACGCTGTGAGCTCAGTGGCCGGGATCAGGTGGACCCCCTCCACCACCGGGTTGGCGTAGGCATAGCGCACGCTGCGGATGGCGTCATGGTCGGACACGGCCAGATGGGTCATGCCGGCACATTTGGCCAGAAAAGGCAGCTTGGCCACCGGGGTGGAACCGTCGGAAAAGGTGGTATGTGTATGAAGATCTCCGGGCATGGGGAGCGCTCCTTTCCGCTGTATGGCAGCTTTTTTTATTATATACAGTTTTGTCAAATTTGAAAAGAGGGTGCCGGAACGGGATGCAACAAAAAGGGGCTGCCCCACAAAGGAGCAGCCCCGAAAGCGTACAGGGAAATCAGGCCAGGATCGGCTTGATGGCTTCGGCCAGTTTGTCTTTCTGGGCCTGGGCTTCGGCCAGGTCCTTGCCGAGGGTGGTGAAGTAGGTCTTGATCTTCGGCTCGGTGCCGGAAGGACGGACCACCACGGTGGCGCCGCTTTCCAGCTTGTAGATCAGGACGTTGGCGGCGGGCAGACCGGTCTCCTCAGGCTTCTCGTAGTCGGTGACCTTGACGACCTTGTCGCCGGCAAAATCCTTGGGCGGATTCTTGCGCAGGCCTTCCATGATGCCGGCCATCTTATCCATGCCGGACAGGCCCGGGAACTCAAAGCTGTCCACCTTGTTCAGGTAGCGGCCGTACTGGGCGTAGATGCGCTCCAGTTCTTCCTTGATGGAAGACCCCTTGGCGCGGTAGTAGGCAGCCATTTCGCAGATCAGCATGGAACCGATGATGGCGTCCTTGTCACGGACATAGGGACCGGCGAGATAGCCGTAGCTTTCCTCAAAACCGAAGATGAAGCGGTCAACCTGGCCGTCGGCTTCCAGCTTAGCAATCTGATCGCCGATCCACTTGAAGCCTGTCAGCACATTGCGGCATTCCACGCCGTAATGGGCAGCCACGGCGTCCGCCAGCGGGGTGGACACGATGGACTTGCACATAACGGGGTCCTTGGGCATGGTGCCCTGCTCAATGCGGCCGGCGCAGATGTAATCCAGCAGCAGAACGCCCACTTCGTTGCCGGACAGCAGCTCATAGCTGCCATCCTTGCACTTGACGGCGATGCCTACGCGGTCGGCGTCGGGGTCGGTGGCCAGCATCAGGTCGGCACCGGACTTTTCGGCCAGTTCCAGACCCAGGCGCAGAGCCTCGAAGATTTCAGGGTTGGGATAGGGGCAGGTGGGGAAATTGCCGTCCGGGTTCTTCTGCTCGGGGACAATGGTGATATCCTTGATGCCGATCTCATCCAGCACGGTGGTAACAGGGACCAGGCCGGAGCCGTTCAGCGGGCTGTACACCAGCTTCAGGCCGGCGGTCTTGCAGATGCC
>CALWNO010000001.1 GCA_944382785.1 uncultured Gemmiger sp. | reverse complement strand
GAGTAGGGGGCGGCCCGTGGTAAAAGTGTGGTTGCCAGACTTTTCGGGGCTCCCTTTAGGGAGCGACCACAGGAGATGGGCCCTTATAGGGCCTGTTCAAACCACCCGTTCAACGGGTGGTTTTGATTGTGATGATTGTTTACGGATGTGCCCGCCGGTACAGCACTGCCAATCCCTTGAAGAGCAGGTCGGCATCATAGAGAACCTTGCGGCGGCAGTAGGGGATAATGCCGCGGGCCAGACCACCGGTAGCCACCACGGTTAACGGCTGTCCCAGCTGAGCCTCCACCCGGTTGGCCAGACCTTCCATCATGGCTGCCGTGCCGAAGACCGCGCCGCTGTTGAGGCATTCCACCGTGTTGCGTCCGATCAGGTGGTCGGTGGCTTCGGGGGCAATGGGAGGCAACTGAGCAGTTCCGGCACTGATGGCTTTCAGGCTGGTCTGCACACCGGGTACAATAAAGCCGCCCAGAAAATGGGCGTCGGCGTCAATGACATTGTAGGTGGTGGCTGTTCCCAGATCCACCGTCATGCAGGGGAGCGGATACAGCGCCGCCGCTGCCGCCGCATCGGCAATGCGGTCCTGCCCCACCCGCTCGGGGCTTTCCACGGCAAATGAAAGACCGGTATCCAGGGTATAGCTGACCCGCAGGGGGTCGTGCCCCGTCAGGCGGCGCACCGCCTGGGCCAGGGCCTCGCTGAGGGCGGGCACAACGCTGCACAAAATGGCACCGGTGCACGCCGACGCATCAAAGCCCACCCGCCGTAGCAGAAACCGGAGTTCGGCGGTGTATTCGTCCGGTGTACAGCGGGGGCGTGTGACCATGCGGAAGGTAAACAGCAGGTTTTGCCCGTCCATTCCTCCAATGCAGACGTTGGTATTGCCGATGTCCACTGCCAAAATCATGTGCGTGCCCCGTTTCTGTGTGATATAATCTGATTATACCAGCCTTTACAATGAAGTCAAACCAACCTATAATAATTTCCGAAATCCCCACAGAAAAAAAGCAATTCAAACGGGAGGACCGTATCATGGAAAAAGACCTGCAGGGCAAAACGATTGTCTTGGGCATTACCGGCGGTATTGCCGCGTATAAGATGCCCAATGTGGCCCACGCGCTGGCCAAGCGGGGCGCGTCGGTGCATGTTCTGATGACCAAGCACGCTACCGAATTTATCGCTCCCCTGGTTTTTGAGACTCTGACCAACCACCGGTGTATTGTGGATACCTTTGACCGCAATTTCCAATACGATGTGGCTCATGTTTCGCTGGCCAATGCCGCGGACCTGATGCTGATTGCCCCGGCTACGGCCAACGTCATTGCCAAACTGGCCCATGGCCTGGCGGATGATATGCTGACCACCGTGACCCTGGCGGCGACCTGTCCCAAACTGGTGGCTCCGGCCATGAACACCCACATGCTGGAAAACCCCATCACCCAGGACAATATTGCCACCCTGCAGCATTACGGCTTCACAGTCATTCCTTCCGGCTCCGGCATGCTGGCCTGCGGTGATGTGGGCAGTGGCCGCCTGCCGGAAGAACAGGTGTTGCTGGATTACGTTGACAGGGAACTTGCCTGCCGGAAAGACATGCTGGGCAAAAAGGTGGTGGTCACCGCCGGGGCCACCAGCGAGCCCATGGACCCGGTGCGCTATATCACCAACCACTCTACCGGCAAGATGGGGTACGCCGTAGCCCGGGCCTGCATGCTGCGCGGTGCCGAGGTGACTCTGCTGACGGCGCACACCGCCCTGCGCCCGGTTCCCTTTGTTAAAACGGTTCCTTTTACCACCGCCCAGGATCTGTTTGAGGGGGTCAAAAAGTACGCCGCAGATGCAGATGCCCTTGTTATGGCTGCTGCCGTGGCGGACTATCGACCGGCACAGGTGGCGGATGAGAAAATCAAAAAGTCCGACGGGGAACTGACCCTGAAGCTGGAACGTACCCAGGATATTCTGGGCTGGGTCGGAACCCATAAGCCGGAAGGGTTGTTTGTGTGCGGCTTTTCCATGGAAACGGAGCATTTGCTGGAAAATTCCGCCGCGAAGCTGCACAAGAAGAATATGGACATGATCGTGGCAAACAACCTGAAAACCCCGGGAGCCGGTTTTGGAGTGGACACCAATGTGGTGACCCTGATCACCCGGGAAGGCGCCGAACCCCTTCCGCTGCTGAGCAAGGATGACGTAGCCATGCGCATTGCAGATGCCATTGCGGCCCGCTGATACACAACCGGGCATAAATATGCACAAAATCCGGACGGGAAATCTGCCGAAAAGGCTGATTCCTGCCCGGATTTTTGTGCTTTGGGCGGAAAAAGGATTTTCACAGATATTCAAAACTCTATCCCACAATTTTCACAAAATGGGCCTATAATCACAAACGGACATCCAGACGGGCAATGGTGCCCGAAACAATACAAAAGGGGAGTGTGCATCTTGATCCAAGTCAGCCATCTGACCAAGCGATATGGTTCGCATGTGGCAGTCGATGACATCAGCTTCACTGTGGATGACGGCTGTATTTACGGCTTGCTGGGGCCTAACGGTGCCGGCAAATCCACCACAATGAACGTCATTACCGGGTATCTTTCACCCACCAGCGGTACTGTCACCATCAACGGTCACGACATACAGGAAGAACCCCAGGCGGCCAAAGCCTGCATCGGGTATCTGCCCGAACTGCCGCCGCTGTATACCGACATGACAGTACGGGAATATCTGAATTTTGTGGCGGAGCTCAAAGGCGTAAAAAAGAAGGCCGACCGTGAAGCCGATGTGGCCAAAGCATCGGCACGGGCGGGGCTGCAGGAGATGCAGACCCGGTTGATCCGCAACCTCTCCAAAGGGTACCGCCAGCGCGTGGGCGTGGCGGCGGCGCTTCTGGGGAATCCGGACATCATTATTCTGGACGAACCGACTGTCGGCCTGGACCCGGCGCAGATGATCGAGATCCGTGCACTGATTCACGATCTGGGCAAGACCCATACGGTCATTCTTTCCAGCCATATTCTGAGCGAGGTCCAGACAGTCTGTGACCGCGTTTTGATCATTTCCGGCGGCAAGCTGGCGGCCCAGGGCACGCCGGAAGAACTGGCGGCTCGCCTGGCTGCCAAGGGCGTGATCTCTGCCACGGCACAGGGCAGCAGGGAGAATGTGCTGAAGGCCGCCGGCAGCGTGCCCGGCCTGACGGATATCCGTGTGACGGCAGAAAAAGGTGACGAAGTCAGCTTTACGGCGTCCAGCACCGAAGGCAACAACCTTCGTGCGGCGCTCTCGGCGGCGTTGGCGGCGGCGGGATGCCCGGTGCTGAGCCTGAGCAGCCAGAACCTGAGTCTGGAAGATGTGTTCCTGCAGCTGACCGAAAACGATTCTCCCGCGCAGGAGGAAGCCCAGCAAGAACAGGTGCCGGAGCAAACAACGGAAAGCGCCGCGAAGGATGCGTCAGAAACCGACTTGCCCTCGCAACAGGAAACTCCGGCGGAAGAATCTGCACCGGATGAGAAGGAGGGGAACTAAGGTATGCTGGCTATCTTCAAACGTGAAACCAGAAGTTATTTCACCAGTATGATCGGGTATGTGGTGATTGCTGTGATCCTGGCTTTTATCGGGCTGTATTACAGCGCCAACTGTCTGATCTACGGAACGTCGGATTTTTCCATCGTTCTGTATTCCACCACGCTGGTCATGCTTTTCGTCCTGCCGGCACTTTCCATGCGCAGTTTTGCGGATGAACGCCGGAACAAAACCGATCAGCTTTTGCTGACCAGCCCGGTCACCATTCCGCAGATCGTGTGGGGCAAGTATCTGGCACAGCTGGTTGTCTTTGCCGTCCCCATGGTCGTGGCCTGCATTATGCCCCTGATCCTGAAAGCCTTCGGCACCGTCTCTCTGACAAGTGCGTATGCCACTTTGTTTGCCTATTTTCTGCTGGGGGCATCCTGCATTGCGGTGGGAACCTTCATCTCGGTCCTGACCGAAAACCAGATCATCGCGTACCTGGCCACCTTCGGTGTGCTTCTGGTTGCGTATCTGATGGAGAGTGTGCAGTCTCTTTTCACTTCCGGCAATACGCTGGCCTTTATTGTCTTTTGCATTGTGCTGGCGGTGGCGGCCGTGCTCATTGGTCTGGTGTGCAAAAGTGTTACCATCGGCAGCGGCATCTTCTGCGGTGGTGCTGTTGTTTTGATTCTGCTGTTCCAGCTGCGCCCGGCTTGGCTTCTGACGGCCTTTAACCGTGCCCTGGATGCGCTGGCACTGTTCAATCCCTTTGAAACTTTCGTGGGCGGGATGTTCAGTCTTTCCACCATCGTGTATTATGTATCGGTCATCGGACTGTTTCTGTTCCTGACCGGCCAGGCGCTGGAACGGCGCCGTTGGAACTGAGAAAGGAGGGTTCTTGAAGATGAAATTCAAATTCGGCAAAAAGCCCTCCGGCCGCACACCGGCCGCTCAGCCCACCGAGGCACAGCAGGTCAGTCGCCGCCGGCTGCTTCATTCCGGCGCTTATGCCAGCGCTCTGGCCGCCATCGTTCTGGTGGTTGTGATCCTGCTGAACCTTGTCATCGGTGCCATTCCCACCAAATATACGGAATTTGATATCTCCACCGGGCAGATGTTCACCCTGAGTGAGACCACCGTCAGCATGATGAAGGCGCTTGATCAGGATGTGACCGCCTACTTCCTGGCGGAAACCGGCAACGAAGACACCAATGTCAGCCGGATTCTGGATCGCTATGCCGGGGAAAGCTCCCATTTCAGCTGGCAGCAGCGGGACCCGGCGCTGTATCCGACTTTTGCCGACCAGTATGATGCCGGTGAGGCCAGCACCAACAGCGTGATCGTGGTATGTGGTGATAACCATGTGCTGGTTGATTACAGCGATATGTACGAATACAGCTATTCGGACAGTTATTCCTATACCATGGATTTTGCGGCCGAGAACGCCCTGACCACTGCCATTGCCCAGGTCACCCGGGAAAACAGCTATACCATGTATTCCCTGACCGGGCATGGAGAAAGTTCGCTGGGCAGTGATTTCACCGAGACCCTTTCCAACGCGGGCGTGACGGTCACCGACCTGAACCTGAACACCGGCGAAATTCCGGAGGACGCCGATGCCCTGATCATCAATGTGCCCCAGGCGGATTTCAGTGAACTGGATGCCGACGCTTTGCGCGGATATCTGTCGGACGGCGGCAAGGTGATTGTGGCCACCAGTCTGCTGTATGACACGCCCAACCTGGACGCGGTCCTGGCGGAATACGGCATGGAACGGCAGGCCGGGCTTCTGGTGGAGACAGACCCCAACTACTATGCATATCGCTACGCCGGAACCTATCTGCTGCCCAACGTCAAGAGCAACACCATCACCTCCGGCCTGACCGACGGTATGTTTGTCTTTGCGCCTACCTCGCAGGGAATCGTGACGGTGGAGGACGAGGATACGACCCAGACCGACGAAACGGCCGAGACCGAGTCCACCCTGACGCATACCACTCTGCTCTCCACTTCGGATGACGCTTACTCCATGCTGGACTATGAGACGGCCACCGTGCTGGAACAGGGAGAAAATGATCCCACCGGCAGCTTTGATCTGGCTGTGGCCGCCGAGGATACCTCTACCGGAGCCAAACTGGTCTGGATCAACTGCGGCAACATCTTCCTGGACGAGATCAACTCGGCCGTGTCCGGCGGCAATGCTCAGCTGCTGGGCAGCATCGTGAACTGGATGAACGGGGAAGAAAACAACGTGGTCATCGATGCCAAGAGCATGAGCGCGGAAACACTGACCGTTCCCAGCGGTCTGATCACGCCTCTGGGGCTGCTGTTTGTCTTTATCATCCCCCTGGCCTTCCTGCTGGCGGGTATTTTCGTCAGCGTTGTGCGCCGCCGCCGTTAACGAGGTAACTGCCCATGAAAAACAAAAAATATATGCCGCTGATCATTCTGGCCGCCGTCGTGATTGTGCTGGGCGTATTGCTGGCCGTGTTGACCAATTTGGATGAAGATACCGATGACAGTGTGGCACTGTTTGACCTGGACGCCTCCTCCGTTACCGCACTGGCCTACCGCGACGAGGAAACCGATGTTACCCTGCTTCGGGATGACGAAGATGCCTGGTACCTGGAAGAAGATCCCACTCTGCCGCTGGATCAGGATACGGTTGCTTCGCTGGTAGAGAGTTTTGCCGGGTTGGAGGCAGCCCGTGACCTCGGAGCCGGTACCGAAACGGAGGATATGGGGCTGGATTCGCCTACCATGGTTTTCACCCTGGGGACGGATGGCGCTGATATTGCTACGGCAGAGACTGCTTCTGCCGAAACCGCCACCGGGGAGACTGCCTCCGGCGCGTACACGGTGACAATCGGCACCGAGAACTCCATCACAGAGGCATATTACGTCAAGGTCAGCTGGAACGATCACATTTACACCATTGATTCCTCCAAGTTGTCCAACCTGATCAAGACGCCTCAGGATCTGTATGAAGCGCAGGATATCACCACCCTGGAATCGGATGATGTGACCGGACTTGTGCTGGAAACTTCGGGTGAGACGCTGAACTTTACCAAGACGGATGACACCTGGACGCTGGAAGATGATCCGGAATATGCCGTAGACCAGGATATTGTGGAAAAGATGGTCTCCACCATCTGCAGCATGGAAACCGAGATGACCATCACTCATCCGGAGGACGACAGTGTGTACGGACTGGATGAACCGCAGGCTGTGGTGACGGTGACCGGTAGCGACGGGACCACCATTACCTGCAGCTTCGGCAACGTCTCTTCGGAGGACAGCGATGTCTGTTATATGCGCTCCAGCCACACAGCGGGGATTGTGTATGAGGTGAATGCGGACCACCTGTCTGCCTTCGCGTACACAAAGGAAACGCTGAAGGCCGCCACCGAGGAAACGGCCGAGGCGGACAGTGACAGCGAAGAAGACATCATTGCCGAAAACCCCGTAGGCGGGGAAGATGACTACGCCAACGCGGATTCCTGAGATTTCAGCACCGAAATCATCCCCATAAAATAAAACCGGCCCCCTGCATAAGCATTTGCGTGCCTGTGCAGGGGGCCTTGCTGTGGAAAAAGGATTTATTGCTGGTGTTCCTTTTTCCAGGTTTTGATTTGTTCCAGCCTGGTTTTGTACCGGCCTTCCAGTCCTTCTTCGGCGGGCTCATAGTATTCCCGGCCAACCAGACTGTCCGGCAGACATTGCATGGAGGTGAGTTTGTCCGGTTCGTTGTGGGCATACCGGTATCCCTTGCCATACTCCAGCTCCTTCATCAGACGGGTGGGCGCGTTGCGGATGATCAGCGGCACCGGCTCGGCCAGTTGACGTACCGCATCGGTTTTGGCATGCTCATAGGCCTTGTACAGGGCGTTGGATTTCGGAGCCATGGCCATGTATATGACTGCCTGGGTCAGATGCACCGTACATTCCGGCATGCCCAGAAAGTGGCAGGCCTGGTAGGCGGCCACCGCCTGTTCCAATGCCCGCGGGTCTGCCAGTCCCACATCCTCACTGGCAAAGCGAATGACCCGGCGTGCCACATACAGCGGGTCTTCACCTGCTTCCAACATACGGGCCAGCCAGTAAACGGCGGCATCCGGGTCGGAATTGCGCATGGATTTGTGCAGCGCCGAGATCAGGTTGTAATGCTCCTCCCCGTGCTTGTCATATAAAAGGGATTTTTTCTCGGTGCACTGTTCCAGCGTTTCCTTGCTGACCGTGACGCTGCCGTCAGCGTTGACTTCTCCGTTCAGCACCACCATTTCCAGGGTGGAAAGGGCAGTCCTGGCGTCCCCGTTGGAAAAGACGGCCAAAGCTTCCAGCATATCCGGTTCGATATGCACCACCTGTTTGCCGAATCCCCGTTCGTCCTTCAGCGCACGCTGCAAAAGCAGAACCAGATCTTCAGTCTTGAGGGCCTGCAGCACAAATACCTTGCACCGGGAAAGCAGAGCGCCGTTGATCTCAAAGGAAGGATTCTCGGTGGTGGCGCCGATCAGAATGATGCTGCCTTTTTCCACAAAGGGCAGAAAGGCATCCTGCTGGGCTTTGTTGAAGCGGTGAATCTCGTCCACAAAGAGGATGGTCTTTTCCCCGAAACGGCGGTTGTCTTCCGCCTGCTGCATGACGGTACGAATTTCTTTGATGCCGCTGGTCACGGCAGAAAAATCAATAAAGGCGGCCTTGGTCCGGTTGGCGATGATGCGGGCCAGGGTGGTTTTTCCCACGCCCGGCGGGCCCCAGAAGATCATGGACGAAATCTGGTCGCTCTCAATCAGGCGCCGAAGCACTTTGCCGGGACCGAGAAGGTGTGTCTGCCCCACATATTCTTCCAGAGTGCGTGGACGCAGACGGGCAGCCAGCGGCTGGGGCGTGTTCTGTTCAAAAAGCGTTGTCTGCTGCATGGTGATGCCTCCCCACCAAACACAATCTTTTCTTCTATTATACAACCTTTTGCTGTTACGGCATAGAGTTATTTTGATTTTTATGGGGCAGTGTAGTATAATGACGCCACAATCAAAAGCGATAAAGGCAGGCGGATACTTTGAAAGAGAAACTCAGCCCGGAAATTTATGCGGCCTATGTACAGATTCTGCGGGAAGAACTGGTCCCGGCTATGGGCTGCACCGAACCCATTGCGCTGGCGTATGCGGCGGCGCTGGCCCGGCAGGAATTGGGATGTGTGCCCCAGATGGTGACGGTGGCAGTCAGCGCCAACATCATGAAAAACGTCAAAAGTGTGGTAGTGCCGCACACCGGCGGACTGCGCGGCATCGAGGCCGCGGTGGCCGCCGGTGCGGTGGCCGGAAATGCGGACAGGGAACTGGAGGTCCTGGCGGATATTACAGCCGAGGATCTGTCCGGGATTGCCGACTGCCGCAGCCATACGCCCATTACGGTCACTGCGGCGGACAGCGGTTTTTTGCTGGATATCGATATCCGCATGGCAGGCGGCGGTCATACGGCTCGGGTCCGGTTGGTGGGTGGACACACCAACGTGGTACGCGTGGAAAAAGACGGCCAAATTCGGCTGGATCGTCCCTGCAGCGAGGAACAGACGGCCAAAACCACGGATCGCAGCCTGCTGAGTGTGGAAAGCATCATCACCTTTGCGGATCAGTTGGAACCGGAAGATGTGCGCGAAGTACTGCAACGGCAGATTGCGTACAACACAGCCATTGCGGAAGAAGGGGTGAAAGGCCAGGACGGCGCCAACATCGGGCGCATTCTTCTGCAGGCTTATGGCGATGATGTCCACAACAGGGCCAAAGCGATGGCGGCAGCAGGCTCGGACGCCCGGATGAACGGCTGTGAACTGCCGGTGGTGATCAATTCCGGCAGCGGCAACCAGGGACTGACTGCTTCGCTGCCGGTCATCGTATACGCCGAGCAGATGCAGGTAGACCAGGCACAGCTGTACCGCGCGTTGACCGTATCCAATCTGGTCACCATCCATATCAAGACAGGGATCGGTAAACTCAGCGCCTTCTGTGGAGCGGTGGCAGCCGGCGTCGGAGCCGGGGCCGGTGTGTGCTACCTGCACGGTGGACGGTATGACGAAATCTCCCATACCATTGTGAACGCCATTGCCATGGATTCCGGCATTATCTGTGACGGCGCCAAGGCCAGCTGTGCGGCCAAGATTGCCTCAGCTGTGGAAGCGGGCCTTTTGGGAATGCAGATGCAGGCCCATGGAACGCAGTTTTACAGCGGCGATGGTATCGTGACCAAGGGGGTGGAGAACAACATCCGAAACATTGGCGCCCTGGCCCGGGAGGGGATGAGGGAAACCGACAGGACCATCATCCGTATGATGACTGAAACTCACTGCTGAACTGTGAACGGCTGGTTCATACAGTAGGGCCAAATCGGTTCTTCTCTCAGCTCCGGTCCTCCGCTACAATAAAGCCAGAAGGGCTGGCAATGCAGCTCAAAGGGAGGCTTATACAGTGGAATATCGGAAATTGCCCCACGGAAAGGATACGGAATCCTTTGGCGTGCTGGGACTTGGGCTGGGTGGAATCCAGCAGGCAACGGAAACGGAAATCGAAACAACAGTCCGTTGTGCCATTGAAAAGGGGATCAATTACTTTGATCTGTGCGCCGGTGGTGCCAAGACCTATGCACCTTTCGGCAGAGCCATTGCCGGACAGCGGGAGAAGGTCTTTTTTCAGCTGCATTTCGGCGCCGTCTATAATAAAGAAGGTGACTACGGCTGGTCTCGGAATTTAGACGAAATCCGCCGCACATTTGAATGGGAAATGAGGACCATCGGGACCGATTATGCAGACTTCGGCTTTCTGCATTGTGTGGACGAGATGCAGGATCTGGAAGAGTTGCTGCAATCCGGAGTGCTTGCCTATATTCAGGAATTGAAAGCGCAGGGGCGGGTCCATCACATCGGATTCTCTTCCCACACACCGTCGGTGGCGCAAAAAGCACTGGACAGCGGGCTCATGGACATGATGATGTTCTCCCTGAATCCAGCCTATGATCTGGAACAGGGGGATGAACTTGGCATCGGTTCTGTGACCGAGCGGGCAGCACTGTTGCAGCGCTGCCAGGCCCTGGGCGTCGGGGTTTCGGTGATGAAGCCTTTCCACGGTGGCAAACTGCTGGACGCTGCCACTTCTCCTTTCGGCGTTGCTATGACTCGCTATCAATGTCTGCAATATGCCATGGACCGCCCCGGTGTGCTTACGGTGCTTCCAGGGGTGCGCGGATTGCAGGATCTGGAACAGCTGCTTGGGTTCCTGCAGGCGGATGCACAACAGCGGGACTATTCCATGATTGCCCGGTTCACCCCAAAGGATGTGTCCGGCAACTGCGTTTACTGCAACCACTGTCAACCCTGCCCGGCGGGGATCGACATCGGACTGGTGAACAAGTATTATGATCTTGCCTGTGCCGGCGACCGGATGGCCGCCGGGCATTACGGGAAGCTGACGGTCAAGGCGGATGCCTGCATCGGATGCGGACACTGTGACCGCCAATGCCCCTTCCAGGTGGCGCAAAGCAGCCGCATGAAGGAAATAGCCCGCTATTTTGAATAACCGAAAAAGCGCCTCTACAAAGTGTGGGGGCGCTTTTGGTTTATCGGGTTTTGTCGTTGAAGTGATTCTAATAGTTGAACCAGGCGCTCAACCCGCACATGATGGCTATGGCAAGCACCGCAAACCAGCCCACCAGGATTTCCTGGATGGATTGCCCGTGGGCGAACAGCCAGCCGGAGCAGGGAACCATGATCATGGCAAAGAAAAGCAGTGCAGGCAGGGAACAGCGCAGGATGCGAAGCAGACGGCGGCGAATGGGCGGCACCGTCTGGTCCTTGTTGCTGTCTGTACAGCGGCGGCATCGGACGATGGCCAGCGGAGCGCTGATATACCGGAATCCGATGCGGCGGTAAAAGCGTTGTGCCTCATATTCCGTGCCGTTCATGGTAAAGTGGGGGTACATGCCTTCCCGGGTGATCACAATATTCCTGCCGTCTGCCTGGCTCCAGGCGAGCAGGGCGTTGGTGAATTCCCGGGGATTGGTGACCGGGCCGTCCGGCACAAAGGTGAATTCCTCCTCGTGCTGAGCAGCGGCCACCTGCTTGTAATCCTGCACCCATCCGGCAAAGAATCCGCCGGCCTGCGGAGCCCTTTCCATGCGTGTGAGGCAGGCATCCACATCCAGCTGCCCGGCATCCCGAACGCCGGTTTTCAGCTCCCGGCAAAAGTGGATGGCGGCCTGCAATTTTTCCGATTGCGCCTGTAAACGCCGCTCCTGGCTCTGCAAGGCCTGAGGGAGGGAGACCGTGCCGTTCAACACAGCACGGATATCCTCCAACGGCATGTCCAGCATACGCAGCATGCGAATGAGCTTCAGGGTGTACAGGTCCTGGTCAGAGTACCGTCTGTAATCATTGTTCGGATCACGCTGCGGACAAAGCAGCCCTTCCCGCTCATAATACCGGATGTTCTGGGCAGAAACACCACTGAGCTGGGAGGCTTGTTTGATGTTCATCAAAGCCGTTCACCGTCCTTTCAAGGACAGCATAAACCATGAAGTGGGTAGAAGGTCAAGGCAAATCGATCTTTTGGGAGACTGTTTTCAAAAATTTACAGAAAAAGTGCATTGGATTTCCGATCGGCACACAGTTTGGCCAACTTTTGCTCGGTGGCGGCCACCTTTTCCGTCGGGGCATGGCGGGCGTGTTCCGGACAAACGGCAATACACCGCATACAGCTGATACAAAGATCGCCATCCACCTGCGTTGGGTCCTGGGCAGAGATGGCACCGGTGGGGCACAATGCGGCGCAGGTTCCGCAGCTTGTGCAATCGGCATCCGGCAGGGGAATCATCCCCACGCCGCCGAAGGCGCGGTATGGACGGTTGCCCGGCACATGGAACCCGGCGGGCAGATCGCCATCTTGGACGGCGGTGAAGATTTGCCTGCCGTATCCGGTCAGCTCCTGCCTGTCTGCTTCATCCGGGCGTCCGGCGGCATAGCAACGGGCGATGGAGTGTTCGGCTATGGCAGCCACAGCGGCAACACAGCAGAACCCAGCGTTCTCGGCCAGATCCTTCATCTCAATGAGGGTGTCGTCAAAGGCACGGTTGCCGTAGGCCACCAGCAGTACAGCCATCGCACCACCGCCCTGAATGGCCGCCATCCGCCGGGCAGCCGGAGAAGGAACACGCCCTCCAAAGCTGGGCACCGAAAACACACACAGGTCCTGCGGCGTGAAATGCAGGGATGCAAAATCAAATTTTCCATCACACAGGTCAAGAGTATGTACCGGAAGAGAAAACCCGGCGCAGAGAGCGTCAGCGGCTTTTTGAGTGCCGCCGGTGGGGCTGAAAACAAGAGAATACAGCTTCATGGCAAAAGGCCTCCTTGATTGATGGCTTCATTATAGCACTGGGAGGATACCGCGCCAAGCCGAAAGGCCTGTAAAAAATCCTTCCGGATACGTCTTGTACTTTTTAGGGGGGTGCGATATACTATTATGGTATATCTGGGCGTATGCCCATTGGAACTTACATACAATGGCAGGAGATCAAACTTGGAAAAACTGACCTACACCCATGACGCGCAGGCTGCCGCCGTGATCGCGTCTGTCTATCAGGATGCGCCTCCTCTGGCGTATGTACACAGCTACGGCTGCCAACAGAATGTGAACGATGGAGAAAAGATCCGCGGCGTTCTCATGGATGTCGGCTTTGGCATGTGCGAGAATGTGGAACAGGCTGACCTGATCCTCTTCAACACCTGTGCTGTGCGTGAACACGCCGAGCAGCGGGTGTTCGGCAATGTGGGTGCCCTGAAAAAACTGAAAGAAAAGAATCCCAAGCTGGTGATCGGTGTCTGTGGGTGCATGGCCCAGCAGCAGCACATCGTGGACAAGCTGCGCAAGAGCTACCCCTATGTGGATCTGGTGTTCGGTGTGGATGGAATCGACCGTCTGCCCGCCATGCTGGCAGAGCGGTTCCGCCGGGGCAAGCGCTATCTGGAAGATCCCAAAACCCGTAATGCAGTGGTGGAAGAGCTTCCTATCCGGCGGGATTCCGGCTTCCGTGCCTGGCTGCCCATTATGTATGGATGCGACAACTTCTGCACCTATTGCATCGTGCCTTACGTGCGCGGGCGGGAACGCAGCCGGGAACCTCAGGACATCCTGGCGGAGTTCAAGCAATTGATCGCCCAGGGCTATAAGGAAATCACCCTGCTGGGGCAGAATGTCAACAGCTACGGCAAGGGCCTGGAAAATCCCATCGATTTTGCCGACCTGCTCAACCTGTTGTGTGCAGTGCCGGGAGATTACCAGATTCGCTTCATGACCAGCCACCCCAAGGATGCCAGCCGCAAACTCATCGATACCATCGCCGCCCAGCCTCATCTGTGCAAGCACATCCACCTGCCGGTGCAGTCCGGCAGCGACCGGATTCTGAAAGAAATGAACCGTCATTATACGGTGGAACAGTATCTGGAACTTGTGGAGTATGCACGCCGCCAGATTCCCGGCGTGACCTTCTCCAGTGACATTATTGTGGGCTTCCCCGGCGAGACGGAGGAGGATTTCCAGAAGACGCTGGACCTGGTGGAAGCCGTCGGGTATATGCAGCTGTTTACCTTCATCTATTCCAAGCGGGAGGGAACCCCCGCCGCCAGGATGGAGGACCCGGTCACCCATGCCGAAAAGGCCGCCCGCATGGACCGCCTGCTGCGTACCCAGGACCGTATTGCCTTTGCGGCCATTGCGGGGCTGGCGGGGCAGACCGTTCGGGTACTGGTGGAAGGAGCCGGACGGCTGGAAGGCACCCTCAACGGCCGCCTGGACAACAACCTGGTGGTGGAATTTGCAGGCAGTGAGGACTTGGTGGGGCAGTACGCCCTGGTCCGTCTGACCGGTTCCCGTGCCGCTCTGCTGCTGGGTGAGCAGGTCACTGAATAAAACTGCCTTTCCAAGCTATACTGCATAGGATTCAAAAATCAAACACAATCAAAGGAGAATAATAAAATGGATTGCATCGATCTCTTCAAGAAAGCCGCTATGGCCCTGCAGACCGACCCCCGGTACCTGGAGCTGGACGCTGCCCGCCGTGAAAACGATATGGATCAGGAACTGCAGAACCTTATCGGTGAGTTCAACCTGGCCCGCCTGGATCTGAACAATGAAACCTCCAAGAGCACCACCGATCACGAGCGTGTGGCTGAGCTGAACAAGAAGGTCAACGACCTGTACAGCCAGATCATGGCCAGCGAGGGCATGGTACGCTACAACGCCGCCAAGTCCGAGTGCGAAGCTCTGATCAACCATATTGACGCTATCATCAACACCGCCATGAACGGCGGCGATCCCATGACCGTCAACCCGCCCCAGAGCGGCTGCACCGGCAGCTGCGCCACTTGCGGCGGCTGCCACTGATAAAACCAAGGGACTACGGGCACAGTGAAAGAAGCAGGAGTGTGAAGCATGGCCGGACAGAATGTATCGCCCATGATGCAGCAGTATTTTGAGATCAAGAAGCAGCATCCCAATGAGATCCTCTTTTATCGTGTGGGTGATTTCTATGAGATGTTTTATGAGGATGCCCTGACGGCTTCCCGCGAGCTGGAACTGACCCTGACGGGCAAGGCCTGTGGTCAGGAAGAGCGGGCTCCCATGTGCGGGGTGCCTTTCCACTCCTATGAAATCTATGTGGCCCGGCTGATTGCCAAGGGCTACAAGGTGGCCATCTGTGAGCAGATGGAGGACCCAGCCACGGCCAAGGGACTGGTCAAACGGGATATTATCCGCGTGGTCACCCCCGGTACCGTCATTGAAAGCAGCATGCTGGCGGAGGACAAGAACAACTACCTGTGTTCCATCTACGCCAAAAAGGTGCGCGGAGGCTGGAAAGCCGGGATCTGCTTTGCGGATATCTCCACCGGCGAAGCCTACGCCACCGAGCTGCACAGTGAAAAGATGGGCGGTGCTCTCATCACCGAGCTGTGCCGGTACATGCCCAGTGAAATCCTCATCAATCCGGCAGTGCTGGACCTGAAGGATCTGACCAACTATATCAAACAGCACACCAATGCCCTGGTGGAACTGCGGGAAGATTCCTGCTACAAGCCGGCGGTGGTGGAAAGCATGCTCAGCCGCCAGTTCGGCGAGGACTGGAACAAGAGCTGCGGCTTTGCCCCCGACGGCTTTGTGCCCCAGGCCTTCGGCGCCTTGCTGGGGTATCTGTATGAGACCCAGAAGCACGGCACCGAGCGTATCAAGGCGGTGGTCAACTATGCCGATGCCCAGTACATGCGTCTTTCTGCTGTGACCCGGGCCAATCTGGAATTGACCGAGACCATGCGCGGCCGGGAAAAGAAGGGAACCTTGCTTTGGGTGCTGGACAAGACCGAAACTTCCATGGGTAAGCGGATGCTGCGCTCCTGGATTGAACAGCCCCTGGTAGACAGCAAGGCCATCAACGAGCGGCTGGGTGCGGTGGAAGCGCTGTACAATGCCAATGTGGGGCGGGCCGAGCTGAAAGAAGCCCTTTCCCATGTATTTGACATCGAACGTCTGACCACCCGCATTCTGTACGGCTCCGCCACTCCCCGGGAAGTCAAGGCGTTGGGCGATACCTGCCAGCGTCTGCCTCAGGTCAAGGAACAGGCCGCCGCAGCCGGCGCCAAGATGCTGGATGATCTGGCGGAGGCGGTGGACCCGCTGTCCGATATCCTGGACAAGGTCAGCCGCGCCCTGGTGGACGATCCTCCAGCCAATCTGAAGGATGGTGGTGCCATCCGGGAAGGCTATAATGCCGAAGTGGACGAGCTGCGGGACATCATGCACGGTGGCAAAGGGGTGCTCTCCCAGCTGGAGGCAGACCTGCGCCAGCAAACCGGCATTCCCAAGCTGAAAATCGGGTTCAACAAGGTATTTGGTTATTACATTGAGGTCAGCCGCAGCTATGTGGGCAGTGTGCCCGAAACCTTTACCCGCAAGCAGACCCTGACCACCGGGGAACGGTATATCACCCCGGAACTGAAAGAATTGGAAAACAAGATTCTGGGGGCCAATGAGCGACTGCTGGCTCTGGAACATCAGCTCTTCTCCGAACTGCTCAGTGATATCTCCTCCCAGCTGCTGCGTATCCAGCGCACCGCCACCGCTGTGGCCCAGCTGGACGTGCTGGCCTCCTTTGCCGAAGCTGCAGTACAGAACAACTACGTCAAACCCACGGTGGACGACAGTGATGTGCTGGACATTGCGGAAGGCCGCCATCCAGTTATTGAACAGATGCTCAAATCCAGTCTGTTTGTCCCCAACGACACCACCCTGGATGAGGGCGAGAATCGCATGCTCATTATTACCGGCCCCAACATGGCTGGCAAGTCCACCTACATGCGCCAGAATGCCTTGATCGCGCTGATGGCCCAGATCGGCTCCTTTGTGCCTGCCGCCCAATGCAGGGTGGGGGTGGTGGATGCCATCTTTACCCGCGTAGGCGCCTCCGATGACCTGGCCGCCGGCCAGTCCACCTTCATGGTGGAGATGACCGAGGTGGCTGAGATCTTGCGCAGCGCTACCAAATCCAGCCTGGTCATTCTGGATGAGATCGGCCGGGGTACTTCGACTTTTGACGGCATGAGCATTGCCCGGGCCGTGGTAGAATACATCTGCGACAACATCGGCTGCAAGACCCTGTTTGCCACCCACTACCATGAACTGACCGGCATGGATAAGGATGTGTACGGGGTCAAGAACTACAACATCGCGGTGAAAAAGCGGGGGGAGGACATCACCTTCCTGCGGCGCATTGTGGCGGGCCCGGCAGATGACAGCTACGGCATCGAGGTGGCCAAGCTTGCCGGTTTGCCGGATGCGGTCATTAAGCGTGCGCACAAGGTATTGCGCCAGTTGGAGGCTACCGCCCCCGGCGCCAACACTTCCATGCAGCTGGATTTCGAGACGGTGGAGGCCTACAATAACCCCACCGTTCCCAGTGAGGTTGTGGACAAACTCCATCAGATCGATGTGGAGACCCTGACACCGCTGGAAGCATTGAACTTTTTGTATGAACTCAAACAGGCGCTGAAGTAAAACGCTCTACCTATTTAGTATAGAAGGCAGGTGAACCGAATGGCACAGATCCATGTGCTGGACAAGCATACCGCAGAACTGATTGCGGCGGGGGAGGTGGTGGAACGACCCGCCTCGGTGGCAAAGGAATTGCTGGAAAACGCCATTGACGCCGGAGCCACCCAGATCAGCCTTTCCATTGTGCGCGGCGGCATCCAGCAACTGCAGATTTCAGACAATGGCAGCGGGATCGAGGCAGAATCCATTGAAAATGCCTTCGTTCGCCATGCCACCAGTAAAATTGCCACAGCGGAGGACCTGACTCATATCCATACCCTGGGATTCCGTGGCGAAGCCCTGGCTTCCATTGCCAGCGTGGCCCGGGTAGAGTTGCTGACCAAGACGGACGCCGATGAATTTGCTTATTGTTACCGCATTGAAGGGGGCGAGGCCCTGGGTCTGGAGCCGGGCGCCCGTGGCCGCGGAACTACCATCACGGTGAATGATCTGTTCTACAACACCCCTGCCCGCATGAAGTTCCTGAAGAAGGACGTGAGTGAGGGCACCTTCGTGGCGGATGCGGTGCTGCATGTGGCGCTGTCTCATCCGGAAATTTCCTTCCGGTTTGTGCGGGACGGCAAACAGCAGTTTGTAACCCCGGGGGATGGGGCTCTGCGCAGTGCCGCCTATGCAGTGTTGGGCCGTGAATTTGCCCGGGATCTGCTGGAGCTGGAAGGAGAGAACGGAGTCTACAAGATCAAAGGGCTGATCACACCGCCTCGCGCCTGCCGCGCCTCCCGCAGCGCCCAGCATTTTTACGTCAACGGCCGCTATGTCAAGAACCGTACCATGATGGCCGGCTTGGAAAACGCCTACAAAGGCACTCTGATGCAGGGGCGGTTTCCCGGGGCAATTCTTATGCTGGAAATGCCTGCTGAACTGGTGGATGTGAATGTCCATCCCGCCAAGACGGAAATCCGGTTTGCCCGGGAAAGTGATGTGTTTGATACGGTGTACCGCGCCGTCCGCTCGGCCCTGACGACCCCCGGCAGCGGGGAATGTCGGTTTGAACTGGGGCATAAGGCGCCGGAAGAAGCGCAGAGTACGCCTCAGGCACAGCCATCGGCTGCACCAAAAACCGTCGTTGCCGCGCCCCCCACCCCGCCTCAACCGCAAAAGCATTTTGCAACCTTGTCGGCGGCAGAGTACCGGGCTTTGAACCAGATGACCGCCGGGGTGACCCCGCGGGTGGTGCCGGGGCTCCAAAAGCCGACTCCTCAGCCGGAAGAGCTTTCCCTGGAATCGGTCCCCGTTTCCTCCGAAGCTGTTCTGGATATTCTGCCCGATTTGCCCGAAGCGACAGAGCCGGTCAAACAGCCGTCGGCGCCTCCGAAAGGGGAGGGCCCTCGGCCGGTCAGCGGTTCTCCTGTACAGCCGGAAAGGCCGAGAAACGTTTTGACAGCAGATGCACCTGTTCAGAATGTGCCGAAGGAGTCCCCCCGTGCGCTCAGTGCACTTCCGGCGGATTCGGTGGAGCAGACCACCTTTGACCCCGAACCGGCCAGCAAGCCTTTGCGGCTGGTGGGGGAAATATTCAAAACTTACATCATCACCGAGCGGGATGGAGAAATGTGCCTGATTGACAAGCACGCGGCCCATGAGCGTATCTTGTTTGAAAGCCTGTCCCGGAATTACGGCAACGTCCCTGCCCAGATGCTGCTGGTGCCGGTGCAGGTGAACATGAGTGCCCAGGAAAAACTGGCCATTTTGCAAAATCAGGAAATGCTGCAGAACGCCGGCATTGAAGCAGAGGACTACGGCGGTCCCACGGTCGTTGTGCGGGCAGTTCCCGCCGATGTGCCGGTGGATGATGTGTCGGACATGATTCTGGAACTGGCCAATCATCTGCAGAACGGCGCCCACGATGCCCTGCGGGAAAAAACCGAGTGGGTATTGCACTCCATTGCCTGCCGTGCCGCCATCAAGGCGGGGGACAGGACCAACGCCGAGGAAATGCTGGTTCTGGCCCAGAAGATCATGGACGGCACGGTGCCGCCGTTTTGCCCCCACGGCCGCCCCTGTGTACTGAAAATCACCCGGAAGGAGCTGGAAAAGCAGTTTGGACGCCTTGTCTGAAAAGGTTGTGCCTCGCGTGGTGGCCATCGGCGGGCCCACTGCTACGGGAAAAACGGCTCTCTCGGTGGCCCTTGCCAAGCAGTTTCACGGTGAAGTCATCAGCGCCGATTCCATGCAGATCTACCGTGGACTGGATGTGGGGACCGCCAAAGTGACGCCGGAGGAAAGCCATGGTGTAAAGCACTATCTTGTGGATATTCTGGACCCGGAAACACCATTCAGTGTGGCGGACTTTGTGTCTGCCGCCGACCGCTGCATCCGGGACATTACCGCTGCGGGCCATCTGCCTCTGGTTGTGGGCGGGACAGGGTTGTATATCACCAGCTTGCTGCAGGGACTTTCCTTCGCTCCCGAAAAAGGGGACCCCGCCATCCGGGCCCGGCTGGAGCAACGGGCACAAGCGGAAGGCAAGGAAGCGCTGTATGCTGAACTGCAAGCAGTGGATCCCCAATATGCAGCTACGGTGCACCCCAACAACCTGCCACGGGTGATCCGTGCTTTGGAATTGTACCAAAACACAGGTCGCCTGATGAGTGAACAGCGCAGGGAAGCTCGCCGGGCCCAGGCACCGTACCGCTCTTTGTGTCTGTGCCTGGGATACCGGGACAGAAACCTGCTGTACTGTCGTATTGACGAGCGGGTGGACCGGATGCTGGTCTCTGGCATTCTGGAAGAAGCGCGCGCGGTGTATGAACACCGGGATACCTACCGCACTGCGGCACAGGCTATCGGGTATAAGGAATTTTTTCCCTATTTTGAAGGTGCCCAGTCGCTGGATGCCTGCTCCGACAAGCTAAAGCAGGCATCGCGCAACTATGCAAAGCGCCAACTGACCTGGTTCCGCCACCAGCAGGATGCCGTCTGGTTGTATGTGGATGAACTGGAAGGTCCTGCGCTGGTCGACAGGGCCAAAATGCTGATTTCGGACTTTCTTCATCACTGAAAACAAGGAGGGATTGCAGATGCCGGAACGGGAAAACAGCCGCCAGGCGGCCTTGAAAGCGGTTGTGGTAATGGGAATGCTGTTGTTCCTGTTGGCTGCGGTGTATATCATTATCCAGCTGTATGCAATCCTTGGGCGGGAATACAAGACGGAAATTGCCATTTCTTATACAATGGCAGACAGCGTTGAGTTACCCGGATTTGTTATGTTTGACGCCGTGGATGTACCGGGGGAAGGCAATCTGGGTTACCTGGTGGAAGATGGTGAACGCGTGGCGGAAGGGGCTGTGATCGCCGAAAAATATACGGATGATTCCCAAAGCGCTGCCCGGGAACAGCTGATCCGGCTGGACAACAGCATTGATCTTCTGACCAAATCACAAAATTCGGTGGGCAGTGATCTGACCATTCTGACCACCCAGACCCAGACGGCTCTGTATAATCTGCTGGACCAGCTGGATACAGCATCCTACAGCGGTATGCTGGATGCGGAATCAGAATTTCTGCTGGCCCAGAACCGAATGCAGATTTCCACCGGCCAGACCAGTGGCTTCCAGTCCACCATCTCCGAACTTCAGGCGGAGCGTGACCAGGTGGCGGCCCAGCTGGAAGGGTTGGAAACCATCACGGCCGAAAAAAACGGGTATTTCATTTCCGCTGATTCGGCCATGCCCTTGGACCTGGAGGAACAGACTCTGAAGGATGCCACCCCCATCCAGATCCGAGATCTGCTGGCACAGGGCGTTGCGGACAGCTCGCAGGCCCTGGCAGGCCGGATTGTGGAAGGATTTTCCTGGAGATTTTACACCGTCTGCGATCTGGATACGGCCGAGCGCTTCAATGGTGTGACCAATGTTCGGATCAGCGTTCCCGGCAAGGAGGATACACCACTGGATGCAACAGTCTCCTCGGTGGAAGCGGATGAGGAAGCAGGGCTGGCCAAGATCGTGGTGGAATGTCACACCATCAACGCGGATGTTCTCCGGCTGGGCCAGGAGACGGCACAGATCGACCTGAAAACCTATGAGGGTATCCGCATTGACAAAAACGCTCTTCACATTGTGGACGGTCAAAAAGGTGTCTACGTAAAATACGGCGATCTGCAGCGCTTCCGCAAGATTACCATCCTCTATGAGGACGATACCTACATGCTGGTTCCGGGTGATGGTGCCGTAGGAACCGACAATGAAGTTCGCCTGTACGATGAGATCATTGTAGAGGGCAGCAACCTGCAGGATGGCGGATTGATTTAGCACTTGCGTGCCGGAATTGCTTTCCTCGTATTGACAATTGGACAAAAAAAGACGATAATAGTTTATGTATATCGCTGGAATAATTGTCCGTCCGGCAGTGTACAACCACCTGATATGGTGCAGTAATGCTGATAATGTGAATTAGAGAAGCGAAGGAGAATTCATCATGTCCATGTTTGACGGCCTGAAAAATGTTCTGGGTATCAACCAGGACCCCGATGGGGATGCCTATGTAGATGATACCGAGGATGAAATCTTCGCAGGGGGACAGGGCGGTTCTGCGGCGCCGGATACGTATGCACAGCGGGAAGCGGTGCCGCAGCGCAATAAGGTGGTCAACATCAATGCGACCACGCAGTTGCAGGTTGTTCTGGTCAAGCCGGAACGCTTTGACGATGCATCTACGATTGCAGATCAGTTGAATGCCAAGCGCACAGTTGTGCTGAATCTGGAGTCCACCAACAAGGAGGTCTCCCGCCGTCTGATTGACTTCCTGTCCGGTGTTGCCTATGCCAACAACGGGCAGATCAAGCGCGTGGCGACGAGCACCTTTATTATCACCCCCTACAATGTCGATATCATGGGTGACCTGATCGACGAACTGGAGAGCAACGGTGTCTTCTTCTGATACCGCTGTTCGTGGGTTTGTTCCGCCGCAGAATGAGGCGGAATGTTTTTTGATGCGCCGTGTTCAGGAACTGTGCACCCTGGCGCAGCAGCGCGGAATACCGCGCAGCACGGGATTCCTTTCGGACCGCGAGCAGGCGCTGGCGGTGGCGGCCCTGAACCGGGAAAACTGTACCTTTGCCCGCTTTTGGGGCGGATGGGAACATGCTGAACGAAAAGTTCTGTGCCTGGAACCACCGGATACCTGGACCCTGGAACCTGTTGCGGCCCTGCGGCTGCAGGCGCTGCATGCTCAGCCGCCCCGAGTGCCCGGGCACAGGGAATACCTGGGTGCCATTCTGGGGCTGGGGCTGGAGCGTACCTGCTTGGGCGACATTCTGCCAGATCCGGAGGATCCGTGCGTGATGTATGCCTTTGTTTTAGAGGATAAAATTGACTTTCTGCAAGAGGAACTGCACCAGGCCGGCAGCTGGAATGTTCGGGTCGTTCCCTGTGAGCAGGTTCCGCCGCGTGTTCTGCAGGAACCGGAACGGGAATTGCACGACACCACGGTATCCAGCCTGCGTGCGGATGCGGTACTGGCAGCCATGATGCACACGTCGCGCACATTGGCGGCGCAGGCTATTTCCGGCGGCAGGGTGGAGATCAACCATCTGCCGCTGCGCAGTGCGGCGGAACCCGTTTACACCGGGGACCTGTTCACCGTGCGCGGTGCGGGACGCTGGCGTGTGCAGGAAGTAGGCGGTACCAGCCGGAAAGGCCGCCTCTTCATCACCTATTTTCAATATTGAGCAGGATCGAAAACGATACGGCTTTTGCCCGAACAGGAGGAGTAACGGATGATTGCTTCGGAGGATGTCCGCCGCGTGACTTTTGAGCGTGCGATGCGCGGGTACCGCTGCGAGGATGTGGACGATTATCTCAAGCAAGTGGCAGACAGCATTGACGCTCTGAGCGCCGAAAATGAAGATCTGCAGAAGAAGCTGGTGGTGCTGGCGCAGCGCATCGACCAGTACCGTGCCGAAGAGGACACGCTCCGCACCACCATGATCAATGCCCAGCGTTTGGGGGAAAACGTGATTCGGGAAGCCAAACAGAAAGCTGCCGAAATCATCCGTGCGGCCAATATCAAGTCGGAAGACAGGGAGCAGCATGCCCGCGATGAAGTGGAACTGGCAAAACAGGAGCTGATCACGCTGAAAAAAGAAGCGGATAGCTTCAAAAAGACCTTGATGGGCATGTACCGGGAACACATCGAGATCCTGAGCAAGATTCCCGAATACCCGGGCGAATTGGCACAGGAAGCTGCTGCCGAACAAAAGGCACAGGCTGCTGCGGCGTATCAGGAGCATATGACGGAGCCGGAACCCCAGCCTGTCCAGGCAGAACCGGCCCCGGAAATTCCTGCAGAGCCGGAACCGGAACAGATTCCTCAGCAGGAACCTGTTTATCAGCAACCGGAACCGGAGTATTATGATGCCGAACCGGCCGACCCCGTTGCGGACGGCAAGGTAAGCACGGTGGAATTTGCCATTGCTCCCAAGCCGGAAGAAACGGAGCAGGACTATTATCCGGCAGAGCCGCAGACTCACCCGGAGGATGAGCTCCCGGATGCTTCCGGTTTGTATGCGGATGTGGCCCCGGAGCCGCCCAAAAAAACAGCCCGGGGACGCGGCGGTGCCAAAAAGAGCAGTACCCGGAAGCCCAAAACGACCAAGCAGCCGCCGAAGGACGATGGTCTGCCCGCCGCATTTGATTCCTTCCAGGGCGTGGATTATAATGACTGACCCCGCAGATAACCTGCGGCGGCCATAAGGGCTGCCGCGGTTTTGCGGTCAATTTATCAAATATAGAGGGAGTTGGAGACCTTGGCGCAAAATTACAACGACACCATCCACAAGATGGCTACCCCGTTTGAGATGCGGGCCGGCCTGCCGAAGAAAGAACCCAAAATGCTGGAAGACTGGGAAAAGAACCATGTCTATGAGCAGATGATCAAGAATAATGAGGGCTGTCCGGATTTTATCCTGCATGACGGTCCTCCGTATGCCAATGGCAGCATCCATATGGGCACTGCTCTGAACAAGATCATCAAGGATATCATCATCCGCTACAAGAATATGTCCGGATTCCGTGCACCGTACGTTCCCGGTTATGATACCCATGGTCTGCCCATCGAGTTGAAGGCCCTGGGCTCTCTGGGTGACAAGAAGGCCGGTATCTCCAAGCTGGAACTGCGCCATATCTGCCGGGAATTCGCCACCGAGCACATCGATGTGATGAACAGCCAGTTCAAGCGTCTGGGCGTGCAGGGCGACTTTGAGAATCCCTATCTGACCCTGCGTCCTGAATTTGAGGCCCGTCAGGTGGAGATCTTCGGCAAAATGGCACAGAAGGGCTACATCTATAAGGGTAAGCGGGTTGTCTACTGGTGCCCGGAAGACCAGACTGCTCTGGCCGAAGCCGAAATCGAGTACGGTGAGGACGAGTGCGATTCTCTGTATGTCCGTTTCAAGCTGACCGGCGATCCCAACGGTGTTCTGGCCAAGGCCGGTGTGCCGCTGGACAAGGCATGGATCGTCATCTGGACGACCACTACCTGGACTCTGCCTGCCAACGTGGCCACCTGCCTGCATCCTGACTTTGATTACACCTTCGTCAAGATCGGTGAAGATTACCACATCATGGCCGCCGAGCGTGTGGAAGCCACCATGAAGGCATGCGGCATCGAGGATTACACCGTGCTGGATGTCCGCATCCCCGGCCGTGATCTGGAGATGATGGAGTACAAGCATCCCTTCCTGGATCGCACGGGTCTTGTCATTCTGGGCAACCATGTCACGCTGGATAGCGGCACGGGCTGTGTCCATACCGCTCCCGGCCATGGTGCCGAGGACTTTGATGCCTGCGTGGGTCATTATCCCCAGCTGCCCATCGTCATGCCCGTGGATGCTGCCGGCTGCCTGACCGAAGAAGCCGGCAAGGAGTTCGCCGGTCTGAAAGTCTGGACCGCCAACAAGGTCATTCTGGAACATATCCGGGAAAGTGGCCACCTTATGGGCGTGGAGCACATCGTGCACCAGTACCCTCACTGCTGGCGTTGCCATCATCCCATCATCTACCGTGCCACCGAGCAGTGGTTCTGCTCCATCGATGCCTTCAAGGACGATGTCTACAAGGCCATCGACGGTGTCAAGTGGCAGCCCGCCTGGGGCCATGACCGCATGACCGGCATGGTCCGCGACCGCAGTGACTGGTGCATCTCCCGTCAGCGCGTGTGGGGCGTGCCCATCCCGGCTTTCTACTGCAAGAAGTGCGGCAAGTACCACATCACCGAAACCTCCATCAAGGCCGTTTCCGATCTGTTCCGCAAGGAAGGCAGCGACGCCTGGTACAAGTACGATGCCAATGACATCATGCCCAAGGGCGAAACCTGTGAATGCGGTGCCTCCGACTGGGAGAAGGATTCCGACATCATGGATGTCTGGTTCGATTCCGGTTCCACCTGGAGTGCTGTCTGCCGGGAACGCAAGGAACTGCGCTGGCCTGTTGACCTGTATATGGAAGGCGCCGACCAGTTCCGCGGCTGGTTCCAGTCCAGCCTGCTGACCAGCGTTGCCACCGAAGGTGTTGCACCTTACAAGGGAGTTCTGTGCCATGGCTGGGTCGTGGATGCCCAGGGCAAGCAGATGCACAAGTCCTCCGGCAACGGTATGGAGCCTTCCGAGATCATCCGTGACTACGGTGCCGATATCATCCGTCTGTGGGTTGCTTCCAGCGACTACACCGTGGACGTGCGCGCCGGCAAGGAAATCTTCAAGCAGCTGTCTGAAGCTTACCGCAAGATGCGCAACACTGCCCGCTTCATGCTGGGCAACCTGGGCGATTTTGATCCCGCCAAGGATATGGTGGCCGACGACCAGCTGTTCGAGATTGACCGCTGGGCTCTGGAAGCGGTGGCCGAACTGACCCGGACCATGCGCGCCGCATATGATGAGTACGATTTCTCCCGTGCCTATCATGCCATCTATAATTTCTGCGTCATTGATATGTCCAACTTCTATATGGACGTGATCAAGGATCGTCTGTACTGCGCGGACGAGCATGCCCGCCGCTGCGCACAGACTGCTCTGTATCGCATTCTGGTGGACTTCACCAAGCTGCTGGCGCCCATTCTCTGCTTCACCAGCCAGGAGATCTGGAGTTATATCCCGAAGCGGCCCGGCATGAAGGAGTATGTTGTGCTGGAGCGCATGCCTGAACCGCAGCCTGTCGCCGACGAGGCTTTCACCTCCAAGTGGGAACGCATCATGGCTGTGCGTGACGATGTCAAGAAGGTTCTGGAGCAGGCCCGTGCAGACAAGGTCATTGGTTCTTCTCTGGAAGCGGCTTTGACCCTGTATTGCAGCCAGGAACTGTACGATTTCCTCAACGTCATCCCCATGGATGAACTGGCCGACCTGATGATCGTATCTCAGGTCAAGCTGGAAAAGGGTGAAGGCGGTATCAAGGGCACCGTGGAAGGTCTGGGCGTCAGTGCGTCTCATGCCTCCGGCTCCAAGTGCCTGCGCTGCTGGAAATTTAATGATGCCGTGAATGAGGACGGTCTGTGCCCCCGTTGTGCGGCTGTCCTGAACCGCGCCTGAGTTCTGCGCTGACAGCACCCGGGCCAGAAACAATGCCTCTTGGGCGGTGCTTTGCATCTGATGGAAAGCACCGCCTTTTGCGGCATGATGAAAGGTTTTTTCCTATGCTGTATGGCATTTTCTTTGTGATCGGCGGACTGGCGCTGGCCGGACTGGACCAGCTGTTGAAGCTCTGGGCCACGGCCTCTTTGCTGCCGGTGGGCCAGGCTCCGCTGATTCCCGGCTTTATTGAACTGCAATATGTACTCAACGATGGCATGGCCTTTTCCATGCTCAGTGGACGCCGCGGGCTGCTGATCGGAGTGACAAGCGTTGTCTTGCTTGTGGTGGCGGTGTACTTACTTATACGCCCCTTGCCGCGGCTGGAGCGCGTTACCTGGATGCTGATTCTGGGAGGCGGGCTCGGCAATCTGATCGACCGTATCCGCACCGGTGTGGTGGTGGATTACCTGAACTTTCAGTTTATCGATTTTCCCGTTTTTAACTTTGCGGATATTTGTGTATGTACCGGAGTGGGGCTGTTGGTTTTGTCCCTGCTGCTGGAGATGCGCAAAGAACACCGCACCCCGGCTTCCGGAGATGGGCAGTCCAATGCAGACGCTTGAGTTTACAGCCGGCGCTCAGGATGCCGGACAGCGGGTGGACCGCTGGCTGGCCGGATGTTGCCCCGAGGTCTCCCGCAGCGCTTTGCAGGCGCTGATGGAGCAGGGAATGGTGCAGCGCGGCGGGGTACCGGTGAACAAAAAAGACAAAGTTGTAGTCGGGGATACGGTTCAATTGACTCTGCCGGACCCTCAACCCATTGAAGCGGTGCCCCAAAACATTCCTTTGGACATCGTGTATGAGGATGCGCATCTTTTGGTGGTCAACAAACCGAAAGGGATGGTGGTGCATCCGGCACCGGGCAATCCGGATGGTACGCTTGTGAATGCCCTGCTGTATCACTGCGCCGGAGGCCTTTCCGGGATCGGCGGGGCTATCCGCCCTGGAATTGTACACCGTATCGACAAAGACACCAGCGGCTTGCTGGTAGTGGCCAAGGATGATGCCACCCACCAGGGGCTGAGTGCCCAGATGGCGGTTCACGATATCCACCGGGTGTACCATGCCATCGTGTATGGCAATTTGAAAGAGGAGACAGGCACGGTGGAAGCCCCCATCGGCCGGGACCCCAAGGACCGCAAAAAAATGGCGGTGACACAGCAGAACTCCAAGCCGGCCTGCACCCATTGGAAGGTACTGGAACGCTTTGGCGACTTTACCTACATTGCCTGCAAACTGGAAACCGGCCGCACCCATCAGATCCGTGTGCATATGGCATCCATCGGACATCCGTTGGCCGGGGATGCGGTGTATGGTCCGCGGACGGTACTCCGGTTTTTGAATGGTCAGTGCCTGCACGCCAAAGAGTTGGGATTTGTGCATCCCATTACCGGACAGGCACTTCGGTTTGACAGTGAATTGCCACCGTATTTCCAAGACTATCTGACGCGTCTGAGAAAGGAACATCGCAGATGAAACGGAACCTGCATGACTATCTGGTTTTTTGCGATATGGACAACACGTTGCTGACGGCGAAAGAAGGTATTCCCGAGTGCAACCGGACTGTCATCCGGTTGTTCATTCAGATGGGAGGACGCTTTACGGTGGCGTCTGGCCGTCCGCCGGAATCCATCCGGGCCGCGCTGGGAGATATCCGGCTGTCATTGCCGGCCATTGCCTGCAATGGTGCATTGCTTTATGATTTTTCTTCCAACCGCGTGCTGCGCCATGCCACGCTGGAACGTGCCCAGGCCACCGCCGCGATTTTGGATATCCTGCAGAAATTTCCGCAGATCGGTGTGGAAGTGATGGCTGGAGCGGGGGAGATGTACGTTATCCGCGCCAATACATACACCCACGCCCATCAGGTGGATGAAAAACTGTCCAGTGTGGCTTGTCCTGTGGACAGTGTTCCGGATGGATGGGTCAAGGTTGTGTTTGCCGGAGACCCGGAAACCATCCGCAAGGTGGGACAGTATGCCAAGACCCGCTATTACGGACGGGAAAATTACTTTCTGGCAACCAACAGCATCTATCTGGAGATCATGCCTGTGGGTGTGGGCAAGGCATCCGGTTTGCGGGATATGTGTACTCTTCTGGGGGAGCCTATCCAGAACACGCTGGTCATTGGTGATTATTACAACGACCTGGAAATGATGCAGCAGGCCGGATACTCGGTAGCGGTGGCCAACGCACCGGCTGAAGTCAAGGCGGCAGCCAATGAGGTGACCACCTGTACCTGTGTGGATGGTGCCGTAGGCGAGTTCTTGTACAAGCTGATTGAGCAGGCAACGACCTATTGAATCGAAAGGGGTGTCGCCATGCGCGTAAGTGACCTTTTGAACCGGGACAGTGTGCTGCTGCACGCCGATATGCAGGATGCTGCGGATGCACTGGGGGTTCTGGTAGAATTGCAGGAATCCAACGGTGTCATTACCAACGGAACCGCTTATTATAATGCGGTCTGCGAACGGGAGGCATCCGGCGGCAGCACCGCTATTGGCGATGGCATGGCATTGCCGCATGCCTGTAATGCGGGGGTAGCCGCTCCCGGGGTGGCCGCTCTCACCCTTCGCCGTGGGGTGGACTGGGGAGCGCCGGACAACCGTCCGGTGGACCTGATTTTCATGATTGCTGTACCGCCCCAGGCCCAGGCGGAACATCTCCTGATCCTGGCACGGCTGGTCAATCTTCTGTCAGACCCGACTCTTGTCAAGGAACTGCGCGCCAGCGTATCCCGAGAAGATTTTATTATGCGCATGGCCCGGGCGGAAGCATCCCGCTTTGCCTGAGCCTGTTATACAAACAAAAATGGGGAATGAAGTTCTCCCCGGGGAGACCCGAACCGCTTAAAAGGCTGATGACTTCTGTGTTCTGTTCCGACGCAGAAGGTGTCAGCCTTTTTGCGTCCCATTTTCAAGGAGGACTTTGTATGCTTACTTCTCTGGCCCTGATTTTTCTCGTAGGTCTGTCGGCTGCGGCGCTGTGTCGGGCACTGAAACTCCCCCGCATCATTGGTATGCTTGTGACTGGCATCATTCTCGGCCCTTATGCGCTGGATCTGCTGGATTCCATGATCCTGCAGGCGTCTGCAGACCTGCGGCAGATGGCATTGATCATTATTCTGCTCAAAGCCGGTCTGTCCCTGAATCTTTCGGATCTGAAAAAGGTGGGCCGTCCTGCGGTCATGATGTCCTGCGTACCCGCCACCTGTGAGTTGCTGGCCTTTGTACTGTTGGCTCCGGTCTTTCTCGGGGTGAACCGGATTGAGGCGGCCGTGATGGGGGCTGTGTTGGCGGCGGTTTCTCCTGCAGTGGTTGTGCCGCGTATGGTTCAGCTGATGGATCGACATTGGGGCACCGAAAAAGGAATTCCGCAGATGATCATGGCGGGGGCTTCCTGCGATGATATTTATGTGATCGTGCTGTTTTCCACCTTTACGGGCATGGCCCAGGGCGGCAGCGCTCGCTGGCAGGATTTTGCAAAGATTCCTGTGTCCATTATGGTGGGGATTCTGGTTGGTGCCGCAGTAGGCTTTGGGTTGGCGCTTTTCTTTGAAACTGCCTATGCCCGCCGCCATTATGTGCGCAACAGCATGAAGGTGATTGTGGTTCTGGGAGTTTCCTTCCTGCTGGTTGCACTGGAAACCTGGCTGAAACCCTATCTGCCGCTCTCCGGTCTGTTGGCCGTGGTGGCTATGGCCTGTGCCCTGAAGTTGAAAAGCACTGCCTTCGTCAGCAGGCGTCTTTCGGAAAAGTTCGGGAAGCTCTGGCTGGCCGCGGAAGTCATCCTCTTTATTCTGGTGGGGGCGGCTGTGGATATCCGATACACCATCGCCGCCGGCCTTCCGGCTATGGCAATGATTGCGGCTGCTTTGGTATTCCGGGCCTTCGGTGTTTTCCTGTGCATGTTGGGAACGCATCTGAACCGTAAAGAACGACTGTTCTGTGTCATTGCCTATATGCCCAAGGCCACTGTGCAGGCAGCCATCGGTTCGGTTCCGCTGGCCCTGGGATTGCCCTGCGGGCAGATTGTGCTGTCTGTGGCAGTTCTGGCTATCCTGATTACCGCTCCTTTGGGAGCCTTGGGAATGGATGCTACCTACCAAAAACTGCTGACAAAACAAGGTGAAACAGAGACAAAATAAGGCTTGCTTCCGGATAAATACGATTTTGCCGGCGCGCAATTGTGCAATTTGCATGATTGAAGAACATAAAGAAATGCCCTGTTCGTTAAGTTGCATATTGCCAGTTTTGCAAAACCGTGGTATACTTTAAGGCATTAAATCGCAAAAGAGATGGTGCGAGCGCTCTTTGCGACACAGAGGAAAGCAGGAGGAAGCAAGATGAAAAAACGTATCATTTCCCTCATCACGGCAGGGTGCATGGTCCTTTCCATGGCTGGATGCACGTCCGGCGGCAGCAGCAGCCAGGCCAGCGAGTCCACCACGTCTGAAGCATCTGAGACCCAGAGCAGCGAAACCGCTGCCGAGGGCGCGCATTATACCGTCGGTATCTGCCAGCTGGTACAGCATGACGCTCTGGATGCGGCTACCCAGGGCTTCAAGGATGCCATCGTGGAAGCGCTGGGTGAAGATGCCGTCACCTTTGACGAGCAGAATGCCCAGAACGACACCAACACCTGTGCTACCATCATCACCGGCTTTGTGGCCTCTGATGTGGACCTGATTCTGGCCAATGCCACCCCCGCTCTGCAGGCAGCGCAGGCCGGCACCGACACCATCCCGGTGCTGGGGACCTCCGTGACCGAGTATGGCGTAGCCCTGGGCATTGATGATTTTGATGGTCTGGTGGGCACCAACATTTCCGGTACCAGCGACCTGGCTCCTTTGGATGAGCAGGCGGCCATGATTCAGGAGCTGTTCCCGGACGCCAAGACTGTCGGTCTGCTGTACTGCAGCGCTGAGGCCAACAGCCAGTATCAGGTGGATACCGTCAAGGCAGATCTGGAAGCCATGGGCTATACCTGCGAGTATTACGCTTTCAGCGACTCCAACGACCTGTCCACTGTTTGTCAGAGCGCTGCTGATGCCAGCGATGTGATTTACGTTCCCACAGACAACACCGCAGCCAACAACACCGAGCTGATCAACAACATCTGCTACGGCAAGGTCCCCGTTATTGCCGGTGAAGAGGGCATCTGCGCAGGTTGCGGTGTGGCTACTCTGTCCATCAGCTACTACGATCTGGGCGTTGCTACCGGCAAGATGGCGGTCAAGATTCTGACGGGCGAAAGCAAGGTTGAAGAAATGCCCATCGAATATGCTCCGCAGTTTACCAAAAAATACAACCCGACGAACGCCGAAGCTCTGGGAATCACGATTCCTGACGACTATGTGGCCATTGAAGAATAAAACGACCGAGCGTTCTGCACTGAACTGAGGCAGGAAGCCACGAAAATGGGAAGACCGTTTTTCGTGGCTTTTTGCTGTGGAATAAAACCGTTTTCAAAGAGAGGATTGTTTCCGTGGATATTACAACACTGTTCAACGCCATGCCAGGCGCTTTCTCCCAGGGGCTGATCTGGGCAATCATGGCCATCGGCGTTTATATCACTTTCCGTATTCTGGACGTGGCCGACCTGACCGTTGACGGTACCCTGGGCTTAGGCGGTGCCGTCTGCATTATGTGCATGATGGCCGGTATGAACGTCTGGGCCGCCATGCTGGTGGCATTTATTGCCGGTATTCTGGCCGGACTTGTAACGGGCTTGTTCCACACGCTCATGGGAATTCCCGCCATCCTTGCCGGTATCCTGACTCAGCTTTCCCTGTATACGGTCAACCTGAAGGTGATGGGAAAGGCAAACCAGGCTATCAACGTGGATAAGTATGATCTTCTGATCTCCCTTCGCTTCGTAAAGGATGTGCCCTTCTGGCAGAACACCATTCTGGTGGTGGCGGTGATCGTCGTGTTGCTGATTGCCGTTCTGTACTGGTTCTTCGGCACAGAATTGGGCTGCTCCATCCGTGCCACCGGCTGCAATGGCAATATGGCCCGTGCCCAGGGTATTAACACCAGCTTCAATATTGTGCTGGGGCTCATGCTCTCCAATGGGTTGGTAGCTTTTTCCGGGGCGCTGCTTTGCCAGTATCAGGGGTTTGCGGATGTGTCTATGGGCCGTGGCGCCATTGTCATCGGTCTGGCCGCAGTGGTCATCGGCGAGACCTTGTTCGGCAAGGTGTTCCGCAATTTCGCCCTGAAGCTGCTCAGTGTGGCCATTGGCAGCATTGTGTATTATCTGGTTATGCAGATCTGCATCTGGTTCCGCATCGACACCGACCTGCTCAAGATGCTCAGCGCCATCGTGGTGGCCATTTTCCTGGCTATCCCGTACTGGAAAACCAAATATTTCACCAAGGTGAATGTGCGCAAGGGAGGTGCCGACCATGCTTGAGCTGAAGAATGTACATAAGACGTTCAATGTGGGTACGGTGAATGAAAAGGTTGCATTGAACGGCCTGGATCTGAAGCTGGAAGACGGGGATTTTGTGACCGTCATCGGCGGCAACGGTGCCGGCAAGTCTACCATGCTCAACGCGATTGCCGGTGTGTGGCCCATTGATATGGGTAAAATTCTTATTGACGGCAAGGACATTACCCGTCTGCCGGAACACAAACGCGCCAAATATATCGGACGCGTGTTTCAAGACCCGATGATGGGGACGGCCGGGACTATGGAAATCGAGGAAAATCTGGCTTTGGCATCCCGACGCGGCAATTCCCGCACTTTGAAAGCAGGGATCACCCGTCAGGAGCGGGAAATGTACCGGGAACGGCTGAAAATTCTGGATCTGGGGTTGGAAGACCGCATGACCAGCAAGGTGGGGCTTTTGTCCGGCGGCCAGCGGCAGGCCATTACTCTGTTGATGGCCACACTGAAGAATCCCCGGCTGCTCCTGCTGGATGAACACACCGCTGCTCTGGATCCCAAAACGGCGGCCAAGGTTCTGGAACTTTCCGAAAAGATTGTCCAGCAGAATCAGCTCACCACTCTGATGATCACCCATAATATGCGGGATGCCATCAAGTACGGCAATCGTCTGATCATGATGCATGAAGGACGGATCATCTATGATGTGCGCGGGGCTGAAAAGCAGGCATTGCAGGTATCCGACCTGCTGGCCCGCTTTGAGCAGCTCAGCGGCGACGGCGCCAACGACCGAATGCTTCTTTCCTGACAAAATCAATACCACATAAATAGGCGTCGGCCCATGGGGCGGCGCCCTTTTCTATGGCTATATTTCACAAAAGAATATCAAAATTCCGTGAAGGCGTTTCCAAATGCAGCACTTTGTGATATAATAATTTCATTGCTATGCTGCGGTGGTACGCCCACCGGGAATGCCGTCGGGGGGAGGGAATCCGGATGCCGTTATATGATGCTGTTCTGTTCGATGTGGACGGGACCTTGCTCCATTCTCGTCCGGGAATTCTGGATACCTTTTCCTATGCGTTCCGTATGATGGGGCTTGATCCTGCCGGTATGGACCTGGGGCGCTATCTGGGCCCGCCCCTTCGTCAGAGTTTCGCGGAGCATTTTTCCGCGGACGAGGACGTGGAGCGTGCAGTCCGGTTCTATCGGACTCGGTATGCCGAGAAGGGGATGCACCTGTGTGCGCCGTTCCCCGGGGTGGTGGATATGCTGCATACCCTGCGCCGTGCGGGGTTGTTTTTGGCGACAGCTACCTCCAAACCCGTAGAAGTTGTCACCCCGATTTTGCAGGAACAGGGGATTGCAGATTACTTTGACCATATCGGCGGTGCCAGCATGGACAAAAGTGTGGACACAAAAACGGCGGTGATCCGCTCGGTTCTGTCGGATTCCCGTCTTGCCGGCAAGCGAGTGCTGATGGTGGGAGACAGAAAAGACGATATGCAAGGGGCCGCGGATTGCGGCATTTCCGCCGCAGGGGTCCTGTACGGGTATGGCACCCGGGAGGAACTGAACGTCTGGAATCCTGTCTTTATGGCCGAAAACTGTGCTGCATTGACAGCATTTATTCTGAACACATAAAAAGCACAGAAGATTGCACCGAACATAAGAACGGAGGTATCTTTTCCTATGAGCCGCAACGGTTTCCACGGGGCCACTTTCAGCCCCATCCAGCGCCGCGCCTGCCTTGTGCTGGTATTGTGCGTTCTGGCTGTTATTGTCACATTTGTGTGTGCCTGGGTTGTACCTGGTATGCTGGGTGCCGGCAAGGGAAACAAAACGGAGTATGACAGCAGCCTGTACCCGGTAGATACGTCTCTGGACGCAGTCCTGAAAGAGGCGACCTCCTCGGATTCCGCCTATGCGTCTACGATTGTGTATGTGGGGGATGAATACACCGCGTCGCTCAAGAGCTCCGGTCAGATTACGCTGAATCAGTATCTGGGCAAGGAGGGGCTTGCCGTAAGTAAGGCTCTGCAGGAATACTGCGTTTACTTTGAAGGCGATTCCAACTCCTACACTATTCCTCAGGCGCTGGCCAAGATGAAGCCGCGCCGGATCGTGGTTACCCTTGGTACCAATGATCTGTCTTCCGGTCTGACGGCGGATGCCTTTGTGCAGGATTACAAGCACATGCTGGAAGGTTTTTCCACTGCCTACTCCTACTGTGATATCCTTGTCAATGCCATCCCGCCTGTTACGGAAGATTCGGAAAATGCGGCGGCCAATCAGCTGTTGATCGATCAGTACAACCAGGCTTTGGCGGCGATGTGCAATGATGCCGGATACAAGTTCCTGAACAGTTCCGAAGTGCTGAAGAACGAAACGGGCTTTGCCGATGCCAGCTTTATCAGCGGCAAGTCGTACACGACCAACGGTGCCAAGGAATTGGTGAATTATATTACCTCTCACGCCTACGACAGTGAGGACCGCCGCCCCGATACCAATGATATTCCCAACCGTGCGGAGGCTGCCTCGCAGTCTGCGGAATCTTCCCCCAGCGCTACGCCGACAGCAACGCCTTCTGTGCATAAGGTTTCTTTCGAGATTGAGGACGGCAAGGGTACGCTGAGCGGAAACGGCCAGACCGGTGTCACCAAGCTGGAATTTGAGGTGCCGGACGGTGAGACGGTGACCGTGGAAGCAGTACCTGCAGACGGGTACACCTTCTTCGGCTGGAGCGATGGCATCAAGAACACCAAATGGGTCAAGAAGGTTACCCAGGATATTTCGGTCACTGCCATGTTCAATCAGAAAACCACGGCAACTCTGACCATTGACGAGGGCAACCGCAGCATGAATGTGGGCGACAGCATCACCTTCCATGCTACCCTGATCGTCAACGATGCGGCCGCCAGTGCCGACAACGTGCAGTGGGCCGTGAACGGTGAACTGGTGCGCAACGGATACAGTTTTGCTTTCAGCCCCACGGCTGCCGGAACCTATACGGTCAAGGCCGGTGTGGAAGTTGACGGTGTATATGCTTCGCAAGAAGTCACCGTAACGGTCTCGGAGGCCCCCACCAAGGTGTCGATTACCGGCACTCCCAGCATTACGGCCGGAAGTTCGACCACCTTCACCGCTACCGTAGAAAATCAGTCGGGAGATATCACCTGGTCCTGCCCGCAGAAGCCGGATTGGTCCGCCACCGGCAATTCGGTGCAGTTTACCGCCAACGGAGTAGGCGAGTACACCATCCGTGCCACCAATAACGGCAAGACGGCAGAATTCAAGCTGACCGTCACCGAGGCCCCGGCCTCTTCCGGCGGTGACAAGAACGAGGACAAGGACGACGACTGATGTGATTTGTCACAACGGTGGATACCGTTCCCGGGCTGGTGCGGTTGGGAAGCCGTTTTCCCTGTCTGCACCGTGGCAGGATGCGGCAACACAGAGCTCGGCTGAAAATTACGATTTGAATTGGCGAAGAGGATTTTCCGGAAAAAGAGCATTGTTTACTGGAATTTCCCAATCCGGCCAAATAACAGGAGCAGAATATGGCTTATTATACTTGTTTGTTATTGGATGTGGATAATACTTTGCTGGACTTTGACGCAGCCGAGCGGCAGGCTTTGACCGATACCCTGATGCACTATGAGCTGCCTCACGATGAGGCCGCACTGGATGTTTACCATCGGGTGAACCGGCAGTTGTGGGATCGTCTGGCAAAAGGGGAACTGACAAAGAACAAGTTGTTCTCTATCCGCTTCGGTCAGTATTTGAAAGCGATGGAGCTGCCCGATAATGGCAAAGGTCGGGAAATGAATGAGTATTACGAGGATCAGCTGGCCAATCACGCGGATCTGATCCCCGGCGCACTCACGGCTTTGCATGAGCTGGCTGAGGTGGCAACCCTGGCCATTGTATCCAACGGGGGCTACAAGGTACAGAAGTCCCGCATTGACGCGTCCGGCCTGGAACGTTTCATGGATGGCATTTATATCTCGGAAAAAGTTGGTGCCACCAAGCCGAACCCCAAAATCTATGAAGCGGCTCTGCGTGATCTGGGAATCACAAACCGTTCCCGGGTACTGGTTGTGGGGGATGATCTTCTGGCGGATATCCGCGGAGGTAAAAATGCCGGTCTGGACACCTGCTGGGTGAACTTTTCCGGCGCAGAAAACCAGACGGGGATCGAGCCCAAATACACAGTCGACTCGTACGAATCGTTGTATCAGATCGTGATGG
Source organism: uncultured Gemmiger sp. (assembly GCA_944382785.1). Taxonomy (GTDB): domain Bacteria; phylum Bacillota; class Clostridia; order Oscillospirales; family Ruminococcaceae; genus Gemmiger. The sequence continues at coordinate 90,978 of CALWNO010000001.1, read as the reverse complement.
AGCCGGAGGAACTGGAAAATGTGGGGGTGCGCAATCGGCGCCACATGAATGACCAGTAACGACCAAGGATATGCCGCTGCTCTGCCGGGCAGCGGCATATTTCGGTGCCTGTTTTCCGGTTTTGCAAAAGACATAAAGGAACGAAAGGTTGAAAGGATATGTTGATCGAACTGCAGAACCTCGGCAAAAGTTTTGGCGAGCATGAGGTTCTGGCCGGCATCACCGCAGGCGTGGAGCGGGGAGACCGCATCGGCATTATCGGAGCCAACGGCACCGGTAAAACAACATTGCTACGCATTCTGTGCCAGGAAAGCCAACCCGATACCGGGGAAGCCGTATTTGCCGCCGGGGTTACCTGCGGATACCTGGAACAGTCCGGGCACCTTGATCCGGACAAAGATATTTATGAGACCATGAAGCTGGCTTTTACGCCCGCGCTGCAGGCGATGGAAGAGTCGGAACGGCTGCAGAAGCAGCTGGCACAGCCCCACGGGCCGGAACTGGAGGAACGAATTTCCCATTGTACCGCTGTGATCGATGCCATGGATGCCTACAACATGGATACCCAGATCAAAAAGGTGCTCAACGGTATGGGATTTCCGGCCGATACCTGGAGCAAACGGGCAGGCGTGCTTTCGGGCGGGGAACAGACGCGTCTGCGTCTGGCCAGACTGTTACTGGAACGCCCGGATATTCTGATCCTGGATGAACCGACCAACCACCTGGATCTGGAAACCATGGAATGGCTGGAAAATTACCTCAAGACCTACCGCGGTGCTGTGCTGGTGGTCAGCCATGACCGGTATTTTCTGGATGCGGTGTGCACCAGAATCTGGGAACTGGCCGGGAAAACTATTCTGACCTATAAAGGCAATTACTCGGCTTACCTGCCTCAGCGGGAGGCGGCGGATGAACGCCAACAGAAAATGCACGATGCCGCTGTGGAAAAGGCCGCCAAATTGCAGGACTACATCGACCGGAACCTGGTTCGTGCTTCCACCACCAAAATGGCACAAAGCCGCCGCAAACAGCTGGAAAAGCTGGAAATTGTCGAAGCGCCGCAACGCCAGGGACGGGACCTGAATTTTCGCTTTGAATATGATATCGAACCCTATGATGAGCTGGTCATCATGAAAGGATTGACCATCCGTATAGGAGAGCGCACCTTGCTGGAGCCTTTTGATTACACGGTGCACCGTGGGGATAAGCTTGTCATTGCCGGTCCCAACGGCGCGGGCAAATCCACCCTTTTGCAGGTGCTGGACGGCAAGCGGCGTCCTTCGGGAGGAATGGTGCGCCTGGGGTCCGGTGCCAAGGTGGGAATTTTTACCCAGCAGCAGGCACGCCGGGCGGGACGTGTCATTGACGCCATCTGGAACCAATATCCCCGCTTTACAGAGCTGGAAGTACGCAGCCATCTGGCACGTTTCGGCTATCGGGGGGAAGAAGTCTTCAAGGACTGTGCCACTCTGTCCGGCGGGGAACTGGCCCGCCTTCGGTTTGCGGAACTGTCGCTGGAACGCCCCAATCTGATGTTCCTGGACGAGCCCACCAACCATCTGGATATTTATATGCGGGAAAGTCTGACCAACGCGCTGGCTGCGTATACCGGTACCCTTGTACTGGTCACCCATGACCGCTACCTGATGCAGACACTTGGGTGTCCCATTCTCCACCTTGAAAACGGAAAAGCCGTGATGTACCGGGATTTTGCCGCGCTGCATGCGGCTTCTTCCGGTACGGAACCGGTCAAGACACCAGGCCGGGAAGAACGTACCTCCCGGGCGGGCTACGGCAAGGAGCAACGCCGCCGCCGCGCGGAACTGCGCAACCGTATCCGGGAACTGGAAAATAAGATCGAGGAACTGGGTGCCCACATTGTGGAACTGGAAAACGAGATCAACGACCCGGAAGTCCTGAAAGACCATCTGCTCTTGCGGGACAAGTGCGATGAATTGGACGATACCCGCTTCCATCAGCAGGAACTGTTTGACGAATGGGAAAAGCTGGCCGAAGAGCAGGAGCAGCTGGAGGCGGAAGAATCGACGGAAAGTTGATACGAGCACAGCATGCCCGAAACTGTTTACATAACTGTAACTTGCTTTCTGTCAAAAACGCGGTATACTTATTAAAAATGGCCGCTGTGTGCCTTTGGAGGTACCAACTGGATATAGAATAGCGCCCCGGTTTGACTGTGGGCGCATACCGTAAGCGGGGAACGATTTGGAAACAAAGATTATCATTGCAACCCATAAGCCGTACTGGATACCGGACGACCCCATGTATCTGCCGGTACAGATGGGACACGCCATCCATCCGGATATCGGATATACAGGGGATGACACCGGAGAAAATATCTCAGAAAAGAACTGGAACTTTTGTGAGTTGACCGGTTTGTATTGGGCTTGGAAAAATCTGGATGCGGACTACATCGGTATCGTCCATTACCGGCGTTATTTTTCCAGTCGTCACAATCGCTTTGCCTCCAAAAAACGCAGAGTCATCGGGCACGAAGAGCTCAACTCCATATTGGCTACCACCAATGTCATCCTGCCGCGGGAACGCCATTATTATATCGAAACAAACTATACCCAGTACATTCATGCTCACCACAAGCAGGATCTGGAGGTAACCCGCTCCATCATCCAGCGCAAATGCCCGGAGTATCTCCCGGCGTATGATCTGTACATGTCCAAGACGCATGGGCATCATTTCAACATGTTCATCATGAAACGGGAACTGCTGGGACATTATTGCTCCTGGCTGTTTGATATTCTGTTTGAACTGGAAAAGGAACTGGATATTTCCAACTACACCACAAACGATAAGCGGGTATTCGGATTTGTCAGCGAGCGCCTTCTGGACGCCTGGTTGATTACCAACAACATTTCGTACGAAGAACTGGAAGTTCTGCATATGGAAAGTCAGCGCTGGCTGCACAAGGGCACGGCTTTCCTGATGCGCAAACTCTTCCCCAAAAAGGACTGACTATGCAACAGGGCAGAATTGCAGCAGTGGTTGTGACATACAACCGCAAGGAATTGCTGTGCCGTTGTCTGCAGGCCCTGCATTCCCAGCAGGAGCCGCTGCTGGATATTCTGGTGTTTGATAACGCCAGTACGGACGGCACAGAGGATGCGGTCCGCGCTCTGGGTGTACCTCAGGTACAATACCGGAATACCGGAAAAAATCTGGGAGGAGCCGGGGGATTCTCTTACGGCATTCACCAGGCCGTACAGGCCGGGTATACCTATATCTGGGTCATGGATGATGATACGTTGCCGGAACCGGGGGCACTGAAGGCGCTCCTGCAGGCAGATCGGGAGCTGGCAGGAAAATACGGCTGGCTCTCTTCCCGGGCTTTGACACCGGAAGGGCAGGATCAGCCCATGAACCGGCAGCGCAAAACGCCGTACCGGGATATAGACGGGTATGCCCAGAAAATGGTGCTCAGCGTGATGGCAAGCTTTGTTTCCTTGTTTCTGCGTGCTGATACCGTACGCTGTGTGGGACTGCCTATTGCGGAATTTTTTATCTGGTCGGATGACTGGGAATACACCCGCCGCATTTCCAAGCAGGTGCCCTGCTATACAGTCTCGGAAAGCCGGGTGGTGCATGCCATGCAAAACGCTACTGTTGTCAACATTGCTGCTGATGTGCCTTCCCGCTGGGAACGCTATCGGTATTTTTACCGCAATGACGTTTATCTGTATCGAAGAGAAGGTCCTGCCGGCTGGGTATGGTTGGTGACAAAATTTGCCTGGCACAGCCTGCAGGTACTGACAAGCAAAAGCGGGAAACGGTGGCAGCGTCTGACGATTATCTGGAAGGGGTTTGCTGCGGGTGTCAGGTTTGACCCGCCGATCCCAAAAATTGAAGAATAATACGCAGGACGGAGTACAATGCAACATTGGGAACAGAAATTGATCAAAGCTGCCGGATCATACGGCGTGGTAGCCTTTGATGTGTTTGACACGCTTTTGTTCCGGGACACGGCGACTCCGTCTGATTTGTTTGTTTTGATGGAAGAAACCGGTCTGGCCGTACAGGGCTTTGCCGCCAAAAGGCAAGCTGCAGAAGCCATGGCACGCCAATCCGGTGGGGAAGTCACGCTGGAACAAATTTACGCCCAGCCGCCGCTGGCGGGTGCGGACCCGGCCGCCGAGTTCGAGGCGGAATTGAAGGTCTGTGTACCCAACCGGAAGCTTCTGACAATCGCCCGCTCTCTGAAAGCACAGGGAAAGACAGTATACGCGATTTCGGATATGTATTTGTCCGGACATCAGATTTCCGCCTTGCTCAAGCGCTGCGGGTTTGATTTCCTGGACGGGGTTTATGTTTCCTCCGAATATGGGGTCCAAAAGCGAAGCGGAAAACTGTTTCGGGTCTTTTTGCAGGAGAAGTCACTCTCGCCCTCTCAGATTTTGTTTGTGGGGAATGACCGGCGCGTGGACATTCTGGGAGCCGCTTTGGCGGGAATCCGGGGATTTCTGGTTCCACCGCCGGCGATGCCGCTCCACGTTCCGAGGCCGACAGATGCCCGGCAGGGTGCTTTGTATGCCTTTGTGCGGAACCGGCTGCAGGATGCGGATAATCAGCTGGATGCGCTGGGGTTTGGCGTGATCGGACCGCTCCTCACCGCCTTTGCCGTCTGGCTGCATGAGACATACGGCAAAGCGGATGCCAATCGTCTGGTATTTCTGGCTCGTGACATGTTTCTGGTACGCCGGATCTATCAGGAACTTTATGGCCGACAGGCAGACTATCTGAAGGTTTCCAGACGCAGTCTTTGCCCGGCGCTGCTGCAGCTTCCCATGAACAGGGAAGGACTGTCCCTGCTTGCCGATGCGTTGCCGCGGCAGGTCCTCTCCGTCGGTCAGGTACTGGCGTATTGCGGGTTTGACACTTCCGCAGCGTTGCACGGGGCCGATGTGCGGCAGACGGTGGATCTTCGGACCCGCCCTCTTTTGCCTGCGGTTCAGGATCAGCTTCTGGGTATTGCTGCGCTGAGCAAAACCACGGCAGGCATCTCGGTGCGGGAACAAGCGGAAAGAATTCGTGCTTACCTGCGGCAGAATTGCCTGCGGGAAAACCCACCGGTTCTTGTGGATATAGGCAGCGGCGGCACGACCCAGCGAATTTTGGAACGCCTTTGCATGACAGATATGCAAGGCGCCTGTCTTGCCTGTGATTCCCGCCTGCACCAGACTCTTCCGTCTGAGCGCGCCCGGGCTTTCCTGTTTGCAGGCAACCCGGCACCGCTGTGGTATTGGGTGGGACAGCCCATGCTGGAACGTCTGATTTCGGAGCCTTGCGGAGCAACCATTGGTTACAGGGAACAGCAGGGGAAAATGGAGCCCCTGTTGGAGCAAACGAAGCCGGATGAGCGCATTGGACGCGTTCAGGACGCCGCACTTCGTTTTGCCCGAGAGTGGCGCAGCAGCCCGTGGGAAAAGCTGTCCCTGCCGGTGGATCTGCTGACCGATGCGTACTTGGATCTGGTGCGCAACCCAAAGCGGGAGGATATCCGGGCATTGGGGTCCATTACGGTGGAAGACGGTGCCACCTGGGCACTGGCTGCGCCCAAAAACTTTGGTCTGTACCTGAGGCACCCCAAAACGTTTGCCGCCGATTTGCGTCAGTCCAGATGGAAAAATGCCTTTTTGAAAGAGACATTCCGGCTGCCGCTTCCCTATGCGCGGCTGTATGAAATGATGAAAAGCAAACATGGAAGGTGACAGTGATGCAGCAACCGCTGTTCAGTATCATCATACCGGTATACAATGCAGTTGAAACTCTGCAGGCTGCCGCAGACAGCATTCTGGGGCAGTCGGTCAGGGATCTGGAACTGCTGCTGGTGGATGACGGCTCCCGGGACGGCAGCATCGATTTATGCCGAAAACTGGCAGAGCAGGATTCTCGCGTCCGGGTCTTCTCGCAGAAAAACGGCGGAATCTGCGCGGCGCGCAATGCGGGACTTGCTCAGGCAAAGGGAATGTATGTCGGCTTTTGCGATGATGATGATTGCTATATGCCGAATGCCCTGCAGCGAGCCGAAAATCTGATCAGGGAAACCGGTGCTGAGATGATTCGCGGGGGTTATGAACTGCAACGCCAGACCGATGCCGGTTATATGGTTACGCTGCCCCACGCGGAAGGAAGTCCCTGCCGGTTGCCGGCCGGCAAAGACGGCACCGCTTATTTGCAATTTTTGTCAAACAGCGGACCCCAGTTTGTGTGGAACACCTTCTATCGCCGGGATTTCCTGCAGGATATCCGCTTTGACGAAAACTGCCGTTTTGGCCTGGAAGATTTTCTGTTCAACGCGGAAGTATATGCCCATAATGCCGGGGCGGTGTTTGACCCGGTTCCTTTTTACCGGCACTATGAGCGCTCCGACAGTACCTCTGCCGCCACCGTACGAGCGGTGGTTGCTCGGGTGCAGACCCTTCCCAACTGGGTACGTGCGGAGTATCGCGCCGCCGAATCCCGGTGCGAAAATGGGCGTTTTGCCGATGTATGGGCGGCGCGGAAGGCAGAGTTTATCACGTTTCTGATGCACCAGCTTCGGGATTGCCGTGCTTCCGATGCTGTCTGTCGCCGTGCCTGGCGCACACTGCGCCGGGCTTTGCGGGATATGGATGGAAAGAGCAGTGCACTTGACTTTTTGCGTGTGGCAGGGCACAATAAAAAGCAGGCGGTGGCTGCATTCCTGTATGCTACCCATACCCAGGGGCTGTATGCCTATCTTCCGAACAAGGAGGAGAAACTGTTAAAATGAAAAAGATTCTTGTGACCGGCGCTGCCGGATATATTGGCCGCCATGTTGTCAAGACGGCACTGGACATGGGATATCAGGTCATCGCGGCCGACTTCGCTTTCAAAGGCGTGGACGAGCGTGCCGAATTTTGTGATGTCCCTCTTTTCAGTGGGGATAAGGGAATCTACCGTGCTCTCGGCAGTCCGGATGTCTGCATCCATATGGCCTGGCGTGACGGATTTCGGCACAATGCTTCCAGTCATATGAAAGACCTGTCCAGCCATACGGTGTTCCTGAACAACATGGCTGCCGGTGGTCTGCCTGCTCTCTCTGTCATGGGAACCATGCATGAGGTCGGATATTGGGAAGGCCCGATCAAAGCCGATACTCCCTGCAATCCCCAAAGCCAGTACGGCATTGCCAAAAATGCCCTCCGGCAGAGCCTGATGCTCTCGCTGGCAGACACCGGTTGCCGCCTGCACTGGCTGCGCGCATATTATATTACCGGTGATGAGGCTCACGGCAGCTCCATCTTTGCCAAGATCACCCAGGCTGAACTGGATGGAAAGAAAACCTTTCCCTTTACCAGCGGCAAGAATCTCTATGACTTCATCGATGTGGACGAACTGGCCCGGATGATTGTGGCTGCCAGTGTGCAGGAAAAAATTGACGGTATCATCAATGTCTGTACCGGCAAGCCTATTTCGCTGGCCCAGCGGGTGGAACAGTTCTTGAAGGACAAAAATTACAAGATCAAGCTGGATTACGGTGCCTTCCCCGATCGTCCGTATGACAGCCCCGGCGTATGGGGCGACCCCACCGAGATCCGGCAGATCATGCAGGATGCCGGTCTGAACGCCTGACAAAAACGGAAAGGATGCTCCATGAAACGACTGGGAATCTTTTTTTTCTTTGAAAAGCAAGGGTATGTGGACGATTTCCTCGTCTATTATCTGAACGATCTGGTGAAAAACCTTACGGAACTGGTTGTGGTGTGCAACGGCAAGCTCAGCGATCAGGGCCGTCAGGCTTTCAGCCGCTTCACCGACAATATCATTGTGCGCGAAAACAAAGGCCTGGATGTGTGGGCGTACAAAACAGCTCTGGATCAATACGGCTGGCAGCGGCTGAGTGAATTTGATGAAGTGGTCATGACCAACTCCACCTTGATGGGGCCGGTTCGTCCGCTGCAGGAAATGTTTGACACCATGGCACAGAACCAGGATCTGGATTTCTGGGGGTTGACCATCCATCATGGTGCTGAAGGAAACCCCTTCAAGGGCAAGCATATCTTTGATTTTTTGCCGGTGCATATCCAGTCTCACTTCATTGTGTATCGTAAACGATTTATTCAGTCCGCCGATCTGCAGAAATATTGGGACGAAATGCCGATGATCAACGGCTATACCGATTCTGTGCAGCGGTACGAGTCTGTCTTTACCAAGATCTTTGAGGACAAAGGGTACAAGTGGGATGTGTATGTCAAGACGGATGATCTGAAGGATTTTACCGATTATCCGCTTCTTGTGTGTCCGGCGCGTCTGCTGCGCGACAAAAAATGTCCTCTGTTCAAGCGGCGCAGCTTTATGCATGAGTATGAAGCATACCTGAATGATACCGCGGGCGAACCTGTGCGGGAATTGTACGCCTATCTGCGGGACCACACCGATTATCCCCTGGATCTGATCTGGTCCAATATGATCCGCACCATGCATCCCTTTGACTTTACCCGCGACCTGAGCCTGACGCGGCTGATCATGCCCACCTTGCAGGATGAACCCTGTGCGCAGAATGTGCGTAAAACCCGGCGTATTGCTCTGGCCATGCACCTGTATTTCATGGACATGCTGCCGCAAAGTATGGACTTTGCCCGCAATATGCCGCCGGAAACAGATGTTTTTATCTCTACCAACACGGAGGAGAAAAAGCAGCAGATCGAAAAGGCCTTTGCCGCTGTGCCGCTGCACAGTGTAACAGTGGTGACGGTGGAAAACCGGGGACGCGATGTGGCCGCTTTCCTGTGTGACCTAGCCCCTTATCTGAAGGGGTATGATTACGCCTGCTTCATGCACGATAAAAAGGCCATCCAGACCAAGCCCGGCAGCGTGGGCGCCAGTTTCGGGTATGTGTGCAACGAAAACGTCTGCAAGAATGCCGATCATGTATTGAATGTCCTGTGTGAGTTTGAGAAAGACCCGCGCCTGGGTATTCTGTGCCCGCCGTTTCCCACCCATGGATTGTATTTTATGAACATGTGTTCCAACGGCTGGGGCCCCAATTTTGACAACACCAAGCAGTTGGCCAAAACACTGGGGCTGAACGTTCCCATGTCGGGGGAAAAGGCCCCCATTGCCCCCTTCGGCAGTGTTTTCTGGTTCCGTCCGGCCGCATTGGCTCCCCTGTTTGATCATGGTTGGAAACATGAAGACTTTCCGCCGGAACCCTTGCCGCAGGATGGCACCATCAGCCATGCCATTGAACGGATCTATCCTTTCGTGGCTCAGGCGGCGGGATATTATCCGGCTCAGCTCATGAGCACCGAGTTTGCCGTCAGCCGGTGTGATGCCATGCAGGCCTATGCCAGCGGATTGATCCGGCCTTTGGCCCGCGTGTTTAACTGTACCACTTTCGGCAACGCTTCGCAGGCGGCCATTGCCTTCTCCCGCAAACGGCATTTCGGCCTGTTCCGGACCTATGGTCCCTATGCCAACAGCCGGCGGCGGCGTACCCGCAACTGGCTGCGGGACCGCATGCCCAGCGGCATGTATTGGGGGATGATGCATGCAAAGCGCGCGGTGTTCGGCCCGCACGGTGCCCCTTACGAAGATTGAGAAACAGCACCATGAATAACAGACTCGTGATTTATTTCCATTATGATCCTCGCGGGCAGGCCGATACGGCCTGCCGTTTTGCGGTACAAGCCATGAGGAAGCAATCACGGGTCCTTTTCTTTGTACATAACGGCACCCTGACACAAGACAGCCGTGCTTGGCTGATGGAAAATGAGATTCCCTTTCTTGAACGGGAAAATACAGGAATGGACGTAGGGGCTTATCGGGATGCCCTGTTGCAGATAGGCCGGGCGGCTCTGGATGGATTTGAGGAAGTCATCCTCATGAACTATACTCTGGCCGGTCCGGTCTGTTCGCTGCAGAAGATGTTTGATCAGATGCAGGCCCGCCCGGAATTGGATTTCTGGGGCTTGAGCCGACACTACGCCATGCGCAGCCGCCGGTTTGGCCGCCAAGGTCGGGTGCCGGAGCACATTCAATCCCATTTTATTGCGGTACGCCGCCCCATGTACGAGGATTTCTGGCAGTATTGGCAGAAGATTTCACTGCCTCACACCTATGAGGAGTCCATCCGGTTCCACGAAACACGGTTTACGGAGCATTTTGCCGGGCTTGGATACCACTGGGATACGGTGGTGGATGGGGAAGCCTTGCGCGATGTGTTCGTCAATCCGATCATGGCCTGCCCGATGGAACTGATTCTCCGGGATGGTTGTCCGTTTTTCAAACGGCGGAGCCTTTTCACACCTTATGGGGATGAGCTGCGCCGTACGGATGGCCGCGCCGCCGCCCAGTTGTATACCTACGTCAAAGATAATACGGCTTTCCCGGTGGACGACCTGATCCGGAGTCTGCTTCCCACGCAGCCGCTGACAAGGATGAGTCAGAACCTTCACTGGCATTATCGGATTCCGGAAAGTGCGCAGAGAAAACCGGTGGTGTTTCTAAGTACAGAAGAGGTGGAGCAGGGAAGAACCCTGCAGCCGGAAACAATCTACGCTGTTTCCCTGTCCTGGTTTCGGGAAGGTCCCCTGCATTGGTATGAGGGTCAGGCCACCTGGGACGCTTCTGCTGCCGCTGCCGCAGCGGCATTGTTTGAAGCGCATCCCACGTTGGGGGTGCTGGGCCCCGCTATGCCGTTGTATCCGGCGTACGCCCGGGCAAAATGGCGGCGGTGGCAAACCGATCTGCCGGTTGTGAAAAAGGCAATGCAGCAGCTGCATGTACAGGTGCCTTTGGAGGAAGAGCAACCTCTGCCGGTTCCCAATGGAGGATGCCTACTGCTTCGCGGCGCGGCATTTCCCCAAGGATTGCCGCCGCTCAAGGAAAGCAAGGATTTCTGGCTGCTTCCTCTGCTGGCACAGCAAAACGGATTTTACAGCGCAGATGCAGGGACGGAAGGGCAGATACTGGCCTGCGCCGATGTATACCAGGCTTCCCTGTGGCCGGTCCAGACACCGGCGGGGGCCGGAAAATTGCTGGCCAGACGAATCAAACATGCACTGCTGGACAGCAGGGAGGCTGACAAATGAAGAAACCCCGGCTTTTTTATCTGGATCTGATCCGCACGGTGGCATTGATCTGCATTCTGATCATCCATTTCAATGCCTCGGTGACCGGATACTTTACATTGCCTCACAAACTTTTTACCAGCACATTGCCTTTCGGCATTTATCTGGGCGACTTTGGCTCCACCCTGTTTTTTATTGTTTCCGGGGCTTCGCTGTGCTATACGGCGCCGGAACACTTTGAACCGGCAGCCTTCTACAAAAAGAGGTTCCGGGCTGTCTATCCCATGTTCTGGCTTGCCTGGGCCATCTGTTTCTCCCTTCGTTTTGTTCTTCGACCGGGGTATTATGCCGGGGCCAAAACCATTACCCTGGTCCTTACTGTCCTGGGCCTGGACAATTTCGCGGTTGCGGCCGGATGGGTGGGTCAGGACTTTGCCTGCGTGGGCGAATGGTTTCTGGGCAGCATCCTTTTTCTGTATCTTTTGTTTCCGGTTCTGCTGTACGGATACCGCAAGCATCCCTGGGTTACCTTTGCCGTCACCTGCGTGGCGGGTACGGCGATTCATCTGACCGGATGGGATGCCCGGCTGGTGGCCATTCATCTGCCGGAGTTCTTCTTCGGCATGCTGCTGGTGGGGCTTTCCCGCAAAAAGCAGGTGTGGCTGGCTGTTGCCGCTGGGCTGCTGCTGGCCGTCCAGAGTTTTCTGGGAGGCTGGGACACAAAGATTGTCTGCGCTCTGTTTGGGGCCGCTACCTTTGTGGTTCTGATTCTGGCAGCGGATTTTGTGGCTGTTGGCCCGGTGCGGCGCCTGTGTGCACTGCTGGGCAAGTATTCCTATGCTGTATTCTTGGTGCATCATGTGATCATCCTGCGCCTGGTGGAAGGCTTTGATCTGGCGGCTTTGTCCCGTCGTGATACCCTGCTGCTGTTTGGGGCTTATCTGGTTTTTACCGCGTTGGCTGCGGCTGCGCTGCACTGGCTGGACGGAAAGGTCCGGGCAGGGGCGGCAACCCTCTGCCACGGTTGAATAACGGATTGATTTGTGCGGGCGTCTCTGTACAAAGAGAGGCGCGTACGGTATAATAAATAAGAAATATGGTAAAGTTGTCGGCTTTATCGCATATCGTTTTTGAAAGGGGAGAACATCTGTGGCGCAATTCTCTGTAACTCTGGCCAAACTGGCGGAAGAATCCAATCTGGCAACTGCCTACACCCCCAAGGACCTGAAGGAAATCAAGGTCTACTCTGCGGAAGTCTATCGTCCCGGCATCATGCTGGCGGGGTATTATCAGTACTTTGACAATACCCGCATCCAGATCATCGGGCTGACCGAACTTTCCTACCTGGAAGAGCTGGATCCGGCTGTCCGGCGTACCCATTTGGAAAAGCTGTTCTCCTTTGTGCCGCCGGCCGTTATTGTGTCCCGCGGCATGACTCCGCCGCCGGAAATGTTTGAATTTGCCAAACAATACGGTGTGCCGCTGCTGCTCTCTGAAGAAATGACTTCCGTATTGATGATCACCCTCATCACCACCCTGAACACTGAACTGGCGCCCCGCATCACCCGTCACGGGGTTCTGGTGGAAGTGTACGGCGAGGGAATCCTGATCCTGGGCGATTCCGGCGTGGGCAAAAGTGAGACCGCCATTGAGCTGGTCAAGCGCGGCCACCGCCTGATTGCCGACGATGCGGTTGAGCTGCGCAAGGTTTCCAGCCGCAAGATCATGGGCATGGCACCGGAAAACATCCGCCATTTCATCGAACTGCGGGGCATCGGCATTATCAACGTGGCCCGCTTGTTCGGCGCCGGCGCTGTCAAGAACAGCGTAGAGGTGGAAATGGTCGTGGAGCTGGAACCCTGGGAACGTACCAAGAATTATGACCGCACCGGCCTGGAACACGACAGCTACGATATCCTGGGTGTCAATGTTCCCAGCATGCTGATTCCTGTCATGCCCGGACGGAATCTGGCGGTGATTCTGGAAACCGCTGCCATCAACAACCGTCAGAAAGAAATGGGCTACAATGCTGCGCAGGATCTGCTGAACAGCCTGGGCCTGCAAAACGATATTACCGGATTTTGATGAAACCATTAAAGTGAGGAACCAACCCGAATGCAAGTGATTGCTGATCTGCATACCCATACGCTTTGCGCCACCCACGCCTTCCACACCGCTCTGGAGATGGCGACCGAGGCTGAAAAGCTGGGCTACCGTGCCATGGCGTTGACCGACCACGCCCCCTCCATGCCGGATTCGCCTCATATCTGGCATTTCGGTAACTGGAGTACCATGCCCCGCACCATTGGCAAGGTGGTCATGCTGTACGGCGTGGAAGTCAATGTGATGGATACCAAGGGCGGTCTGGATCTGCCTGACCGTATGCTGGCTTCTCAGGACTGGGTGGTGGCATCCATTCATAGTCCCTGCGTGCCGGGCCTTTTGACCGAAAAGGAAGCCAACCGGCTTTGGCTTGGGGTGGCGGAAAATCCCTATGTGGACTGCATCGGCCATTCGGAGCAGGAACATTACCGCTATGACTACGATCTGGTGACCAGAGCATTTGCCAGAAACAACAAGGTGGTGGAGTTGAACGGCAACTCCTTTCAGGTGCGTAAAGACGGTATCCCCAACATGCGGGCACTGCTGAAAGCCTGTCTGAAAAACGGCTGCCGGATTTCCCTGGACACGGATGCCCACAGCATCCGGCAGTTACGGGAAAATATGACGGCCCTGTTTGCTCTGGTGGAAGAGATTCACTTCCCCGAGGAACTGATCGTGAACGCCAGTGCGGAAAATTTGGTTGCGGAACTAAAGCGCCATCATCGCGGATGTGCGCAGGAAATAGGAGGCATTTTGTTATGAGCCAGTACACCATCGGTATCGACCTGGGCGGCACTACTATGACCGCCGGACTTGTGAATGAAAAATATGAGATCGTGGCCAAACTGACCTGGGCGACCCGTCTGCCCCGACCGGCGGAAGACCTGGAGCATGCGCTGGCAGACCTGTGCCGCGCCGTTGCCAAGGAAGCAAAGCTGGATTTCTCGCAGGTTTCCTATGTAGGCATCGGCACCCCCGGCAGTGTGAATTTCACCACCGGCTTTGTGGGATATAACACCAACTTCGGTTACTATGACTGGAATCTCGGCCCCGACATGGAACAGCTGTTGGGCTGCAAGGTTTACGTGGAAAATGATGCCAATGCAGCCGCTTTCGGTGAATATCTGGCCGGCGGTGCCAAGGGCTACCGGGATGCAGTCATCGTGACGCTGGGCACCGGTATCGGAAGCGGTATCATCCTGGGCGGGAAAATTCTGCGCGGGTTCAATTTTGCCGCCGGAGAAATGGGCCACACTGTGATTGTCAAAGATGGCCGCCCCTGCAACTGCGGGCGCCGGGGCTGCTGGGAGCGGTACGCTTCTGCCCGTGCGCTGAGCGAAGATACCAAGGAGGCCATGAAGCAGAATCCCGACACCATCATGTGGAAGATTGCCGGCGATCTGGATCATGTGAACGCCAAAACTGCATTTGACGCCATGGCGGCCGGAGATGCCTGCGGCAAGCAGGTGGTCGAGACCTGGATGGAATATGTTGCCTGCGGCGTTGCCAATGTAGTCAATACCTTCCAGCCCGAAGTGATCTGCATCGGCGGTGGCGTATCCAACCAGGGGGAGGTTCTCCTGGCCCCCGTCCGCGAATATGTGGAACGGGAAACCCACAATATCACCACCGGACGCAATCCGGTCATTGCTGCCTGCGTGCTGCGCAACGATGCAGGTGTGATTGGTGCGGCGGCGCTGGCTGATTCCATCTGACAAGGCCGCGCACAAAATGAATCAGAAGGGGAGGGCAAGCATGATTCAAAAGCCGATTGCCGATCTGCTGGATGCGATGGGCGCTCAGGCGCTGCCCTGTATTTATAACGAACCGCTGGACCGGCACACCACCTTCAAAATTGGCGGCCCGGCTGCGGTATTCTGCAAACCTCGCACGGTGGTGGAACTGACAAAAACCCTGGAACTCTGCCGCCGCAACGGTGTGCGTACCTATCTGCTGGGGAACGGCTCCAATACCTTGTTCGCAGATGAAGGGTTTTCGGGTGCGGTGATTTGTCTGACAGATATGAAAACACAGGCCACCGCACAGACTCTGCCGGATGGCAGAACCCGTCTGACCGCCAGTGCCGGTACCTTGCTGGTCTCGGTCTGCAACCGTGCCCTTGAACTGGATCTGACCGGGTTGGAATTTGCCTTCGGGATTCCCGGCACAGTCGGCGGTGCAGTGTATATGAACGCCGGTGCTTACGGCGGAGAGATGAAGGACGTACTGGATCGGGTCACCTTTCTGGATGAGGACCTGAAACTGCGGACCCTGCCGGCGGCAGAACTGGCTTTGGGATATCGCACCAGCATTTTTGAAAAACAGCCCTGGTGCATCCTGGAAGCGGAGCTCGTTCTGCAGCCCGGAAACCATGAGGAAATTCAGGCCCAAATGCAGGACTATATGTCCCGCCGGCGGGAGAAGCAGCCCTTGGATATGCCTTCGGCCGGCAGTACCTTCAAGCGGCCTGCCGGATGCTTTGCCGGGCAGCTGATTGAACAGTGTGGGCTGCGTGGCTTTTCGGTGGGCGGTGCGGCCGTCAGCCAGAAACACTGCGGCTTTGTGGTGAATACCGGCGGTGCCACCTGCGCCGACGTAGTGGAACTGACCGACAAGGTCCGCGACATTGTCAAGGAAAAAACCGGCCATGTGCTGGAGCGCGAAATCAGGGTCGTGCGCTGAACGTTGGGTTCAGACACAGCAGGGAAGTGAGGAACAGCATGAATTTTCTGGTCGTGACGGGACTTTCCGGTGCGGGCAAGTCAATGGCTGCCAATGCACTGGAGGATATCGGTTTCTTTTGTATTGATAACATTCCGGCCGGGCTGCTGCCCCGTATTGTCGACTTTGCCCTGCAGGGGGAAAACCAGCTCAATCGTGTGGCTGTGGTGATGGATATCCGCGGACTACGTTCGGTGGAAGAAGTCAAAACAGCCTTGGCTGCTCTGGATGATAAAAAGATGGAATACGATATTCTGTTCCTGGATGCAGCTGATCCGGTGATCCGGCGCCGGTATAAGGAGACCCGGCGCGTTCATCCCATGACCCTCAACGGGCGGCTGCCCATTGATGAAGCCATCCGCCGGGAAAGAGCCATTCTGCAGCCGCTTCGTGATCGTGCCCGGTATATTATTGATACCACCCAGCTGTCCACTGCTCAAACCAAAGAACGCATCTGCGGTCTGTTTCTGGATCGGGGGCAGTGTGCCATGTCGCTGAATATCATGTCCTTCGGGTTCAAATATGGACTTCCCCAGGAAGCAGACATCGTACTGGATGTGCGTTGCCTTCCCAATCCATTCTATGTACCGGAACTGAAGGAACTGACCGGCCTGGATCAGCCGGTGGTAGATTATGTCATGGCGGCACCGGAATCCCAGGAACTGCTGCGCCGCTATGAAAGTATGCTGGAGTACTCTCTGCCGTTGTATGTGAAGGAAGGAAAAAGTCAGTTGGTTGTCGCCATCGGCTGTACCGGTGGCAAGCACCGCTCCATCACCTTTGCCCGCAAGCTGGCTGAATTCTGCGGCAAACTGGGATATACCCCCACCGTTTTGCATCGGGATGCAAAACGTACCATGTGACCGTTTGGTCAGAAAGAGGCATCCGCAAGATGAGCTTTTCTCAGGATGTCAAAGCGGAAATTTTGCGCCGTAAAGTCAGCCGTCCGTGCTGCTGCACTGCTGCGGCCTATGCAATTGCCTGCTTTGGCAAATATTTTGATGACCGCGGGATTGTGTTGCAGACGGAAACCGAGGGCGTGGCCAATTTTGCTCAGAAGATGTATTCTCGCTGCGGGATTGCCGGGCAGCTTCTGCATAAAGAGCGTGCGGCCGGTTCGGTGGTTTATGAGTTCAGCGTCAAGGAACCCGAAGAAGTTCGTAAGATGCTGGACCTCTTTGGTCATACCGGTCGGGAGACCGCCCTGCGAATCAAACCGGGCTGCTTCAAGTGTCAGCAATGTGTTTCCCATTTTGTGGCGGCCGCTTTTTTGTGCTGCGGCACAGCCACGGACCCGGAAAAAGGGTATAATATTGAATTTCTCTCCACCCGCTACCAGCTTTCTCAGCAGCTGGAGGCTATTCTGGCCGAGCATGAGTTTCACCCCCACCGCGCTCTGCGCAAGGGGGCCAGTACCGTCTATATCAAAGCGGGCGATCACATTGAAGATTTACTGACCTTCATGGGAGCCGGCAACGCAGCCATGCGGATCATGGAACAGCGCATGTACAACGAAATGCGCAACAAAACCAATCGTCTTTCCAACTGTGAAACCGCCAACCTGGGCAAGAGCGTACAGGCGGCGGTACAGGTCCAGATGGCGATTCGAACCCTGGAGGAAGCCGGAGCTTTGGAAACTTTGCCGGAACCGCTTTTGACTACCGCAAAAATGCGGATGCAGTATCCGGATCTGCCCCTGGCGCGGCTGGCGGAAAAATTCAATCCGCCGGTGAGCAAGGCCGGGCTGTCGCATCGGTTCAAGCGAATCCAGCAGGCGGCCCAGCGCCTGAACACTCCGCCCGAGACCGAAGGAAAGGAACAACATGCCTGAGCAAGTAACACGACAGTTTGCCCATCTGCACCTGCACACGGAATACAGCCTGCTGGACGGTGCCTGCCGCATTGATAAGCTGTTTGACCGTATCAAGGAGCTGGGGCAGACTGCCGTTGCCATCACCGACCATGGCGTTATGTATGGTTGTGTGCAGTTTTACGATGCGGCCATAGCCGCCGGTATCCGGCCGATCATCGGCTGCGAAGTGTATGTGGCCACCCGCACGCGGTTTGATAAGGTCAACCGCATTGACGGCAACCATCATCTGGTATTGCTGTGCAAGGATGAGACCGGTTACAAGAATTTGATCAAGATGGTCAGCGCCGGTTTCCTGGAGGGATTTTATTCCAAGCCCCGGGTGGACAAGGAACTGCTGGAACAGCACCACGAAGGGTTGATCTGTCTGTCTGCCTGTCTGGCGGGGGAGGTCCCCCAGGCGATTCTGGCCGGGGATTATGAACGTGCCAAGCAGGTAGCCCTGTATTACCAGAATCTGTTCGGTGAGGGCAACTATTATATTGAATTGCAGGACCACGGCCTGGAAGAGGACAACATCGTTCTGCCCCAGCTGATCCGCCTTTCCCGGGAAACCGGCATTCCGCTGGTGGCCACCAACGATGCCCACTATCTGACACGGGAAGACGCCAAGATGCAGAGCATTCTGCTGTGCATCCAGACCGGCAAGACCATCGCCGATGCCGATCGCATGGAATTTCAGACCGATGAATTCTATGTCAAGAGCACCGATGAGATGTATGATTTGTTTTCCATGGTGCCGGAAGCCTGTGAAAACACCAATCACATCGCAGAGCAGTGCCACTTTGACTTCCATTATGGTGAGACAAAGCTGCCGTACTTCAAAGCTCCTGACGGCATGGAAAACCAGGCCTACTTTGAAAAGCTGTGTTGGGACGGCCTGGAACGCCGTTATCCCGGCCATGTGACACAGGAACTGAAAGACCGGTTGCAGTATGAAATCGGTGTGATTTCAAAAATGGGGTATACCAACTACTACCTCATTGTTTTTGACTTTATCAATTATGCCAAAAATCGGGGGATTCCGGTAGGCCCGGGACGTGGGTCCGGTGCCGGCAGTCTGGCCGCCTACTGTGTGGGCATCACCGATATTGACCCCATCCGGTACAATCTCATTTTCGAGCGGTTTCTGAACCCGGAACGTGTTTCCATGCCGGACTTTGATGTGGACTTCTGCTACGAACGCCGGCAGGAGGTCATCGACTATGTCAATGAAAAATACGGCCGGGACCATGTGGCACAGATCGTGACCTTTGGTACCATGGCAGCCAGGGCTGCCGTGCGGGATGTGGGCCGCGTCATGGGCATGTCCTATCAGGATGTGGACAGGGTGGCCAAGCTCATTCCCATGGAACTGAAGATGACTTTGCAGCATGCGCTGGAAGTTTCCCCGGATTTGAAAAATCTGTACGATGCTGATCCCCAGGTGCATGAACTCATCGATACCTCTTTGAAGGTAGAGGGGATGCCCCGCCACGCCTCCACCCATGCAGCCGGTGTGGTGATCACCCGGGAAGCAGCTACCGAATATGTGCCTCTTTCCACCAACGACGGCTTGCCGGTTACCCAGTTCAACATGACCGAAATCGAACGTTTGGGTTTGTTGAAAATGGATTTTCTGGGGCTGCGTACCCTGACGGTCATCCATGATACCGAAGTGGCGGTACAGCGTCGGGACCCCGCTTTCACCCATCAATCTATCGACTACGACGACCAGGCCACCTACGCCATGCTGACCAACGGCGAGACCGAAGGCGTGTTCCAGCTGGAATCCACCGGCATGAAGCAGGTGCTGACCGGGCTGAAGCCAAAAGACCTGGAAGATATCATCGCTTTGATCTCTTTGTATCGTCCCGGTCCCATGGATTCCATTCCTACCTACCTGCGCAACCGGCGCGAACCGGACAAGATCAGCTATCGAACCCCCCAGCTCGCCCATATTCTGGATGTGACCAACGGCTGCATCGTCTATCAGGAACAGGTCATGCAGATCTGCCGGGAACTGGCCGGATTCAGCTTTGGCCAGGCCGACAACGTCCGCCGTGCCATGAGCAAGAAAAAGCACAAGGTCATGGAGGCCGAGCGCGCCCATTTTGTGTACGGGTGCACCGAGCCGGGAAAGGAATGTCCCGGCTGCATCCGCAACGGCATTTCGGAAGATGCCGCCAATGCCATCTATGATGACATGAGCAGTTTTGCCTCCTACGCCTTCAATAAATCCCACGCCGCCTGCTATGCCTATGTGGCGTTCCAGACAGCCTATCTGAAATGCCATTATCCCCAGGAATTCATGGCAGCTTTGCTGACCAGCGTACTGGACAACACCTCCAAGGTGATTGAATACTCCACCGAATGTCAGCGGCTGGGTATCAAGGTACTGCCTCCGGACATCAATATCTCCCGCGGCGGTTTCACGGCCGACGGCAACAGCATCCGTTTTGGTCTGAATGCCGTCAAGAGCGTGGGTCGCAACCTGATCGAGGGTGTGATCCGGGAACGCCGGGAACGATCGTTCCGCAGCCTGTACGACTTCTGCAAACGGATGCGGGGTGCCGAACTGAACCGCCGTGCCTTGGAAAACCTGATTCGCGCCGGCGCCTTTGACGCCCTGGAACCCAGCCGTCACGGTATGATGCAGAGCGTGGAAGGCATTTTGAAAAGCGTGGAAACCGATGCCCGCCAGAATCTGGAAGGACAGTTGGATCTGTTCAGTGCTCTGGCAGGCAATGGTGCAGATGCCGCTGCCGAGGATTACAAAGTTCCGAATCTGCCGGAATATCCCACTTCCGAACTGCTCAAGATGGAAAAGGAGGTCTCCGGGCTGTACCTGTCCGGTCATCCGTTGGACGCTTACCGGGAAAAAATCCAGAAAGTCTCTACCTGTACCATCTCCCAGCTGAGTGGTGACGATGCCAAGGAGTTTGACAACAAGACGGTCACACTGCTGTGCACAGTGGTCAAAAGCAAGGTAATGACCACCAAGTCCAACACCCTTATGGCCTTTACCACGGTAGAAGATCTGACCGGAACGATGGAATTGCTGGTATTCCCGCGGGTTTTCTCTTCCTATCGCGCCTATCTGCAGGAAAACGCCGTTGTGGTAGTCTCCGGACGGGTTTCCTACAAAGAGGAGGAGGGAACCCGCCTGGTGGCGGAACAGATTGCTCCGGCTGATTCCTATGACCCTGCCATGGGATTTGCCACGCCGGCAGGACGCCCCGCCACTCCCGGTCCCTCCGCCACCGGAACTTCCCGCAAGGTGATCGGGCTGTGGCTTTTGGTGCCGTCCCGCCAGAGCCCGGAAATGGCAAAGATCGAAAATCTTCTGCACAATATATTTGACGGCCCCACGCCGGTTTACTTCAAATTCGAAGATTCCGGCCAGCGTATGCGTGCTCCGCAAAGCCTTTGGGCCAATGATTTGCCCATTTTGCGCCGGGAACTGGAACGGATTCTGGGCCAAGATCATGTGAAGGAACAGGTAGCAAAATAAATCCATATCTTTTGCAAGATTTGTCCATAATTGGCAGGGCTTGTATATGGTATAATACTTTACGGGGATTGTTACACCTTTAACACACGGCCGGAAAAGGCCGTATCCCCATTGGCGGAATACCCGCAAAACGGAGTAAAAAACGCCAAGCCTTTGATTTAACGGGAGGGAAATCTATGGCTAAGGAGATTAAAACCATCGGCGTCTTGACCAGCGGCGGTGATGCGCCCGGTATGAACGCTGCCGTTCGCGCCATTGTGCGCACCGGTATTACCCGTGGATATCGCATGATGGGCATCCAGCGCGGCTACAATGGCCTGATCAACGGCGAATGCTACGAGATGAATGTGCGCAGCGTGTCTGAGATCATCCACCGGGGCGGCACCATCCTGTATACGGCCCGCTGCCTGGAGTTCAAGACCAAAGAAGGGCAGGCCAAGGGCTTGGCCCGCTGCAAGGAACTGGGCATCGACGCCCTTGTGGTGATCGGCGGTGACGGCTCTTTCATGGGGGCTCGTGCTCTGGCCAACCAGGGAATTCCCTGCATCGGCATCCCCGGCACCATCGATAATGATATTGCCTGCAGCGAATATACCATCGGTTACGATACGGCCATGAATACGGCAGTGGAAGCCATTGACAAACTGCGCGATACCACCCAGAGCCATGACCGCTGCAGCGTGGTTGAGGTCATGGGACACCATGCTGGTTACATTGCTCTGAATGTGGGCATTGCTACTGGAGCCCTGGCTGTTCTGCTGCCGGAACGTCCCTTCGATTTTGAGCGGGATATTCTGCAGCGGATGCGGCAGACCCAGTTTACCGGCAAAAAGCATTTCATCATCATTGTGTCCGAAGGCGTGATCGGTGCGCAGGAGCTGGCCAATCAGATCCAGGCAGTCACGGGTGTGGATTCCCGTGCCACCGTTCTGGGCCATATTCAGCGTGGCGGTTCTCCCACGGTTCGTGACCGTGTGAACGCTTCTCTGATGGGGTATCACGCCATTGACCTGCTGGATAAAGGTATCTATAATCGTGTGGTTGCAGTCTCCGCAGGCAAGATCGTGGACTATGATGTCAATGTGGCACTGTCCATGCACAAGACCATTGATCCCAGCGAGATTGAGGTCTGCAATGCCATTTCTATCTGAATAAGGCGATACGGCGGAGCCGGTGCACACGCCCGGCTCCACTTTTTTGTGTCTGATCTGATTCTTTACGGGACCGGAATAGGGGATATGGGCGCTGTTTTCCCTTGAATATCGCATATTTTTATAAAAAATACTTGCAATCCCCTTGACATTGTGGTATTATATTTCGGCAATACACACGCATTGCGTTGTTTTTTTGTGCCCGAATGGCCCATACTGGGAACAGAAAGGTTAGAAAACAATTACGTGGTGCGGAGGGTAAAACTAAATTTTTGGAGGAAATTATTATGGCAGTCGTTTCTATGAAGCAGCTTCTCGAAGCCGGTGTCCACTTTGGCCACCAGACCCGTCGCTGGAACCCCAAGATGGCGAAGTATATCTTCACCGAGCGCAACGGCATCTACATCATCGATCTGCAGAAGACCGTGAAGAAGCTGGATGAGGCTTATAACTTTGTGCGCGACACCGCTGCCAACGGCGGCGAGATCCTGTTCGTCGGCACCAAGAAGCAGGCTCAGGAGTCCATCCGTGACGAGGCTACCCGCTGCGGCATGCACTTCGTCAACGCTCGTTGGCTGGGCGGTATGCTGACCAACTTCCGCACCATCCGCAAGCGCATCGACCGTATGGAGCAGCTGAAGACCATGCAGGAAGACGGCACTTTTGATCTGCTGCCCAAGAAGGAAGTTGTCAAGCTGGAACTGGAGATGGAAAAGCTGGACAAGTACCTGGGCGGCGTCAAGAACATGAAGACCCTGCCGAAGGCTCTGTTCATTGTTGACCCCCACAAGGAGCGCATCGCCGTTTCTGAGGCCCGCAAGCTGCACATCCCCATCGTGGCCATTGTTGATACCAACTGTGATCCCGATGAGATCGATTACGTCATCCCCGGCAATGACGACGCCATCCGCGCTGTCAAGCTGATCTCTGCTGCCATGGCCGATGCGGCTCTGGAAGGCAAGCAGGGCGTGCAGGATGCTCCTGCCGCCGAGACTGCCGAGGCTTGATCTGAAGCAGTACGATCCGATTCAACGCTGACTTTTTTCAAAGAAAGGACGATACGTTATGGCTATTTCTGCTAAGGACGTTATGGAACTGCGCAAGCAGACCGACTGCGGCATGATGGAGTGCAAGAAGGCTCTGACCCAGGCTGACGGCGATTTCGCCAAGGCTATCGAGATCCTGCGTGAGCAGGGTCTGGCCACCGCCACCAAGAAGGCTGGCCGTATTGCCGCCGAAGGCATGGTGTATGCCGTTTCTTATCCCAACTGCGCTGTCGTCGTCGAAGTGAATGCCGAGACCGACTTCGTTGCCAAGAACGAAAAGTTCGTTGAGTTCACCAAGAATCTGGCCAATGTCATTGCTGAAGCCAACCCTGCCGACGTGGAGGCTCTGATGGGCTGCAAGATGGGCGACGGCACCGTTGACGACGCTCTGAAGGCTCTGATCCTGGTCATCAAGGAGAACATCAAGGTTCGCCGCTTTGCCCGTTATGAGGGCCATTGCGCCGCGTATGTCCATGGCGGCGGTACCCATGGCGTCATTGTGAAGTTCGAAACTTCCGATGAAGTGGCTGCCAAGGAAGGCTTTGCAGCTTTCGGCAAGGACATTGCCATGCAGGTTGCAGCTGCCAATCCCAGCTACCTGAACGAGGCTGCGGTTCCCGCTTCCGTCATCGACAAGGAGAAGGAGATCATCCTGGCTCAGATGGCCAACGATCCTAAGACTGCCAACAAGCCTGACGCGATCAAGGAAAAGATGGCTGTGGGCAAGCTGGGCAAGTTCTACAAGGAGAACTGCCTGGTGGATCAGGCTTTCATCAAGGACGGCAGCATGGACGTCAACAAGTACGTTGCTGCCACCGCCAAGGAACTGGGCGGCGATATCAAGATCGTCGAATTCACCCACTTCGTCAAGGGCGAAGGCCTGGAGAAACGCAACGAGGACTTCGCTGCTGAAGTCGCTGCTGCCATCAAGGGCTAATTTTTGCAATAGTGAGAGCCGCACGAAGCCGTGCGGCTCTTTTTTGTGCCTTTGGCAGAAGGGCAGGGCGGGGAACCTCGGCTTGTGTCTATGGCACACAAAAGAAAACGTGTCCGCTTTCTGTAGCGGACACGTTTTCTTTTATCCTTTTATGGATTCTGTATCAACTCAGTCCTGAGCGCGGAATACCAGGGCGCCGTCGTCTTCCATGCGGTCCACAATGGCCAGACTGGCCAGTTTATAGCCTTCACTCCGCAGTTCCTGACCACCTGTCTGGAATCCTTTTTCGATGCACACACCGATGCCGACAACCGTGGCGCCGGCCTGCTTGCACACATCCAGCAACCCACGCATGGCTTTTCCATTTGCCAGGAAGTCATCCAGGATCAGAACACGATCCTCCGGTCCCAGAAACTTTTTGGCCAGAGTGATCTCATATTCCTTGCCGTATGTATACGAGTGAACTTTGGAGGTGAATACATCTCCGTCAATGTTTTTGCTCTTGGCTTTTTTGGCAAAGACCACCGGCACATTAAAATGACGAGCCGTCATGCAGGCGATGGCAATGCCGGAAGCTTCGATGGTCAGAATTTTATTGACCCCTTCCGTGCCGAAAATACGCTTGAATTCGGCGCCGATTTCGTCCAGAAGTTCCACGTCCAGCTGGTGGTTCAGGAAACAGTCCACCTTAAGAACGTTCCCCGGGCGAACCTGACCATCTTTTCTAATGCGCTCTTCCAGTAATTTCATCGAACTATCCATACCCCTTTCATCCTATTGTTTCTATTATGCCGAATTCCGACAAATTTTGCAATCCTTTTACATAAAAAAAGACGTTTCCATAGGCAGGGCGACGAAATGTTAAACTTCTGTAACCAAACTTTGTGAAAAGCGACTAATAAAATGAAAAATATGTAAACAAACTATGTCGATTTAACACATTGAACAATCTGTTAGGGAAGACTATAATACCTTTATATAACAACGTCGGGCGTGTGCGGCCCGGCTGAAGAGCATTTTCAGCAGGCGTTGTGATTATTAGGAGGGAAATATTATGAAAAAGCTTATCAGTGCAGCTTTGGCTTCTGCCATGGTTCTGAGTCTGGCAGCTTGCGGTTCCACCGGTGACAGCAGTTCTGCTGCTTCCGGCACCGGCGATTCCACCGCTGCCACCGCCGAGGCTTCTGCTGCCGGCGAGACCACTCCCATCAAACTGGGTGGCATTGGCCCTGTGACCGGTGCAAACGCTCAGTATGGTACCGCTGTTAAGAATGGCGAGCAGCTGGCTGTTGACGAGATCAACGCCGCCGCCGGATACACCGTCTTTGAGCTGAGCTTTGAGGATGATGAGAGCGACTCCGAAAAGGCCGTCAATGCTTTCAACAAGTTGCTGGATGACGGCATGCAGGTTCTGCTTGGACCTGTCACCAGCGATCCCAGCATCAGTGTTGCCGCCGAGTGCGCCAGTGAAAATATCTTCATGCTGACCCCGTCCGCATCTTCTCAGGATGTCGTGGACAGCGGCGCGGGCAATGCCTTCCAGATGTGCTTCACCGATCCCAACCAGGGCAAAACTGCGGCTGATTACATTGCTGCCAATTCTCTGGGCACTGCCATCGGCATTATCTACGATTCTTCCGATGCCTACTCCACCGGTATTTATACCGCTTTCCAGGCTGAGGCTGAGGCGAAGGGGCTGGAAATCGTTCAGACCTCTTCTTTCACTGCGGATAACAACACCGACCTGTCTACTCAGGTCAGCCAGTGCCAGCAGGCTGGTGCCGATCTGGTTTTCCTGCCCATTTACTATCAGCAGGCAAGTCAGGTCCTGATCGCAGCCAACAACATCGGTTATGAACCTGCTTTCTTTGGTTGTGACGGTATGGACGGCATCTTGAGCATCGATGGCTTTGATACTTCTCTGGCCAATGACCTGATGCTGCTGTGCCCCTTCTCTGCCTACGGCGAAGATGAAACCACCAAGACCTTTGTTGCCGCTTATCAGGCCGCTTACACCGAGACCCCGAACCAGTTTGCTGCTGACGCTTACGATTGCGTTTATGCGGTTTACCAGTGCCTGCAGGACGGTGTCATCACTCCCGATATGAGCGCTGAGGACATGTGCGATGCTCTGAAGACGGCTTTCACCTCTATGACCTTCTCCGGCACCACCGGTGAGAACCAGACTTGGGCTGCAGACGGCACCATCACCAAGGACCCCAAGGTTTATCAGGTTCAGGATGGCGCTTATGTTCTGATGAGCAGCAAACAGTAATCTGCTGAACTTAACAAAACTTGCCAAAGGGGGTTGTCCGAACGGTGATTCGGCAACCCTCTTTGCCTTTTTTGCTGTACGTCGACTAAATTCGACCTGTTGCCCGGATTCACCGGGGTAATTATAACTCGTTACAACCGATTAAGCCTTTTCGGTTTTGTTGCCTCCGTATGGTTTCGGATCAGGGGGGGAGCGAAACAAAGAAATAGGAACTGTGAGGTGTGTTTCGCAATGCAATTTTTGTCCTACCTGATCAGTGGTATCAGCCTGGGCAGTGTCTACGCATTGATCGCCCTGGGTTATACCATGGTGTATGGCATTGCCAAGATGCTGAACTTTGCACACGGCGATATCATTATGATTGGCAGCTATGTGATCTTTTTTGCCTTCGGTGGATTTGGGTGGAATCCCATTCTGTCGGTGGTTGTTTCCATGGTGGTCTGCACAATTCTCGGCACAGTCATTGAGCGAGTGGCTTATCGCCCCTTGCGGGAGGCTCCCTCCCTGGCTGTCCTGATCACTGCAATCGGTGTCAGCTATCTGCTGCAGCAGGTGGCACAGCTTATGTGGTCTCCTGATCCCAAGAGCTTCCAGTCCATCGTTGCAGGTGCAGGTCTGAAGCCGCTGGAACTGTTCGGCGGGAAACTCACCATTTCGGCGGAGGCAATTGTCACCATCATCGCTTGTGTAGTCATCATGGTTGCGCTGACAGCTTTCGTCAACCATACGGTTCCCGGTCACGCCATGCTGGCTGTCAGCGAGGACCGCGGTGCCGCCCAGCTGATGGGGGTTAACGTCAATGCCACCATCGCGCTGACTTTCGCCATCGGCTCTGCGCTGGCAGCTGTGGCCGGCGCGTTGCTGTGTTCGTCTTATCCGACCCTTTCTCCCACCACCGGCGCCATGCCCGGTATCAAAGCTTTCGTTGCTGCTGTATTTGGCGGTATCGGTTCCATTCCGGGCGCTTTCCTGGGTGGTGTTCTGCTGGGGGTCATTGAAAACCTCAGCAAAGCTTACATTTCGACCCAATTGTCGGATGCCATTGTTTTCCTGGTATTGATCGTTGTGCTGGTTGTCAAGCCGACGGGTCTGCTGGGCAAGAAAATCAATGTGAAAGTGTGAGGTGAGATCCGTGTTGTCCCGTTTGAAAACGATGAAAAAGACGACCAGAAGCAACCTGATCACCTTTGGCATTGTGATTGTATTTTATCTGGTCGTGCAGATTCTCTCGGGGGCAGGTTTGACCACCCGCTCTTTTGAGGGTCAGCTGGTTCCTATCTGTGCGTATGTGGTGCTTGCTATTTCGCTGAATCTTACGGTTGGTTTTTTGGGTGAGCTGAGCCTGGGGCATGCCGGCTTCATGAGCGTGGGGGCTTTTTCCGGTGTTTTGCTCTGGACCTTGGTAGGGGACAGCCTGCCTGCCTTCGTTGCGATTCCGCTGGCATTTATCGTCGGTGGTATTGTGGCCGGCATTTTCGGTGTGATCGTGGGCGTCCCCGTTCTGCGTCTGTCTGGTGACTACCTTGCCATTGTCACCCTGGCCTTTGGCGAGATCATTAAAAATATCATCAATGCTCTTTATCTGGGCGTAGATGAAAACGGTGTTCATTTTTCCCTGACAGATGCCAATTCCATGGGACTTTCCGCAGATGGCGAAACATTGATTAACGGTGCTATGGGAATTACCGGCATCAAAAAGGCCTCCACGTTCACCATTGGCTTTGTGCTGATTCTGATCACGCTGATTGTCATTCTTAACCTGATCAACTCTCGCACCGGCCGTGCGATTATGGCCATTCGTGATAATGAAATTGCGGCGCAGAGCGTTGGTATCAACCTGACCCGCTTCAAACTGACCGCCTTTGTGGTTTCCGCTGTGTTCGCCGGGTTTGCCGGTGTACTGTACGGCTTGAATTATTCCTCTCTGGTGGCCAGTCGATTCGACTACAACACCTCAATTCAGATCCTGGTATTTGTTGTTCTGGGCGGTATCGGCAGCATCCGGGGCTCGATCATTGCAGCTGCGCTACTCACGGTTTTGCCGGAAGTACTGCGTGGCTTGCAGGATTACCGTATGTTGATTTATGCCATTGTGCTGATTGTCGTGATGATCTTTAACCAGAGCCCGCAGATCATCGCATGGCGCAAGCGTATCATTGGTCGCTTCTCCTCCAAGAAGGGCGAACCCGAAAAGAAGGAGGTGGCCTGATATGGCATTGCTGGAGGTCAGCAACCTGGGCATCGCCTTTGGTGGTCTTCAGGCTGTTTCCCAACTGGACATGACAATTGAAAAAGGCCACCTGTATGGTCTGATTGGTCCCAACGGTGCAGGCAAAACGACTGTTTTCAATATGCTGACCGGCGTCTATCGTCCCACCGAGGGCAATATTGTCCTTGATGGTCAAGACATTACCGGAAAAACGCCTGAGGCTATCTCCAAGGCCGGCATTGCCCGTACCTTCCAGAACATCCGTCTGTTCGATGAAATGAGCGTTCTGGACAATGTCAAGGTTGGTATGCACAATCAGGTGCAGTATGGTCTTTGGACCGGGATTCTGCGCCTGCCTGCGTATCGGGAGAAAGAGCATGAGATGAACCGCAAGGCCCATGCTCTGCTGAAAATTTTTGATCTGGACGGGGAAGCAAACCTGAAGGCGAGCCAGCTGCCGTACGGCAAACAGCGCAAGCTGGAGATTGCCCGCGCTTTGGCCACCAACCCGAAGCTGCTTCTGCTGGACGAACCGGCAGCCGGCATGAACCCCAATGAAACGGCTGAACTGATGAATACCGTACGCAGCGTGCGCGATCAGTTCGGAATTGCCATTCTTCTCATTGAACATGATATGAACTTTGTTATGGGTATCTGCGAGGAAATTACCGTGCTGGACTATGGCCGGGTGATTGCCCATGGCGACGGCAAATCCATCCGCAACAACCCCAAGGTCATTGCGGCATATCTGGGAGGTGACTGACGATGGGGGAAATGCTTGCTGTCAAAAACATCAATGTGTTCTACGGCTCCATTCACGCTATTCGGGATGTCTCTTTCCATGTGGATGAAGGGGAGATCGTGACTCTGATCGGTGCCAACGGCGCTGGAAAAACCACCACCATGCACGCTATTTCCGGTCTGCTTAAGCCCAAAAGCGGAGAGATCATTTACTGCGGTCAGACCATCAGCAAGATGGAAGCCCACAAGATCATCCGTCTGGGGCTGGCGCAGGTTCCGGAGGGCCGCCGGGTATTCAGCGGCCTGACCGTGCAGCAGAACTTGATGCTGGGCGCCTACACACGCCATGATGGGAAAGAGGCCATTCAGAACGACTTTGACATGGTATATGATCTGTTGCCCCGCCTGAAAGAGCGCCGCAGCCAGTCTGCCGGTACATTGTCCGGTGGTGAGCAGCAGATGCTGGCCATCGGCCGCGCGCTGATGTGTCGCCCCAAGATGCTGCTGCTGGATGAACCCTCCATGGGTCTGTCTCCGCTGCTGGTCAAAGAAATCTTCAAAATCATCCGGGACGTCAACCGCAATGGTGTGACAGTGCTGCTGGTGGAACAGAACGCCAAGATGGCTCTGGAAATTGCCAACCGTGCCTACGTGCTGGAAACCGGTACCATCAAGATGGAAGGCGAAGCCACAGAGCTGGCCAACAACATTGAGGTCCGCAAAGCATACCTGGGTGCGCAATAACTTTTTCTGAAACAGGTATCTATCATGAAAAACACCTCCCGCCGCGGAGCAAACCGCGATGGGAGGTGTTCTTTGTTTGTATGCTTTAGCGAAATGAGAACCCCCAGCTCTGCTGGGGAGAGTAAAAAAGCTTTAGCTTCAAGTATCGAGCGAAGCGAGAAGAGATCAACAACTTTACTATTGTCAAGAAAGTTGATCTTGGATAAACAGCGCCCGTTTACGGGCTGTAGGGCAAGTGATGCGAGTGGCAGATTTTTCAGTGCTTCTTGAGAGGCTTGCCGGTACGATGCCCTTCTAGGGCTTACACAAGCCCCCGGCTTAGCCGGGGGTCATGACTTGCATGTTCAGCGTACTGCGGCCGGCGGACGGTCATTGTCCGAGAGCGGCTGGGTCAATTTCTCCAGGAAAGACATATAAATCTGGCTTCCCCGGGCGATAAAACGATTTTTGACCTCCTCGGCAGTCAGAGCATCCGGCATGGCCAGTTCCAAACGAAAACTTTCCGGCTGACCCTCATCCCGGATGATGCATACTACCTTATACCCGTTGGCATCGTGTTCCACTGCCGCATGATTCTGCGCCGCCCTGTGTGCCCAACTCTGCAACCGGATCACCGCCAGGATGGCGCTTTCCCGTACGCTGCGGGGCAGGTCCTCAGCCAGTGTATCGGCCACTTTGGCTCCTTTTTCGGTGATCTTGTACCCCTTGCCGTCCACAGTTACCAGTTGCTGATGTTCCAGTTCTCCCAAAGCCCCGGCAAACTCAAAATAATTGACCAGTTCTTCCTGCAGCAGGGCACCTTCCAGCGTTTGCCGCGTGACGGGACCGGCGGTTTTGATCAGGTAACACAGAAGAATGCGAATCTCGGTGCTGTCGGTCAGACCGCCGGGCTTCACGCCTGCGGTAAATGCTTCCGCCATTGGTACATCACTTCCTGTTCATGTATTCCTGACTTTTATTATACCGCATGGGTGCAGGTGTGACAAGCTCGCTGTCCGGATTCTTGCCTTAAAAAACCGTTTCGATCTGTTTGCGGCTCTGAGGGGTAGAGTAGGTCCACCGGCGAATCCGACCTCTGGTTACAAAATAGTGAGGCTCAAACCGCATGGGTTGAGTCAGGCTCTTGTTGACCACCACCAGCTTGATCTTCATCTTGTCCGGCAAAATACTCTTGATGTACACACTCACCGCCTGGCCGGCCCGCAGGCTTTTATCCGGTTCCGCCAATCCGGCAAGATTGGGAGCTATCTCGATGAAAACACCGTATTCTTCCACGCTGCGGACGATCCCCACCACTGTCTCGCCGGCAGCAAAGCAGGCGGCGTTCTCGCTCCAGGTCCCCAATAATTCTCGCAGGGTCAGCACAAGACGTCCCTGAACGTCCCGATTCTTAACGGCGCAAAGCAGCTGCTGTCCCACCTGGACCCGATCCGCCGGGCTGGAAATACGGGACACCGAAAGACAGTCAATGGGCAACAGCGCGGATATGCCGCATCCCACATCACAAAAAGCCCCAAAATTTTCGATATGGGTGACGGTGCAGGGAATCACACTGCCGTTTTCTAGCAAATCCAGGTAATTTTTTCGGCAGGCACGCTGAGCTTCCGCCCGGGAAAGCAGATATACCGGTTCGCCTTCTTCCTGAGTGTGTCCGGTGATCACAAAACATGTCGGCCGCCCCACACGGGTCAATACGGCAATATCCTTGATGGTTTCCCCCGGCTGCACGTCCAGACACTCCTCAAAGGGCATGACGGCGCGCCGTCCGCAAATTTCAAAGCGCAGGCGCCGTGCCGTATCAAAGGCAAGCGCCGTGCTTTGCAGCACTTCCCCTGTCTGACGGCAGTGTTCCAGTTCGTCCTGGGTGAGATGGTTCGCATTGCGGCAAAGGCCTTCGGCACGATATTCAAGCATTTGTTTGTCCTCTCTGTATTGTTTAATCCGCGTTTGCGGTCAATCAACTGTATGCGGTGCGGCGGGCGGATATTTGCAAAAATGCCCGCATGGTATATAATAAGAGCGTAGATTTTGAATGGGCGGTGAGGGTATGGATGTACGGGTCGGAGATGTGATCCAGACAAAAAAGCCGCACCCGTGCGGTGCGAATCGGTTCGACGTTCTGCGTGTTGGCATGGATTTCAAAATCCGCTGCCAGAAGTGTGGACATGAGATCATGTTGCCCCGCGTAAAGATTGAAAAGAACATCAAGAAAATTTTTCGTGATGGGGAAGAGCAGTAGCCCGGGATTCTTTGCTATACCTTGATCCGGACTTTATGTAAAGGAATCCTTGTTTTATGTTTGAGCAATTGCATGAGATTGAACGCAGATATGAGGAAATTGGGTACCGATTGACCACTCCGGAAGGAACATCCGATCCCCATGCCTACGCGTCCTTGGTAAAAGATTACAAAGAGCTGACCCCCTTGATCGAAAGCTGGCGTGCCTGGCGTGCGCTGCAGCAGGAAATAGAAGAAGAGCAGGCGGCCCTTCGGGAAGAAACCGCCGACCCTCTCTTCATCGATATGGTACAGCAGGAGCTGCGCAAAAA
This sequence comes from uncultured Gemmiger sp., assembly GCA_944382785.1. Lineage (GTDB taxonomy): Bacteria > Bacillota > Clostridia > Oscillospirales > Ruminococcaceae > Gemmiger. Next base: position 58,076 of record CALWNO010000001.1, on the reverse strand, counting down.
CAGGGAAAGCCTGTCGGCCCTGGAAGAAAATCTTCGCCTTCTTCTGCTGCCCAAAGACGCCGATGATGACAAAAGTATTATTATGGAAATTCGCGCCGGAACCGGTGGGGAAGAGGCTGCCCTGTTTGCCGGGAACCTATGGCGGATGTACACCATGTACGCCGCCAGGTGCGGCTGGACCTGTGAGACGGTGCAGTGCAGCGAAACCGAACTGGGCGGCGTCAAAGAGATCGTTTTTTCCATAGAAGGCAGCGGTGTGTACAGCCGCCTGAAATTTGAAAGCGGTACACATCGGGTACAACGGGTTCCTCAGACCGAAGCCCAGGGCCGCATCCAGACCTCTGCCGCAACGGTGGCCGTCATGCCGGAGGCAGAAGAGGTGGAACTGGAGCTGGACCCCAAAGATCTGCGCATTGATACCTTCCGCTCTTCCGGCGCCGGGGGACAGCACATCAACAAAACCTCCAGCGCCATCCGCGTAACCCATCTGCCCACAGGCACAGTGGTGGAATGCCAGGATCAGCGCAGCCAGCGGGAAAACAAGGAACGGGCGCTCAAAGTTCTGCGCAGTCGCCTTTTGCAGCAAAAGCAGGAAGCCTATGACCGGGAATACAATGCCAAACGCCAGAGCCAGGTGGGCAGCGGGGACCGCAGCGAGCGAATCCGAACCTACAATTTTCCCCAGGGCCGGGTCACAGACCATCGCATCGCTCTGACGGTTTACAAGCTGGACGAAGTGCTCAACGGAAATTTGGACCTGATCGTGGAGCCGCTGCTGCTGGCAGACCGGGAAGAAAAACTCAAGCAGATGAATACCGGCGAAACCGCCGATTTGTAAAAAGGAAGATGGAAACTATGCAGACACAGGTTTTGCCTGTCAACGACGAAAGCATCCGCCTGGCGGCGGATCTGCTGCGCCGCGGAGAGATCGTGGCGCTGCCTACCGAAACGGTGTACGGCATTGCGGCGGATGCCCGCAACGGGGACGCCGTGAAAAAAATTTTTCTGGCCAAGGGGCGGCCTCAGGATAATCCCTTGATCGTTCACATTTGCGGTATGGAGATGCTGCAAGGGTTGGTTGCCCAGGTGCCTGACCGGGCACTCCGACTGGCGAAGGCGTTCTGGCCGGGGCCGCTGACCATGGTCATGCCTCGTGGCCCGGAAGTTTCGGAAGTCACCTGTGCCGGACTGGACACGGTGGGAATCCGCATGCCCTCCCACCCTGTGGTACAGGCTGTGATCAAGGCATCCGGTGTGGCTTTCGCGGCGCCTTCCGCCAACTTGTCCGGCCGCCCCAGTCCCACCAATGCAGCGGATACCCTGGCCGATATGGATGGACGTCTGCCCCTGATCCTGGACGGCGGCGAATCCGATGTAGGAGTGGAGTCCACAGTGGTATCGGTGTGCGGTGAGCATCCCATGCTGCTGCGCCCCGGCTATGTAACCAAAGAACAGATGGAAGAAGTTCTGGGAGAGGAAGTCCTCGTCTCCCACGCTATTTTAGAAAAACTCCGCCCCGGTGAGACTGCCCGGTCACCCGGAATGAAATACAAGCATTACGCCCCCAAGGCGCAGGTGACCATCCTGAAAGGTAGCTTTGAAAAGTACAAGGCTTACCTGAAGGCACATGCAGCTCCCGGTGTGTTTGCCATGTGCTTTACCGGGGAAGGGAAGGAACTGCCTGTCCCATACATTGAATACGGCGTCAACGGAGACGGTGCCTCACAGGCCCACCGGCTGTTTACGGCGCTGCGAGAGTGCGATAAAGCCGGTGCCCAGGTGGTGTATGCGCGTTGCCCGTTGAGCAATGGTGTTTCCATGGCAGTATACAATCGCTTGCTGCGTGCTGCGGCTTTCCGTGTGGAGGAATTATGAAAATTATCGGGATCACCGGTCGCTCCGGCTGCGGAAAATCTAGCGTAACCAGGTTATTTTCTGCCAAAGGATACCCTTGTATAGATGCGGATCTGGTTGCTCGGGAGGTACTGGAACCCGGATCTGTCTGCATAAAGCAGTTGCAAATTGCCTTTGGTTCTGATATTGTAGATGAGTCGGGGACATTGCAGCGGCGGCTTTTGGCAGACCGTGCTTTTGCCACGCCTGAGGGGACTGCCCGGTTGACTGCCATTACCCACCCGGAAATCCTGCGCCGCATTGATGTGCAGTTGCAGCAGGCGGCCTCGACCGGAGCCAAACTGGCCTTTGTGGATGGTGCCGTCATTGTGGGCACCCCCTTTGCATCCCGGTGTGACCGGCTGGTGGTTGTAGCAGCGCCTTACGAACAGAGCGTTGCCCGCATCTGCGCCAGGGACGGCATTGAGCCGGCCATGGCACGCCGCCGCCTGGATGCCCAGACATCGGAACAGACTTTGCGGGATGCTGCAGATTTTGTATTGGAAAATGACAGTACACCTGCATGTCTGGAGGAAAGAGCATCAGCCCTTTTACATTGCCTGGAACAGGAAGCCTGACCTTCCGTTCCGGAAAGGAGGCTTATGAAGAAAAGACAGACGCGTGCCGAGGCTGTGCGTCGCCGCCCCCGCATCTGGATTGCTTTGGTATGGCTGCTGGCCATTCTGCTGATTGCGGGGAGCCTGATCTTTTCCGCCTGGCACAGCGAGATTGACGAACTGCGCTATCCGCGCAAGTACCAGGAATATGTAGAGTATTATGCCGACAAGTATGATCTTGACCCGCTGACGCTGTATTCGTTCATCCGGACTGAAAGCAATTTCGATCCGAAAGCGGAATCCGATGTGGGTGCCCGTGGTCTGATGCAGATCACCGAAGTCACCTTTGACTGGATCAAATCCAAAATTGCGCCCACCGAACCGCTGACATTCGATGACCTGTATGACCCGGAAACCAACATTCGATTCGGCAGCTATTTTGTGGCGTACTGCCTTTTGAAGTTCGAAGACCTGTCCACAGCGGCAGCAGCCTATCACAATGGAGTCACCGCAGTGAGCGAGTTGCTGAAAAACAGCGAGTATTCTTCCGACGGCAAAACATTGGATGAATTCCCTTACCCGCAGATGCGCCAGTATGTACACAAGATCACCACCAGCTATGAGCGGTATCAGGAGATCTATACCTCCCAATAAGAGGCCGACACCCTTTTCTCGGTGCCGAAAATAGATAATTTTTTTGAAAGGACGTACCAAGTACTATGGGAAAGAAAACTGGGAAGGAATTAGAAAAGCTTCTTTACAAAAACGAAACGGTTGCCGACTGCATCCCGGATCAGATGGCTGCCGCACATGAATTCTGCGAGGGCTACAAACAGTTCCTGAACGCCGCCAAGACCGAACGCGAGGTGGTCTCCTACAGCGAAGAACTTCTGCGCAGCGCCGGCTACAAGCCCTTTGTCCCCGGTCAGCAGCTGAACCCCGGGGATAAGGTCTATGTCATCAACCGTAAAAAGTGCGTTCTGGCCGCCACCATTGGCCGCAAGAGCCTGGCAGAAGGCTTCCATATGAATATTGCCCACGTGGATGCCCCCCGCCTGGATCTGCGCCCGGTGCCTCTGTTTGAGAAAAACAAGCTGGCTTATCTGCGTACCCATTATTACGGAGGCGTCCGCAAGTATCAGTGGGCGACCATTCCGCTGTCCATCCACGGCGTTGTGTACCGTGCTGACGGTACCTGTGCAGAGATCTGCATTGGCGAGAATCCCAGTGATCCCGTTTTCTGCATTACCGATCTTCTGCCCCATCTGGCAGCCAAACAGAATGAGAAAAAGCTGCCTGAAGGCATCACCGGTGAAAACCTGAATATTCTCATCGGCTCTGATCCCATCGAGGACAAGGACGTAGAGAACCGCGTCAAGCTGAATGTGCTGAGCATGCTCAACGAAACTTACGGTATCACCGAGAGCGACTTCACTCGTGCCGAGATCGAGATTGTTCCTGCCTTCACCGCTCGTGACGTGGGCCTGGATCGTTCCATGATCGGTGCATACGGCCACGATGACCGCGTGGATGCGTATCCCGCCCTGATGGCCGAGATCACCACCGTATCTCCCGCCTACACCACCGTCTGCGTTCTGACCGACAAAGAGGAAGTCGGTTCCGACGGCGTCACTGGTCTGAACAGCATGTATACCTTCCACTTCCTGCAGCAGCTGTGCGAGGCTCAGGGTGTGGACTACATTACCGCCTGCAAGGCTTCCAAGTGCCTGTCTGCCGACGTGACCGCCGCCTACGACCCCACCTACGACGATGCCTTTGAGCCGGACAACGGAACCTATGCCGGCCGCGGTGTTGCTGTTTACAAGTATACCGGTTCCCGCGGCAAGTCCTCCACCAGTGATGCCAGCGCCGAACTGGTCAGCTATCTGACCCATTTGATGGACAGCAACAACATCGTTTGGCAGATCGGTGAGATGGGCAAGATCGACCTGGGCGGCGGCGGAACGGTCGCCAAGTACGTTGCCAACCAGGATATCGACACCATCGACATCGGTGTGCCGGTTCTTTCCATGCATTCGCCTTTTGAGGTCGTCTCCAAGGCGGATGTGTACATGGCTTACCTGACCTTCAAAGCATTCTGCGAAGACGCTCAGTAAAATTTTATAAGCAAAGACCCGGTCACACAAAGTGTAGACCGGGTCTTTGTCTTTTGAAAAAAGACGTTTCTTTGTTGTTCTACTGCTGTTCGGTTGCTTGTTTTTCCTCGGGCCTGTATGATAGAAACAAGAAAGGGGAGCGATGTCATGTATACCATCGATAAAAAGCAGTTCGGGTCCTTTGTGGCTCAGCTGAGAAAAGAGAAAGGTTACACACAGAAGGAACTTGCTTCCCGGCTGTTCGTTTCAGATAAGGCGGTGAGCAAATGGGAGACTGGTGTCAGCATTCCGGATACGGCGCTGTTGGTTCCGCTTGCCGAGCAGTTGAATGTTACGGTGACCGAGCTGCTTTTATGCCGCAGAAACCGGGAAGAAGCCCTGACCCCGGCCGAAGCTGAGCAAGCGGTCCAGACCGCGATCGGCTATGAAGGAGGCCCGACGATCCGAATCTGGCAAACCCGCAGCAGCATCTTGCTCTGGTATCTGGCTGCACTCATAGTGGCGGTTGTGGGCAGTACTGTCGCGGTACAATGCGGGTATGGGAACTGGGACTACTTCACGTACATGGGTCTTTATATCTTCTTTGGAGGGTATTTCTGCCTGTTTGCCCGGCAGACGCTTCCCGATATCTATGACAAAGCCCACATTGCTTTTATGAGCGACGGTATTTTTCGGATGAATCTGCCAGGCGTTCATTTCAACAATCGAAATTGGCCCCACATACTGCACACGGGCCAGCTGTGGGGAATCATTTCGATCTTCACCTTTCCCTGGCTGTATCTGGCGTTCGGGATACTCTCCGTATCTCCGGTTGCTGTTATGTATATCTTTTTGGTTCTTACCCTGGGCGGCCTGTTTATCCCGCTGGCCCTTGTGGGAAGAAAATATGAGTAAAAAACCGCCGCAGATTCTCTGTCTGCGGCGGTTTTCTGTATCAAATGGATGTGGGTTTCAGATAGAGCGGAACCCCTTGCCAATAATTTCACTGCTGTTCACAATGGTAATGAAGGCATGCGGGTCGGTGGCTCGCAGGAAGTTGCGCAACATGGCAGCCTGATGGCGGGTAAGTACCGTCATCAAAACATGAATCTGTTCATGGGTGTAAGCACCGCTGGCCAGCTGTTCGGTGGCAGAACGGTTGAGGACCTTCACAATGAAGTCCCGCACCGGTTCCGGCTTATGGGTCACCACCGTGCAGACCTTCCGCAGGTTCAAACTTTCAATGGCACTGTCCACGATGGTCGATTTCAGAATCATGCCCAGAATGCAGTACAGACCTGTCTGGGGACCATACAAATAAGCGGCCACCAGAACAATGCCAAGGTCACTGACCAGCAGAGCCCTACCTATTTCCAGGCTTGTATATTTGCTCAGGATCATAGCCACGATGTCCGTACCCCCGGTCGAGGCCCCGATGTTGAAGACAATGGCGCTGCCCACCGCAGGCAGGATTACAGCAAAACACAGCTCTAGAAAAGTGTCGTTGGTCAGAGCATGCTGCAGTGGGAAAACGGCTTCGCACAAGCTTACGAAGAACGACAGGGCGAACGAGGAGTAAATCGTCCAGCCCATGGCCCGAATTCCCAAAAAGATAAATCCCAGAATGACCAGCACCGCATTGACAATCCACATAAATGTGCCGACAGGGAAGGTAGGGAACAGGGTAGACAGAATGATGGAAAGACCAGACGTTCCGCCGAAAGCAAAGTGGTTGGGCGTTTTGAAAAAGTGAATTCCTGCGGCGGTGGCAAACAGTCCGGCGTTCAAAAGCAGAAAAAAGACGATGTTTTGTCTGGCGTTCTGCGGCCCCAGCTGTTGCCGCAATTCTTTCATAACGGTATTAGCATTAGCCTCCATACTGGCATGATCCTTTCTTTCTTACATCAAAGCAAAAGCCCACCCAAATGGGCCACAGTAAAGGATATCTCTGGAAAGATAAAAAGTCAAGCTGCTCCTTCGGAGTCCGCTTTGAATTTTGGTGTCTTGCGAAAGTGACATATATTTTGTCTCACATTTGACAAGCCACAACGTCTCTGCTATTGTTGAGCCATAGAAATGCACCAGAGCGACCTTAAAATGGGGGATAGAAACTATGATTCATACACTTACACTGAATCCTGCGTTGGACAAGACTGTGGTCATCCAGCAGTTTCAAATCGATACGGTCAATCGCATTGATTCCTTGAGGCTCGACCCGGGCGGCAAGGGCATCAATGTAAGCAAGGTCATCCAGAAGATGGGCGGCACAAGCCGTGCCACTGCTTTGCTGGGAGGCAGCACCGGGCAGCTGATCCGGAAAATGTTGGAGCAGCAGGGGATCGATGTGGATTGTATCGAGATCGACGGACAGACGCGCACCAATCTGAAAATTATTGATCCTATTCAAAAAACCAATACCGATATCAATGAGCCCGGCAGCAGTTTGTCGGAAGAACAGGCTTCCGCCGTGTTTTCTCATTTCGTCAAGCAGCTGCGGACCGATGACATTATTGTATTAGCCGGCAGTGTACCCGCCGGGGTGGAACCGGACATCTATGCCCGTTACATCGAGGCAGGAAAGCTGATCGGCGCCAAGGTATTTTTGGATGCAGACGGTGACCTTTTTGCCCGGGGTGTACAGGCACAGCCGTATCTGCTCAAACCCAACCGGGATGAGCTCAGCCGTTTTGTCGGACATAAGCTGGAATCCATTGAGGAAGTCAAGGCCGCATCGTGCATGCTGTTGGCTGGAGGCATCCGCAAAATTGTGGTAAGCCTGGGCGGTCAAGGCGCACTCTATGTCACAAAGGAAGTCTGCCTGTATGCACCGGCTCTTTCGGTCCCTGTTGGCAGCACAGTGGGGGCAGGGGACAGTGTTGTAGCTGCGCTGGCATTGGCAGAAGAGCGGGATTTGCCTTGTGAAGAGGCGCTCCGGCTTGCCGTCGCCACCAGTGCCGCTAACGTGATGTGCAGCGGAACCCAGGCTGCAGATCTGGATCAGGTGAAGACCCTGCTGCCGCAAGTCCGATGCTACCCGGTGTGATGGTTACCTGTGCAGACTGTCCAGCAAACCACGGCAGCCTTCGTAAATATCCTGCCAGGCCTCTTGAAAGTCGCCGCTATACCAGGGATCATCTACTTCCCCCGGGCGTTGCGTATAGGAAAGTAAAAGTCTGATTTTGTCATCGGCTTGCGGGCAGATGCGCTTCATATTCCGGATATTGGCGTTGTCCATACCGATGAGCAGATCATAATGCGCTCCGTCGGAACGAGTGAGCTGTCGGGCATAATGCCCATCACAGGCAATTCCGTGCTGTACCAGCACCCGGCGCGCGGCATAGTAAATAGGGTTGCCGATTTCTTCCGTGCTGGTGGCAGCCGAAGCTATTTCAAACTCAGAAGCCACACCGAGCTTGTTCACCATGTCTTTCAAGATGAATTCCGCCATGGGGCTGCGGCAAATACTGCCGTGGCAAACAAATAGTATTTTTGTCATCTCTTATATATCCCTTCATAAGCCTGCAAACCATTGATATTACTGGCTTTTCGGCGCTTGTTCTTTTCATCGTGGCTGCCATTTGCCCATGCAAATCTGCGTAATTCTACGCAATTTCATGGGCAAATGGTGTAGTAATTGGTGTAGTACCAACTGTGGATTTGACCTGATTTTTCAAGCTGTCACAGCGGGGAACGCAAGGATTTTTGCCATCTGTTCGGCTGCCCGGTCAAAGCTGGCGTGGGTGTAAACATTCAGCGTGACCCCCACATCGGAGTGGCCCATCACATACTGCAAATTCTTGATATCCATACCCGCATTGGCCATGTTGGTGCAAAAGGTGTGGCGGAGCACATGGGGCGTAATGTGCGGCAGGGGCTTGTCCGGGTGCAGTTTGCGATACTTCTTCATAGCCCAGCGCATCTCATTTTCGATGTGCAGCGCCACCTTGGGCTTGTCGTCCTTGTCCAGCAGCAGAAATCCGGTGTATCCGTCCACGATCATCTCTGTTTTGAGCGTCTTGCGGCGAGCCAAGATATTTTTAAGGCTCTGGTACACCGTATCCGTCATGGGAATAAAACGACAGCCACATTCGGTTTTTGTTTTCTCCACATAGTATTTGCCGCCCCGCTCCCGGACGAGCTGGTGATCCACCCGGATACGACGGTTCTCAAAATCCAGATCGCTTTTGGTCAGGCCGCAGAACTCGCTCACCCGCATCCCGGTTTCCAGCAGGACTACAAACTCGTCGTAATACTTGCGGTAGGTCTTGTCTCCCCGAATAAAGCCCATCCAGATTTCCTGCTGCTCCTGGGTCATGGCGATTCGCTTCTGCGAGTCATTGGGAACGACCTCCACCAACTTGAAGTCGAAGGGATTCTTTCGGATGATATCCTCGTTACAGGCCATCTGAAATGCCGGCTTGACAACGTCCCGCACGCTGGTGATGGTACTGTATCCCTTTCCGTCGCCGTGCAGCTTCATGATCCACTGCTGGGCATCGGATACTTTGATATCCCGGATCGGGCGGTATCCAAAATCTTCTTGCCGGATCAGATTCCGCACAAAATTGTACCCAACCTTCGTGTTGTAGCGGACCCCCTGCTTTAGGCCGATATACCGCTCCACCAGTTCTATGACGGTGATTTTTCCGGCAGCATAGTCGATTCCCGCATCAAGCTGCTTCTGGATTTCTTTCTCTTTTTCCCGCAGTTCCCTTAAATCAGAGGAATAAACCGTCTGGCGTTTTCCCCGGATATCCGTATAGCGGTATTGATAAATCAGGTCTTTTCTCTGGCTCTCTCCTGTCCGCAGGATTCTTCCCTTATGGTCTTTGCGCTTTTCGGACATTGTCAAACTCCTTTCCGTAATGGAAAGAGCCTTGATATGACACTTTGATTGTACCATATTCAGGCAGTCTTTCACACCACAAATTTCAGATGGAATACATCTGCTCGATGAATTGGTCAAACAGGCGGCGCTTGATCAGGCGCTTATTCCCCACCCACAGCACAAACCGACAGTCCTTTTCATTGGTGAGATCGCGCAGCCTATTGATCCCGATGCCGGAGTAGGCGGCAGCTTCCTCTAAACTCAAATTGCTCTTTTCCCAGATGGGAACTTCTTTCATTGTACCGCCTCCTTATCACATCAGATTTTTCAGCCGCTCCAGCTTGGCTTGCGCGGCTTCCTGCCGGAAGTTGTCGCCGGTAAAGCGCACCGGGACGCACATGGAAAAAGCAGCCGGTCGTAAATCCGAGAATGGGCGGTGTCCTCCGGATTTCGCAGGTCGTCCAGCGTGAGGTTGATCGTGACGATCAACGGCTTGCCGCTACGGTAACGGCTGTCTATCACATTGAAAACCTGTTCCAGCCCGTACTCGGTGCCGCGCTCCATGCCGAAGTCGTCAAGGATTAGCAGCGGATAGCGGCAAAGGCGGGAAATGTACTCGTTGCGCCCCTCAAAGCTGGCGGCAAGGTCATTGAGGATACGGGCAGAGTTCGTCATGTGGACGGGGATTTCTTTCTCTATGAGGGCGTTTGCGTACAGCCCGCAAGGTAGCTTTTGCCGGTTCCCACGCCGCCCCAGAACAGGCAGCCGATATTGTCGGTTCGCATATCCTCCCAATGCTCCGCATACCGGCGAGCAAGTTCGGTCTGCGGGTTCCTGCTGTTGTCGTTCTCAAAAGTCCAGTCCCGCATGGTGGGGTCGGTAAAGCCCCGGTGTTTCAGTTCCTCCACGGCATCAAGGTGCCTGCGCCGCTGTTCGGCGACTTCCCGTTCCTCACGGGCGGCTCTCTGGCAGTCGCACTCTGCCGGGTGGCGGTCAAGCCCAAACAATGCCTTGCCCTCCGGGAAGTAGGCTTCTTTAAGCTTGTGGCACTTGCCGCAGTACAGCAAACCGTCCTCACCGGTGTAGTCCTCCGGCTCCGGCGTAGTGGCTGTTATGGTGTCAATCATCGCTTTCAACTCGTTCTTCATAAACTCTCGCCCTCCTTGCATGAGTAGTCGGGTATGCCCTTTTTCGGGTTTTTCTTGGCGGCGTCCTCCTGCGCCCATTTGTAAATCGTGGCGGCATGGCTGTGATACTTTCTGCCGCTGGACGCGATATGACAGGATACCTTTACAGTGGTGTTCTTGCGCAACACAATGATTGCGGCAACGGCTACCAGCACAATGGTTGTGTACAGCGGCGGAATATGAAAGGCATTTTCAAAGGAAGATGTAATGGAATTGCTTGTCACCTGGCTGATGCCGCACCAGCATACCAGGCCGGACAGCGCAAACAGGGACGCGAAGATCGAATGTCTTCGACGGCTGCCTTTTTTGACGAACAGATGATGCAGATAATAAGCCGGTCCGCCACGATACCCTCCGTACAAAGGGTCCTTTTCCTTATACAACTGTGCCAAAGTAGATTCCACAAAAGCAGTGGAAGACCCCAACAACGCCAGGACCCACATCCAGAATACTGCCCCTGCGCCGCCAGCAGAAATGGCAGCCACAACCCCAACTAGGTTGCCCATTCCTACACGGCAGGCTGTGGAGACGATCAACGCCTGCACCCCGGAAATGGCATCGCTGCCGTCCTTTTTATTCTTTTCCAGCGTGACTTTCATCATTTCCGGAAACAGCCGGAAGGGGAGGAAACGCGTTCTGAATGTAAAATAAATTCCCGCCGGAACCAAAATCAAGACCAGCAAGGAAAGGCCCAGCGTACTTCCGCCGGGCAGGGGAATGCGAACCAGGTCTCCCCATAAAATGTTGTAAACCGTCTCGAATAGTGCCATGTCGGCTTTCCTCTCTTGTTGGCCATACCATGAACCTTGGGATGACGACCGGCAGGGAAGGGTTCTGCCAGACCGGTCGGACAAAAAGAAAAGCGGCTCATTTTTCAACAAGTCGTTTTCTCGTTTCCTTGTCTATTCCCGCTTCGGTACATGCCGTAAAGGCCGCAATTTGCCTGTATCAGTATCCTTATTATACAGTATGTTCAAAAGTATGCAAGCCCTTCCTTCCGCTTACCAGCGTTGTGTTTGTACCTGCTCAAGCAGTGTTCGGCTGCTCTGGGGCAAAAAGGTCTGCAGGAAGGCTTTTGCCTCCGCATCATCTGATAGCCAGATGGTAAAAATGTCAGCAAAAACCTCTGTCTGACGGTTATGCAGTTCCCTCATATACGACTCCTCGTGCTGCCAGTACGATACGCCGGCTGTGTTGTAGCTGGCGGTCAAAACTCGTGTCATTTCCTCATTTCCATAAAATACCGCGAACAGAATGTCACTGACCGCTGGATTACGGTAAGCCTCTGTTTCAAATAATCTCTGAACCAGAAAGGTTTCCTGCATTCTGCTGCAATCCGCCGCGTATGCATGGGAAAACGTTTCCTGACGGGAGTAGTATTGAGGGCTTTCTCCACGCAGGAACCAATCTAAAGCATGCCCAAACTCATGGGCTGATGCTGCTGTGTCTGCCGAAAAATCAGCATGCGGCAGATATACGGTATTTTCTTTGGGACTGAACCGGCTGGAACCGCTGTCCTCGATCAGGCATACACCCGTGTGGCCTTTCAGGTAATGGTAGGCCTGGCGGCAGGAAGGCTCGCTGGTTTCTTCACCATAGGTGATCGGGTGCGGGCTCAGCGAGGTAAAGCCTGCCAACAAGGCAGAAGAAACAGCACCGTTGTCCCGTTGGGTACGCACATACCCATAAAAGCTACCGATCACAACAACCGCCAGTATCAGAAGCAGCACAAACAGACACGCCACTCGCTTCATTGCCATCTTCTCCGCTTTTCCTCACAACAGATTCGCCCTTAGTTTGTCGATGAGATGCAGGGATTATACTTTGCCCTTCCTTGACAGTGTATGTTGTACGCCTAAAACGATATCCTTCTGCAAAACCTTTCCCAACATTCTATTCTGCTTTCGGTTCTAGGTGGTGCGTCCCCCTCATACAGTGGGGATGTGAGGTGAAGGGAATGGACGAGTATTATACAGTCATTGAAGGGCTGCCGGAGCCTTTGCGAAAAGAATTGTCAAAGTTACCCCCTTCTCGGGCCAGCACTGTACAGGAAGTTCGTCTGCGCATGCAACAACCTCTGCAGTTTACCATCGGGGGACAGTTGCTGCCGGCGACTGCCGTGCTTCCCACCGCCACAGTAGTCAGAAATATCACGGAAGATATGATGCAGCAATGTTTCCTGTCCCTATGCGGGCACAGCGCCTATGCCTATGAAAAGGAACTTTCCCAAGGCTACTTCACCGCCGACAACGGTTGTCGGGTAGGGGTAGCCGGGCTCTGTACCACAGACGGGTTTGCCGTAGTACGCGCCCTCAATCTGCGCATAGCACGCTGGATTACCTGTTCGCTGCCGTCACGTGTGCAGCAGGCTCTTCAGCAGTTGGCTGGCGGTATTCTGGTGGCCGGAGTTCCCGGCAGCGGCAAAACCACCTTTTTGCGCAGCATGATGGTGGAGCTGACACGGTGGAACCGAATTTTCAGCGTGGTGGATGAGAGGGGAGAGCTGGTCCCCCAGCGCATCCGCTCCATGCCGGACAAGCCAATGCTGAACTGCGATGTGTATACCCGGGTGGAGAGGGCAGCCGGAATCAATATGGCTTTGCGATGCATGAACCCCCAGGTCATTGTCTGTGATGAGCTGGGAACAACTGCAGATGCTGCGGCGTTGGAAATGGGACTGGCCTCCGGTGTGGTTTTTCTGGCATCGGTACATTGCGATACACCGGAACACTTGTATCAGAAGCCGCAGCTGGTTCGCCTGCTCAAAACAGGAGCTTTTTCTATGGCCGTGTTTCTGTCCGGAAAAGACCATCCGGGCCAGGTGACCAAAATGGTGAATCTCCTATGATAACCTTGTTTCTGAAATGCCTGGGTGGAGGGTTGCTGGTTCTATGCGGAGGAGGAATCGGTTGGACGGCTGCCCGGCAAAAAAGAGAGATGGCCCGCCGGATTTCCGCCTTTGAACGGTTTTTACAATATGTCCTGGAGGCCATCCGGTTTCGAAGCTTGCCGGGTACCGTAGTGCTTACAATGGCCGCGCGCCACAAAGACTTTTCCTCTTTTTGCCCCGAGTCCATAACCGCTTTTTCGCAGATCAGACCGCCGGATTGTCTGGATGCCGATCTCGGAGATGAGTTGCGGGAAGGATTGTGTGCCCTGGAAGCTGCACCGCATCAGAACGTCTGCGATACCCTGGCACACCTGAGCGAACTGTGCCGCCGTGCCGGAAGCCGAGCACAGGAATCCGCCTCCCGCGCGCAAAAGCTCTATCCCCGCATAGGGGCATGCCTTGGACTGTTGGCTGCCATTGTTCTGTCCTGACATAACCGGCCCATCCGATGGAGGAAATCCCACAATGGATATTGATCTGGTTTTCAAGATCGCGGCAATCGGCATCATTGTAGCGGTGCTGAATCAGCTGTTGATCCGTTCCGGACGGGAGGACCAGGCCATGATGACAACCCTGGCCGGTCTGATCGTAGTACTTACAATGTTGGTGCGCCAGATCAGCGACCTGTTTGTGCTGATCAAAGCACTGTTTGATTTGTGATATGAATCATGCTAATTATCAAAATTGCAGCTTTGGTGCTGGCGGGCGGGCTGCTTGTCCTGGTACTGAAAAAGGAGCAGCCGGCCTTTGCTTTTCTGGTTTCCGTATGCGGTGCCGGCGCGGTCCTTGTGCTGACCTTCCGGCAGATTTCCCCGCTTCTGGAGTTGATCGAGACACTGACCTCCGGCACTCTTTTTGCCGGTGGGCAGGGGATTGGGTGCGTATTGCAGGTGCTGGGGATTTCTCTGGTAGCACAGTTTGCCGCCGATCTGTGCCGGGAATCCGGAATGGGGGCCGCCGCCAATGCGGTGGAGCTGTGCGGACGTATGCTGGCCATGCTGCAGGCACTCCCTCTTTTGCAAAGCCTGGTCGGTTCCTTGTCTTCCTTTTTGCAGTGATGGCAATTCTGTTGTTTGCCGCCTCTCCCGCTTCCGCAGAAGGAATGCCTGCGGACGCACAATCTTACGTGGAAGAGGCTCAGGAAGAATTGTCGGATGTCCTGCAGTGGGATTTGTCTGCGGTAGGGCAATGGATTGCCGATGCTGCCAAAAAGGCAATGGGACCTCCCATACGCTTGGCGACCCAATCCATCACATATCTCATTCTTTCCTGCGCCGCTGGATTGATTGCGGGAAAAGGCGGGGGGCAAAAGTGCATTGACGCCGTTTCCGTATTGGGGTTTGGCGCCATCAGTCTGGCCGGTATGATGGATTTGGTCACTCTGGTAGGACAAACCGCGCAGGAGTGTCAGACCTATCTGATCGGATTTGTTCCCATCTACAGTGCCGCTGCTCTTGCCGGCGGTCAGACAGGCGGGGCCGCCGTCTACAGTACAATGTTTTACGCCATGTCCACGTTTCTTTCCGGTGCTATCCGTACTGTGCTGATGCCCGTGATGCAGATTTACTTCTGCTTCGGACTTTCAGCCGCCGTGTGGGGCAATGCCGGTATTGCAGAAGCCGCCGACATTTTTGCCCGATGTCTTTCCTGGCTGCTCAAACTTTGTGCCGCCCTTTTCAGTTTTGTGCTGGGGCTTCAAAACATTTTGGCCGGTACCATGGACAATGCAGCCATTCGGATGGGGCGCGGCATTCTGAGCGGGGCGATCCCGGTGGTGGGGGATGCGGCCGCGGCCGCGTTGTCGGGAGCCGCCAGCGCGGTACAGATGCTGAAAGGTTCACTGGCGCTGGCCGCGATACTGGCACTGGGTGGGGTATTCCTACCGGTATTTCTCCACTGTCTCCTGTTTTATCTGAGCTTTTCTCTGGCCGGGATTGTGGCTACCGGCAGCGGGCAACATCAATGCGGCCAGATCTGTCACAGCTTTGCTCAGGGAGCGCGTCTGTGCGGGTCCATTCTGACTTTGTACTTTTTTATGGTGTTTTTATCCACGGCACTGCTGTTGATTACCGGAACGGGGGGATAAATGATGCAATCGATCCGTCAGATGGCTCTGGGGGTGTGCCTGCTGTGTGCGGTTGCCGGCATGATCCGCATTTTTTGGCCGGACAATCATTTCAAGCCGGTCATAAATACCGTGCTGCTGCTATATATTCTAACGTCGGTACTGCAAACCGGTGCGGGGACAGACTGGAATGCCGTTGCCCGGGGGATCGGCGGGGTCAGCAGCCGGAACCCGGCAGCGGCCGATCTGTCAACCTATGAAGAACAGTTGGGTCTGGAGGTTTCTGCCCGGGCACTGGGAACCTTATTGGAGCAAAAGGGGATCAAAGCCGCTTGGACGCTGGAGGGGGAAACGCTGCATATCCTGCTGGACAACAGCGCCGACATGGCCGCCGCGCAGTCGATTCTGGAGGAAAACAGCGGCACACTTTCCTTCATTTTGGAAACGAAGGGAGGGAAGTAACATGATGACCGGCTCTTGGAAAGAAAAGCTTGCTCCTCTGCTGGAAGCCTGCCGCAAACGGTTTCCGGAAGAAAAGCGCCGTCTTAATCTGTTGGTGGCGGCAGGGCTCATCGGTATGGTGCTTCTCTGTGTTTCGGAGTGGCTGCCTGCAGACGCCGGTTCCGTGGACCTCGCGCAGCAGACGGATGAAGCTTCCCGGCAGGCGGACACACAGCTGTACGCGGAGGAGCTGGAGCAACAGCTGCAGGAATTGATTCAGGCTGTGGATGGCGCCGGGCAATGCCGGGTCATGCTCACCCTTTCCGCCGGAGAATCAACCGTTTATGCCACCGATACGGAACAAGGCGAAACCTCCATCCGCAGTGAACACGTGCTGCTGGGAGATACGGCATTGGTGGAGCGGGTACAGGCGCCCAGCATCCAGGGTGTCGCCGTCTTGTGTGAAGGCGGCAACAATGCCCGCGTGCAAAATACCGTCACCGAACTGGTCCGGGCTTTGACCGGAGTCGGGGCCAATCATATCACCGTCACAAAAATGGTCACATCGCAACAAGAAGGAGGCAATCCATGATGAAACTGCAACACAAGGGCCGCGGCGTGACCCTGGCCACGCTGGTACTGGCGTTGGGGGCGGCCGTGTATATGAACTGGAATTTTGCCAAAGCCGCCCCCGACGCTGCCGGTACCGAGCCGGAGGCGGTTTCCGCCTCCGCGCAGACCGAAAGCGTGGCAGTATATGATCCTTTGAGCACCGAGCCGGCTGAGGAGACCGCCAACAAGAATTACGGGGAAGCCCAGCTGGTCAGTGCCAGCCAGGACACCGGCGACGACTTTTTTGAATCGGCCCGGATGGCACGAACCAAAGCCCGGGATGAAGCCCTTGATTCTATCCAGAAAACCTTGAAAAGCACCGCCCTGAGCGATGAAGAAAAGGAAAAGCTTACAGAGGAGCTGGAATTGCAGATCAGCAACATCACCACCGAAACCAGTCTGGAAAGCAAGATCAAGGCCAAGGGCTTTGCCGACTGCGTGGTGACTCTGGGCCAGGCCCGGGCGGATGTGACCGTCATGACCGAGAACGACGCGCTGAGCGCTGATGAGGTAACGCAGATCCGGGATGTGCTGCTCTCCAGTTGTGAAGGGCTGGAAGCGCAAAACATCACCGTCACCGAAGTGAAGTAAAACACCGGCCGATATTTACAAAAAAAGTTTTGTATGGTATAGTATGTTTAATTAAACAATGAATACCGGGGCGCATCGAATGTGCCCCGAATAACAGGAGGTAAGACCCATGGATGTGCGCAATACCGTGGCGGGCAGCCTGCAGATATCGACCGATGTAATTGCCAAGATCGCCAGCGTGGCCGCGCTGGAGGTGGATGGTGTGGACGCCGTGTCCTCCGGCAACATGCAGAGCGTGCGTGGGATTCTGAGCAAGACCAGCCTGCACAAGCCTGTGTCTGTGGAAATGGAAGATGGCGTTGCCATGGTCACCCTGCATATCGTTGCCAAGTACGGCAGCAAGATCATGTCTGTGAGCAAAAAAGTCCAGGAAAACGTCAAGCAGACCATCCAGAATATGTGCGGCATCACCGTGTCCCGTGTGGATGTGATCGTCTGCGGTCTGGCCGAAGAGGCGGACGCCTGAACGTTGCCCTCAGAGCCCGACAAAATCAAAACGGAAAGTTAGGAAAAAGAGAACATGACCCAAAAATCATTGACCCGACGCGAATCCCGTGAGAATGCGTTTCTGGCTGCATTTGCCGCCACCTTTCACACCGATCTGATGCAGGATACCTTGCAGGCAGGTGGGGAAAGCGGTGAACTGACCATGGATTCGTTTTCCCAGCGGCTGCTCAACGACTGGGCTGCCCATAACGAAGAAATCGATGATCTGATTTCTTCTCATCTGAAAGGGTGGACCTTGTCCCGCTTGCCGCGGGTAAGCCTGACCGCCATGCGGATCTGCCTGGCAGAGATGCTGTATGGTGAGGAAAAGAAACCGGCCGTTGCCATCAACGAAGCTGTGGAACTGGTCAAAAAGTACGGTGCCGATAACGATCATCAGTTTGTCAACGGGCTGCTGGGGTCCGTTGCACGGGAAAAGGGCCTGGCACAGGAGCCCGAAGGCGAAACATGCTGATTCTCGGGTTTGATACAAGCAACTATGCAACCTCTCTGGCGGTTTTTGATACAACAGCCGGAGAGGTTGTTTGTGATTGCAAACAATTTCTGCCGGTGAAAAGCGGGCAATTGGGCCTGCGTCAGAGCGATGCCGTGTTCCATCACACCGCCGCCTTGCCCCAGCTGATGCAGACCATTGCCAAGCAAACTGACCTGACCCGGGTGGAAGCAGTGGGTGTTTCCGCTCGTCCCCGGGACGTGGAAGGTTCCTATATGCCCTGTTTCCTTGTGGGGCTCAACGCCGCCACCGCTTTTGCCATGGCCCGTGGGATTCCTCTGGTACAAACCACCCATCAGCAGGGCCATGTAGCCGCCGCTATGTTTGCGGCGGCCGGATCTGCTTTGTTTGGCAGGGAACTGCTGGTATTTCATGTATCCGGCGGCACCACCGATCTGCTTCACTGCGATGCTGCAGGCCACCTGAAATGTCTGGGGACCTCCAACGATCTGTATGCCGGTCAGGCAGTGGATCGTCTGGGCGTGCATCTGGGATACGGATTTCCCGCCGGTGCGCAGGTCAGCGAACTGGCTTCCCGGTGTGATGAGTCCATACGTCCCCGGGCCAGTGTGCAGGGGATGAACTGCAGTTTGTCCGGTCTGCAGAACCAGTGCGAACGTCTGCTGCAGGAAGGCCGTTCCCCCGAATACGTGTGCAAGTACTGCCTTTTGTGCGTGGCCGAAACCCTGCGCCGCATGTGTGCGGCGGCACAGGGCCAGTATCCGGGGTTGCCGGTAGTGTTTGCCGGCGGCGTGATGAGCAGTGACCTTGTACGCCAGTACATCACCCACCGCATTCCACAGGCACATTTTGTGCCGGGCAAGTTCGCTTCGGACAACGCCATCGGTGTTTCGATTCTGGCTGCCAAGGAGGTGGGGGCATGGCCGAATATATCCGTGTAAGCGCCCTGAATGCACTGGCTCGCCGGGTACTGGATAATTGTGAACCGCTGAACAATCTGATCATCTGCGGGGAGATTTCCAACTTTACTCGGCACAGCAAGAGCGGTCATCTCTACTTTACCCTCAAGGACGAGCAGGCCAGTGTAAAAACCGTCATGTTCCGGGATAAGGCCCGGTTGCTGGGCTTTGCTCCGCAGAACGGCATGCTGGTCCTGGTATACGGACGAGCCACGCTGTATGAACGGGACGGCGCGTTTCAGGTTTATGCTGAGTATATGCGGCCTTTCGGCGCCGGCGCCGCCCAGATGGCTTTTGATGCCCTGCGCAAGAAGCTGGAGTCGGAAGGGCTTTTTGACCCGGCCCGCAAACGCCCGCTGCCACCTATGCCTGCATACATCGGGGTGGTGACTTCCAAAACCGGGGCGGCGCTGCAGGACGTGCGCAATGTGATCTCCCGCCGTTGGCCTCTGACCAGACTGCTTCTGGCCCCCGTCAATGTGCAGGGACTGGAAGCGGAACAGAGTATCCTGGACGGCATTCGCGCACTGGATGCCGATCCGCGCCCGGAACTGATTTTGGTGACCCGGGGCGGCGGAAGCAAGGAAGATCTGTGGGTATTCAACAGCGAGCGCATTGCCCGTGCCGTCAGCAAATGCCGCAAACCGGTGGTTTCTGCCGTGGGCCACGAAATCGACTATACCATTCTGGATTATGTGGCAGACCTGCGCGCTCCCACGCCCTCGGCGGCGGCCGAAGTCTGTGTACCAGACATGCGCCAGGTTCGACAGAATTTATTCATTCTTGGACAAAATATTCAAAAAAATATACAGTCCCGCTTTCAAATGTGTTATAATAATCTTAATGCCTTGGCCCCACAGCGAACCCTCACGGCGCAGAAAGCGGCGCTGGAAGAACGCTGGCAGAATCTGCAGGAGCTCACTGCGTCGATACGCAGCGCCAGCACATCGCAGCTCCGTCAAAAAGGGGATACGCTGGTCCACGCTGCTGTTGTGGCAGAGTCTTTGAACCCATATGGTGTGTTGGCGCGGGGATATGCCATTATCCGGGACAAAAACGGTCGGTGCCGTACCGTGTCCCAGCTGAAAGTCGGACAAACCTTCACGCTGCAGGGCCATGATGCCGCTGCCAGATGCACCGTTGACCAAGTTGATCATCTTTCTCCGGAGGAAACCGATGAAAGCACCCAAGAACTTTGAGGAGGGAGTGGCCCGCCTGCAGGAAATTCTTCGTCAGATGCAGGACGAGTCCACCACCCTGGATAAATCTGTGAAATTGTATGCCGAAGCTGCCCAGCTCATCGCGTACTGCAACACCACCTTGGAGCAGGCCAAGCTGCAGATCGAGGAGATTGACGCTGCCATGACCAAAGAAACAGCAGGGGAGTGATCCATCATGCAGACAATGGAATATCAAGCACAATACCAGGCGTACGTTTCGGCTGTGGAACAGCGTCTGCTTGCCCTGTGTGACCTGTACCTGCCCGAAACAGCCCGCATCGGAGAGGCTGCCCGATACAGCCTGCTGGGCGGCGGCAAGCGTGTGCGGGCCGTTTTGGCGCTGGCCTCCTGTGCAGTGAGCGGCAAAGACCCGATGCTGGCTTTGGACTATGCCTGTGCGCTGGAGATGCTGCACTGCTATTCCCTGATTCATGACGATCTGCCCTGTATGGACAACGACGATACCCGCCGTGGCCGTCCCAGCTGTCATTGTCAGTTTGACGAAGCTACCGCTCTGCTGGCAGCCGATGCTTTGGTCACCGCCGCTTTTGAGGTAATTGCCAATGCACCGCTTTCCGCCGAAAGTCGGGTTCGTGCAGCTGCCTGCCTCGCTGCCGGCGGCGGTGCCCGCGGTATGCTGTTCGGCCAGGAGCTGGACAAGAAATATGAGCGGGAACGCGCCGGGGAAGCCGAGCTTCTTTCGCTGCACCGCCACAAAACCGGAGCGCTGATCGTGGCTGCCGTCGAACTTGGCTGTATTGCAGCCAATGCCGAACCGGATGTACGGGATGCGCTGACCCGCTACGCCGCCGGGGTCGGTCTTGTGTTCCAGATTGTGGACGACATTCTGGATGTGACCGCCACCACCGAAGAGCTTGGCAAGCCGGTCGGCAGCGATGAGGCTAACGATAAGACCACCTTTGTCACCCTGTATGGATTGGGCGGAGCCAGGGAACTGGCGGAAAACAATAACCAGGAGTCGCTGCAGGCGTTGGACCCCCTGGGGTCGGACGCCTGGTTCCTGCGCCGGTTGGCGCAGCAGCTGGTGCAGCGCAGAAAATAAACGCGGCCCTCTCCGGGCCCGCTGACGCCGTTAAGGAGTTGGAACCGTATGAATTTACTGCAAGAGGCTCTGAGTTGGAATTACGTGCTGGTCACGGCGCTGCTCAGTTCCTTTTCCGCCCAGCTGATCAAGGTAATTCTGAACCTGATCATTGTGGGCAAGTTTATACCGGAGCGTATGTGGGGAGCGGGCGGCATGCCCAGCGCCCATTCTGCCACCGTCTGTGCCATGGTTGTATCCACCGGACGGTATTGCGGCATTCACTCGACGCTGTTTGCCATTGCTCTGATTGTATCCATCATTGTTATGTATGATGCCATGGGAGTCCGGCGGGAAACCGGGGAACAGGCCAAAGTTTTGAATCACCTTCTCAGCGAGTGGATGGATCAGGAATCCGAAATCTGGCCCATCCTTGGGCATAAGAAACTCAAGGAAATGGTGGGACACACTCCTATCCAGGTGGTAACGGGTGCTGTGTTCGGCTGCCTGATCGGATTTGTCATGCCCATGGTGTAATGAGGTGTAGGATGATGAAATATCCTTTGCTGGATCGAATCAAGCAAACAGGGGATGTCAAAAAACTGGCGGCGCAGGACCTGCCTGCCCTGTGCGACGATATCCGCAATTTTTTAATTGAGAGTGTTTCGGCCACCGGTGGACACCTCTCCTCCAATCTGGGGGTCGTGGAGTTGACCGTGGCTCTGCACCGGGTTCTCACCCTGCCCAGAGATAAGATCCTCTTCGACGTAGGGCACCAGTGCTATACCCACAAACTTCTCACCGGCCGGCGTGCCGGGTTTGCCGAACTTCGCCAGAAAGACGGTCTTTCCGGCTTTCCCAATCCCAAGGAAAGCATCTGCGATACCTTTGTGGCCGGGCATGGCAGCACGGCCCTTTCTGCCGCCATCGGTGTGGCTCGTGCCAAAAAGCTCAAAGGCGAACCCGGCAAGGTCGTTGCCATCATCGGTGACGGCGCCTTTACCGGCGGGATGGTCTATGAGGGCATGAACAACGTGAGCATGCTCAACAACCTGATTGTGGTACTCAATGATAACAAGATGTCCATCTCCAAAAACGTGGGACAGATGGCCAATTACCTGACCAAACTGCGTACCGACCCCAAATACTTCCACGCCAAGGCGCAGATGGAAAATATGCTGGAAGGGATTCCGGTGGTCGGCAACGGCGTGGTCAAGGCCCTGCAGGGCGGCAAGCAGCTGATCCGTCGCGGTATCTATCACTCTACCATGTTTGAAGAGATGGGGTTTCAGTATGTAGGTCCGGTGGATGGACATGATGTGCTGGAACTGACACGTCTGCTCAGCAACCTTCAGGAGCAATATGCCCCTGTGTTTCTGCATGTGGTAACCCAGAAGGGCAAGGGCCTGAAACCGGCCGAAGAAAATCCCGGGGAGTTTCATAGTGTTTCCGCTTTTGATCTGAACCATCTCACCAATCCGGAAGTATCCCCCAGCGACTCCTTCTCCACCTGTTTCGGCAATGAGCTGAGCCGTCTGGCCGATGAGGAGCCGCGCCTGTGCGCCATCACCGCGGCCATGAAATACGGAACCGGACTGAATTTCTTCAAAAAGGCCCATTCCGACCGCTTCTTTGATGTGGGCATGGCCGAAGAACACGCCGTGACCTTTGCGGCAGGGTTGGCCAGCCAGGGATTGCTGCCGGTGGTGGCGATCTACTCCACCTTTTTTCAGCGTGCTTACGACCAGATGATTCACGATGTGAGTCTGATGCATCTGAATGTGCTGTTTGCCGTGGACCGGGCGGGGCTGGTGCCCGGGGACGGTGAAACCCATCAGGGAATTTATGATCCCGGTTACTTCAGCCAGATCGGCATCCCCACTTACTCTCCGGCCAACTATGCAGAACTGCGTTTCTGGCTGGGCAAGCTGGTGCATGAGCCCCGCGGCCCCCGGGCCATCCGGTATGCCCGCGGCAAGGAAAGCCCTGCCCTGGCCTCTTTGGGGTGCAGCGGTCAGCCTTTTGATTTTATCCATACGGCCCCCGGTGCCCGTATTGCGCTGGTCAGCTACGGCGCCGAAAGTGAGGAAATCCTGGCGGCCGCTGATCTGCTGGCGCAGCAGGGGATCGCGGCCGACTGCTGTAAGCTGGTACAGATTTACCCACTGCCTCAGGGGCTCTGTGAAGTGTTGCAGAAATATGATACCATCCTGTTTGCCGAAGAATCTGTACTGACCGGTGGGATCGGCCAGCAGCTTTGTTTCGCCATGCAGCAGAATGGCTGGACCGGCCGGATGCTGGTACACGCGGTGGATAATACCCATCTGCTGCACGCCAACGTCCCGCAGCTGCGCCGCGACCAGAAACTGGATGCGGCGTCGTTGATGGCCGCGATCCAACAGGCA
This sequence comes from uncultured Gemmiger sp., assembly GCA_944382785.1. Lineage (GTDB taxonomy): Bacteria > Bacillota > Clostridia > Oscillospirales > Ruminococcaceae > Gemmiger. The sequence continues at coordinate 34,329 of CALWNO010000001.1, read as the reverse complement.
GGAAAGGCGGTACAAGATTGAAAATTCGTCTCGATCAATATCTTTGTCAAAACGGCTATGCCCAAAGCCGGGAACGAGCCAAGGCGCTGATTATGTCCGGCATTGTCTTTGTGGATGAGCAAAAGGTGGATAAAGCCGGCGAAATGATCAAGGAAGGTGCCAAGGTGGAGGTGCGTGGGCACGACATTGGCTATGTCAGCCGCGGCGGCCTGAAACTGGAAAAAGCCATGAAGGTGTTTCCCATGCACCCGGACAACAAGGTGTGTATGGACATCGGGGCCTCTACCGGCGGTTTTACCGACTGCATGCTGAAAAACGGCGCCGTCAAGGTGTACGCGGTGGACGTGGGATATGGCCAGCTGGCCTGGAGCCTTCGCACCGACGCCCGTGTGGTCAACATGGAGCGCACCAACATCCGCAATGTGACCCCTGCCGATCTGGCGGAACCTATTGCGTTTTTCAGTGTGGATGTTTCGTTTATTTCCTTGAAACATATTTTCCCGGTTGCCGATGCCATCTGCACTTCGGATGCCTGCGGGGTCTGCCTGGTCAAGCCCCAGTTTGAGGCAGGACGGGAAAAAGTTGGCAAGAAAGGGGTTGTGCGGGAACCCGAAACCCATCGGGAAGTGCTGCGTATGGCCCAGGAATATGCCCTGCAAAACCACTTCACCGCGGCCGGGTTGGATTTTTCGCCCATCAAGGGACCGGAAGGCAACATAGAGTTTTTACTTTTTGTGCGCCATGATCCGGACCCCAAGCCCCTGCCGGAGGGGATGATCGAACAGACGGTGGCAGCCGCCCACGAAGCTCTGGACAAGGCCCCCAACCTTCATTGAATGAGGATACGAAAATGGCAGTGCTTCTGTACTCCAATCCCACAAAAGACCCCAAACTGACCGTAACCAAGCGGGCGGCACGGCTGCTGCACGGTCTCGCCGTGGAGCTGTTGGCTTTGCCCGAGCTTCAGTCGGACTTGGGTAAGATGCCGGTCCGGTTTCTGCCGCAGGCAGAAGCCTTTGCCACCGCCGACCAGGTGCTGACCGTCGGCGGTGACGGCACTTTGTTGCAGGCGGCCCCTTTTTGCCTGAAGGCTGGCAAGCCTGTTTTGGGGGTAAACCTGGGCCGGACCGGTTTTCTGGCCACCTGTGAAGTCAACGAGCTGCCGGAGAAGCTGGCCCGCCTGGCTGCGGGAAATTTTTCAGTGGTCTCCCGAACGTTGCTGACCGCCCGAACCTCTGACGGACAGTGGCAGAAGATTGCCATGAATGACGTTGTTGTGTTTGGTACATCCCGGCTGCATCCCTCCGATTTTACCGTGTACTGCGACGGTGTAGCGGTCAGCCGGTTCCGCGGGGATGGCTTGATTGCTGCTACCCCTACCGGGTCCACCGCCTACTCTTTTTCCGCAGGAGGACCAATTCTGGATGCCGAGGCTCCGGTCATGGTACTTACGCCTATCTGTGCCCACGGTGTCCGCAACGCCCCCATTGTTTTCTCCGCAGGTCGGACGCTTCGGATTCTGGTAGAAGAGCAAAACCGTTCCACCGCTACCGTTTGCGCCGACAGTCAGGCACCATGCCTGCTCACGCCCGGTGCCGCCATCGAGATCCGCACGGCCCCACAGAAGCTCGGTCTGATTGAATTCAGCCGGGAAGAGCAGTTCCGCGCCATTGAAACCAAGCTGATGAGGAGATGAGCCCAATACTATGAAAAGTGCACGCCATCAGGCTATTTTGCATCTGATTGAAAAATATCCCATTGACCGGCAGGAAGATCTGCTGGCACATCTGCGCCGGGAAGGATTTGATGTGACCCAGGCCACCGTATCGCGGGATATCCGGGAGCTGCGGCTCATCAAGACGGCCTCCGGCGACGGGACCTACCGCTACATGGCTGCCACCGGAAACGGAAAGACAGCCCATTCGGCCAGTCGGTTTGAAACCATCTTCCGGGAATCGGTCATTGGGGTAGACTATGCCGGACATATGGTTCTGGTCAAGTGCTTCTCCGGCATGGCCAACGCTGCTTGTGAAGTGTTTGACTCCCGCACCTGGGACAAAGTAGTGGGTACCCTTTCCGGGGACGACACCTTCTTTATTCTGATGCGCTCGGAAGAAGCCGCCGCCGACATCTGCCGTCAGCTTCAGCAGTACACCGCACATCGCACTTGAGCAAAAGGGGAGTGTCCACATGCTGGCACAACTGAAAATTGAAAATGTGGCGGTCATCGAAAAAGCCGAGGTTCGTTTTACCCCCGGCCTCAATGTGCTGACAGGTGAGACCGGCGCCGGCAAATCCATCCTGATCGACTCCATCAATGCCATTCTGGGAAATCGCACTTCCCGGGAGCTGGTACGCAGCGGCGCCCAGAAGGCTGCCATTTGGGCCACCTTTGAGCAGATTCCGGCTTCGGTCCACAAACAGCTGGAAAAGTTCGGTTATGAAGACGCGGACGATCTGCTGCTGTACCGGGAGATCAGCGCCGACGGCAAGGGTGCTTGTCGGGTCAACGGCATGCCCGCCACCGCTGCGGTGGTGCGGGATATCTCGGCAGGGCTGTTAAGCATTCATGGTCAGCATGACAGTCAGAGCCTGACCAACCCGGCCACTCATCTGGGGCTTCTGGACCAATATGCCCACAACCAGGATCTGTTTCAGACATATTATGCCCAGTACCGCAAACTGGTGGAAGTCAAACGTCGGTTGGACGCCCTGCAGGCTGGGGAAGCCAGCAAACAGCAGCGCATGGACCAGCTTACCACCGAGATAGAGGAAATCCGGGCTGCCGGGCTTTCCGTTGGGGAGGAAAAGACGCTGGAAGAGCGCCGAACCATCATCACTCACGCCCAAAGCATTCTGGAAGGACTGAGCGGTGCCCATGGGGCGCTGTCCGGGGATGACTCCGACGAAAGCGTGGGTGCCGCCGATCTGCTGGGAGAAGCGGTGGGCGGCCTGCAGCAGAGCGCCCGTCTGGATGAAAGCCTGGCGCCTTTGGCAGAGCGACTCAGCGAGCTGTATTATAACGCCCGGGAACTGGCCACCGATCTGGCCGATCGGCTGGACGCTTATGATTTCGACGCCGGGGAACTGGATCAGATCGAAAGCCGTCTGGATACCATTTACCGCCTGAAAAAGCGGTACGGCCTGGAGGTGGAAGACCTGCTGGCCCGCTGTGAGGCCGATGAGCAGGAGCTGGAGACTATCCAGACTTCCGATGAGAAGATTGCCGAGTACAAGGCCCAGACCCAGACACTGTACCGGCAAGCCAAAGAAGCGGCGGAAGCCTTGACCCAGAGTCGTTTGAAAGGGTTCACCGCCATGAACCGCCAGATGAAACAGGCTCTGGAATTTCTGAATATGCCCGGCATCCGCTTTGCTCTGCGCCACGCCAAAGGCCCCCTTTCCTCCCATGGACAGGATCAGGTGGAATTTCTGATTTCCACCAACCCCGGTGAGGAACCCAAGCCCATGGCCAAAATTGCCTCCGGCGGTGAGCTGTCCCGTATCATGCTGGCATTCAAGAGCGCCCTGGCAGACAGGGATGCTTTGCCCACCGTCATTTACGATGAAATTGATACCGGGGTTTCCGGTCTTGCCGCAGGCCGTATTGGGCAGCTGCTGCATCAGACAGCCAGCGGTCACCAGGTACTGTGCATCACCCATACTCCGCAGGTAGCCGCCTTTGCGGACAACCAGCTGTTGATTCAAAAGAATGTGCGGGACGGCCGTACCTTCACCGAGATCCATACCCTGGATATGGACGGCCGCGTCCGCGTATTGGCCAACATGATCTCCGGAGATAAGGTTTCCGAGTTGAGTCTCGCCAGTGCCCGGGAGCTCATTGAGCGGTCCCGCTGAACGGGGACTTGACTTTTGATGCCGGTTGTGATAGGGTAAATCATGTTCAAATGCGTTGATGGGAACCAGTACCCGCCACGTTCTGTGTCAGAGAGGCTTCGGTTGGTGCAAGAAGCTGACAGGACCGGCAGGGAATACATCCCGGAGCAGCAGGCTGAACCCGCTTTGTTGCGGCAGTAGGCTGTGCCGTGTGCGCACGTTACAGCGTTTGGGGTGTCGTCCGGCCACACTTGCCGCTCCGCACCCGCGAAGGCCCGCTGCCGTGAGGCACGGGCGAACAGAGGTGGTACCGCGTATTCATCGCCCTCTGCCAAATTCAGATTTGGCAGGGGCGTTTTTATTTGCGCTCTTGCCGCACAACAACGGGAGGTTTTGACTCATGACCATTTACGAAGAACTGAAAGCCCGCGGCCTCATTGCGCAGGTCACGGACGAAGATGAGATCCGTGACCTCATCAACAACGGCAAGGCTACTTTCTACATCGGCTTCGACTGCACTGCCGACAGCCTGACCGCCGGCCACTTCATGGCCCTGACCCTGATGAAGCGGCTGCAGATGGCAGGCAACAAGCCCATCGCCCTGATCGGCGGCGGTACCACCATGATCGGTGACCCTTCCGGCCGTACCGATATGCGCAAGATGCTGACCATGGAGGACATTGCTCACAACGCCGATTGTTTCAAACGGCAGATGGAGCGGTTCATTGAGTTCGGGGAAGGCAAAGCCCTGATGCTGAACAACGCCGAATGGCTGCTGAATCTGAACTATGTGGAACTGCTGCGTGAGGTTGGAGCCTGCTTCAGCGTGAACAATATGCTCCGTGCCGAATGCTACAAGCAGCGCATGGAGAAGGGGCTCTCCTTCCTGGAATTCAACTACATGATCATGCAGAGCTACGACTTCTATCATCTGTTCCAGCATTACGGCTGCAACATGCAGTTCGGCGGCGATGATCAGTGGTCCAACATGCTGGGCGGCACCGAGCTTATCCGCCGCAAGCTGGGCAAAGACGCCTACGCCATGACCATCACTCTGCTCACCGACTCCCAGGGCAAAAAGATGGGCAAGACTGCCGGCAACGCCGTCTGGCTCGACCCCAACAAGACCAGTCCCTTTGAATTCTATCAGTACTGGCGCAACGTGGGCGACGCCGACGTGCTCAAATGCATCCGCATGCTGACCTTCCTGCCCCTGGAGCAGATCGACGAGATGGACCACTGGCAGGGTGAACAGCTGAACAAGGCCAAGGAGATCCTGGCTTTTGAACTGACCAAGATGGTCCACGGTGAAGAGGAAGCCACCAAGGCCCAGGAAACCGCCCGCGGCCTGTTCAGCGGTGCCGCTGACCAGGAGCATATGCCCTCCACCGTGCTGGATGCCGCCCTTGTGAAGGACGGCAAGGTGGGTCTGCTGGCTGCCATGGTGGCCGCCGGACTGTGCTCCTCCAACCGGGAAGCCCGCCAGCTGGTGCAGCAGGGCGGCGTTCTGCTGGATGGCGAGAAGGTCACCGATCCTTCTACGGCGCTGTCTGTGGATGCCCTGAAAGCCGGTGTGGTGATCAAAAAGGGCAAGAAAGTGTATCATAAGGTGATGCTGTAATCGTTCATAACGGAACGGTTGGTTTCCCCTGGTATGAGCCGTTCCGTATTTTTGCGGAACGGCTTTTGTGTGCCATGCGAACGGAGGAAGTCTTTATGCCAGACCCGGATATCCTGTTTTTCTTTGATAAAAATCCCGCCGCTCTGCCGCTTTGGGAAGCCTTTGAAGGCCGATTGGCCCGGACGGTTGGGCAGTATACCATACGGGTGCAAAAGACCCAGATTACCTACTCCAACCGGTATGTTTTTGCCTGTGTATCCTTCCTAAAAGTACGCAAGGCGGCCCAGCGTCCGCCGGTGTACATCGTGATTACCTTCGGCCTGCCTCGCAGAGTGGAATCTCCCCGCATCGACGCCGCCGTAGAGGCCTATCCCGGCCGCTGGACCCACCATATCCTGATTTCCGGACCGGAGGAAATTGACGATGAGCTGATGACATGGGTGGAGGAAGCCTACAACTTTTCCGCGGCAAAATAGCCGGGAGGTTTATAGTACCCCTTTAGCATCTCCCCTTGCTCCCATGCCTGTTTTGGGCTATAATAAACGGGATACAACAGGGGAGGGCACGTCATGCCGAAAGACAAACTGAAAACCATTTATGTGTGCACCCAGTGCGGGGAAACCAGCCCCCGCTGGCTGGGCCGCTGCCCATCCTGCGGGGCCTGGAACACTATGACGGAGGACGTCGTGGCAGAACCGGCAAAGAGTTCTTCCGGCAAAGCTGCCGCGCCGGCCCGCATCCCCGGCCAGACCAGCCTGAAACCGCTCAAACTCAGCGGCGTCAGCACCACCGAGGAAAAAAGCCGCATCATTACCGGCATCGGGGAACTGGACCGCGTGCTGGGCGGGGGAATCGTCATTGGCAGTGTGACTCTCATCGGCGGCGAACCGGGCATCGGCAAATCCACCATTTTGCTCCAGCTTTGCGGAGAGGTTTCCCGTACCCGCTCGGTGCTGTATGTGACGGGCGAAGAGTCGGTCCGGCAGATCAAATTGCGGGCCGTGCGACTGAATGTGCCTCAGGACAATATCTCTCTGGTAGCTGAAAGCGATGTGGATGAGATCTGCGGCCTGATTGAACAGATGAAGCCGGATCTGGTGGTCATTGACTCCATCCAGACCATGCGCTGCACGGATATTGCCTCCTCTTCCGGCACCGTTTCCCAGGTGAAGGAAAGTACGGCCCGCTTCCTCAACGTGGCCAAGACCTATGAGATTCCCACCTTCATTGTGGGCCACGTCAATAAAGACGGAGCCATTGCAGGCCCCAAAGTCATGGAACACATTGTAGATACGGTGCTGTATTTTGAGGGAGACAAAACCCTGCCGTATCGCGTCCTGCGTGCCGTGAAAAACCGCTACGGTTCCACCAACGAAATCGGTATGTTCGACATGACCGGCCGTGGCCTGGAACAGATTGAAAATCCATCCCAGGTCATGCTGGAAGGACGACCGATCGGCATCAGCGGCACCTGTGTTGCCTGTGTCATGGAAGGCACCCGCCCGGTGCTGGGAGAGCTGCAGGCCCTTGTGACCAAAACTTCCTTTCCCAGTCCCCGGCGCACAGCCAGCGGCTTTGATTATAACCGCATGTATCTTTTGCTGGCTGTACTGGAAAAGCGTACCGGACACTTCTTCGGCAATCAGGATGTCTATCTCAATGTGGTGGGCGGCTTGCGGCTGGATGAAACTGCCTGTGACCTGCCAGCCTGTCTGGCCATGGTTTCCAGTCTTTTGGATCTGCCTATTGCAGAAAAGACTCTTGCCATCGGAGAAGTAGGTCTGGGCGGGGAAGTACGCAGTGTACCGCACCTGGAGACCCGTCTGCGGGAAGCCCAGCGCGTGGGCTTTGATACCGCCATCATTCCCAAACACAACATGAAGATGCTGGATCAACGTGAATTTCCCGGCCTGCGCCTGGTAGGAGTTTCCTATCTTCGGGAGGCCGTCAACGCCATCAAATTGAAGGACTGAACCCAAAGCGGTTTATTGAACAGAAAAAGGAGAATACCATGAAGAAAAGCAACCAGCCCGCTGCGCCCAAACCGCCTGTCGGGCATATTCTGAATCCGGTAACCAAACAGCCGGTAGCGAACCCGGAGCTGAATGCCGCCGCCAAAAAGCTGCGGCAAGAGAACAATCCCCAGAATCTTAACGCTGTGATCAACCAGCTGACCCGAGCCGTCTTTCTGACACCGGCCAAGGTGGAATTTAACGGCGAGGTGCCCAAACCGGATGCCAATGGCAGAATCCAGATGCCCAAAGATACCAAAATTACCTTCTCGCTGGTAAAAGCAACGGATGGCCGCTCTTTCTTTCCCGCTTTCACCAACGAAGTGGAACTGCGCAAGTGGCAGCAGAATGTGGCCAATCAGGTCATCGCACTGCGCTTTGACGATTATGCCCGCATGCTGCAGCAGAACGAACAGGTGGCCGGCTTTGTGGTGGACCCCTTCGGTGATAATCTGCGCTTTGAGTCCAAGATGGTAGCTTCCATCAAAAAGCAGCACGATGCCGCTGTTCTGCGCGCCAAGGCAGGGCTGCGTCAGACCCAGATCAAACCCGGTGATAAGATCACCATTGTTGAACCTACCGTTTATCCGGACGAACTGCTGAACCCGCTGTGTGACTTGTTTGCGCAGCAGCCGGGGGTGGCGGCCGCCTATCTGCAGATCATGCTGGTCAATGATACGGATCGCTATTATCTGCTGGTTCTGGATTCCGCCAAGGATGACAAGCTGTTCGCCGACATTGCCGGGGCAGCCCGTCCCTTTATGTCCTCACCGGAAAATGTAGCCAAAAAAATGAATCTGAATATCACCACGTCCGAAACGCCTCTCGGCCAGCAGGGAATGCGGGACAGCGAACCTTTCTACGTCCGCGGAAAAGGCCGGATTGACCTGGATGAGGAGGACGACTGAGATGGTCAAACGTCTGCTGGACTGCACGGCCAGTGAACTGTCCTCCTTTACCAAGGCAGACTTACTGGAATCTATGGCCGGCTGTGAGGGCCGGGTTATGGTCAGCGAAACCATCGGAATTACCCAGCCTTTGCTGAACGATGTGACAAATGCCGAGTATGCGGCGGCCCTGGGGGCAGATGTGCTGCTTCTGAACATGTTCGACGTTCAGGAACCGATCATCCACGCGTTGCCGAAGGTGGCCCCCGAAGAGACCATTCGGGAACTGAAGCGCCTGACCGGCCGTGTGATCGGCATCAATCTGGAGCCGGTGGACCCCAAACTGGCTGCCTCCAATGACGGTACGCTGTGGCAGATGTCCGCCGGTCGTCTGGCCACCGCCGAGAATGCTGTCCGGGCCGCCGATATGGGAGTGGATATGATTCTGCTCACCGGCAATCCAGGCAACGGTGTGGCCAATGAAGCTATTGTGGAAGCGCTTCGCAGCATGAAAGCCGCAGCAGGGGAGCGCGTGATCCTGGCTGCCGGCAAGATGCACGGTGCCGGAATCCTTTCCCAGAGCGGAGCCGCCATCATGACACTGCAGGATGCGCAGGAGTTTATCGATGCCGGTGCGGATATCGTGCTGGTTCCGGCTCCCGGGACCGTACCCGGTATTACGGTGGACGCTGTACATGAACTGGCCGATTACGTACACAGCCGCGGTGCCTTGCTGATGACCGCCATCGGAACTTCTCAGGAGGGAGCCGACACCGCCACCATCCGGCAGATTGCTCTCTGGTGCAAGATGGCCGGGGCAGACCTTCACCACATCGGAGATACCGGTGTACCTGGCATGGCACTGCCGCAAAACATTCTGGCATACTCCATTGCCATCCGTGGCGAACGCCATACCTACCATCGCATGGCACTGTCTATCAATCGTTGATACAAACCAATACCCGGGCTGAACCGTGTCTTGCATGTACGGCAGCCCGGGTATTGTCATCGTTCAAGAATTTCTTTGACAGGCAGGGAAAACCATGGTATAGTAAAAAGCGAAACATATTATTTCGCTAAATGTTTTAATTTAGCGAAAACTTGCTATTCGCTAAATTGCCATTTAGCGAGATGCGGACAAAGGCTTGCACTTAATACGGTGCGGGCCTTTTTTGCTGCCCGCGGAAAGAGGTACAAAATGGCAAGGTATCGGAACAAGCGGGGCGCGGTGCGTCCCACGCGGGTGCAGGTGTTTGCGCTCATCAGCACGGTGCAACAGGTGCGTGTGCGGTTGCTGAAGGAGTCGCTGGCCAGCGACGTGCTGCGGGAATGGCATGCCCCGCTGGATGAATCGTTGTCCATGGTGGTGACGGGGCTGCTGGACATGCTGCCGACTGCGGAAGGGGGCGCGCAAAATGGCTGACGTTGTGAACGGGGCTGCCACGATGCAGGCCACCGTCCTGGCGGTGGCCCCCGACCTGTTCCGGGGCAAAAACGGTGAACAGGATACTATCATGTTCCGGCTGTACATGCAGGATGCCCGCGGGCGTGTGGGGTTCATCTACAGCCGCCGAGAGTACAAGCCCGGCGACGTGGTGCGGCTGGGTCTGGCTGAACGGGAAGGCCGCTTGAAGCTGGCGGTGCTGGCCTGATTCGCCCCGTATCTAATAGGGCGAATCTTATGTACAAACGTACATGAGATACGCAGTAGAAGGAAAAGGGAAGGGCGGGGAGACATACAGCTGCGACAAGGTGCAAATGGTGTTCCGGCTGCGTTACACCACGGCGCAGGAGCTGCTAGACGCATTGGCGCGCTCGGTCTGGATTGAGTTCGACCACTGGGAAAGCCGCCGCCCGGGAACATACCGCAACCAGTTCAGCATCAAGCTGGATGGTGGGCGGTCGTACTGGCTGGGTGTGGGGCTGAATGAGTACGGCAAAAGCAGGCAGGGCGATAACGCAAAATTGGAGTTCAACCCTAACAAGGTATGGCCTTGCCGGTCGCTGCTATGGCTGTTGAAGATGCTGCGGCAGCGCATGCGCCTGCTGGATGGCTGCGCGGTCAAGGCGTGGGACCTGGCGGTGGACATACCGGCCCCTCGGGAGGATTTCGAGCTGGTCAAGGATGCCCGCATGTATGAGGAGCAGACGCACAGCGCAAGCAACCGCACCCAGTACGTGGGAGCCCGCAACCAGCCGGGCCGTTGCAAGCTGTACAACAAGCAGTTGGAAAGCAACCTGCCGGAACCGCTGACCCGCTTGGAGGTCACGGTGGAAGGCCTGGCCGGGGCCCCGGAAGTGGCGGCGATATGGCCCCGGGTATACCGGCGGACAGGCTTTCAAACAGGGATGGACATAGCCCGCTTACATGACACAGACCGCTTTATATTTTCCACGTTGCTGCGCGAGCCGGACAGGCTGCGAGAACTGGGACGGCGTAAAGCCGAAAAGATGCGGGCTCTGTTGGAGGCGGCGGGTTATGTGCTGGAATTTGACCCGGCGGCATACAAGCCGGTGCGGGCATGGGTGGAACGGCTGGAAAATGGCGAGCACCAGCCGGGCCCGGACGTGCCCGCATGGGAGTGGAGCGGCTGGGAGGACGGGGCGGCCCCCATTGTGGGCGGTCGTGACCCGTTCGCAAAGGAGGTGCAGAACACATAATTAAGGGCACACAGGGCCCGCAGATCAGCGGCATGCCGCTGGCCTGCGGGCCCTTTTCGCTGCGACCGTCCGGGCAGTTGACAATTTCGGGAAAGTAGACAGGGGGCAAGAATATGCGAAGCAGCTACATTAAACCGGAGCCGCTGGGGCTTGTACTCGCGGCACTGATGCCGGAAAACCGGCTTGTTATGGAAGTGATGCTCGCCACGGGCCTGCGGGTGGGGGACGTGCTGACGCTGCGCACCGAGCAGGTCAAACGGCAGCGCTTCACCGTGAAGGAACAGAAAACAGGGAAAACTCGCCGGGTATACATCCCGGCGGCATTGCAGTTACGGGTTCTTGGGCAGGCCGGGCGGCTGTGGGCCTTTGAAGGGCGCAACGACTGGCGCAAGCACCGCACCCGGCAAGCCGTGTACAAAGACGTGAAGCGGGCCGCCCGTATGTTTCAGCGCGGCGGGGAGTTGGGAGCCCGGCAACAGGTCAGCCCGCACAGCGCCCGCAAAGTCTACGCCGTGGAGAAGTTCCGCAGCACCGGGAGCCTGACCAAAACCGGGGCGGCGCTGAATCACGACCCCGGGCACCTGGCGGTGACGATGCTGTATGCCCTCTCGGACAAGCTGTCCGCCGAGGAGCTGCGGGCCTTGACCAGGACGAAAAAGAAATAACATACCCCGGCCCACGGCGGCGGGGCTGGCGGCAGCGATGGGGTGCCCCCCCCTTAGGGAGGGCACAGCGGGTTGAGGACCTGGGCCAGTTGTTCGGCGGTAAGGTCACCGGCGGCATACAGCACACACGCGGCTTCGAGCGCTTGACGGAGAAGTTTTGCATAGGCTTTTGAGGCTGCGCTTGTCTCTTTTGAGGGGTAATACCGGGAGTAACTGTCGTGAGGTTTGGCGGCGCGGGCGGCTTTATCGCGCTGATCAAGTGCGTTGAGGGTTGCGCCGGCCGCACCGGCAAGCCGCAGGGCGGTGCGGAGTTGGCGGCGGTATGGAGCCAAGTCGGTGGCGGTGGGTGGCGTGTTATACGTGGCGATGATGTCAATATCCATGTTGGTGAACCCCTTTCTGCCCTGGTTGGGCACGGGAAGGAGACAGGGGGCAGGCAAGGGCGGCCCACAAAGGCAGAACAGAGGGCCGCCGCGCGTCAGCGCGGTTGCGACCCTTGACAACCCCTGTATACTGGGAGTGCCAGGCAGGGCAGCGGTAGGGCCTTCTGTGGTGGTGCGGTTGCCGGGGCTTCGGCGCTGATGGGTTGGCCTGTGGAAAACGGCTGCGGCCAAAAAAACATGCCCGCACAAGTGTGCGGGCATTTCAAAAAGCGTGGAGCAAACGGGCCCCATTAGTCCACGGGGGCCCGTGCAGCGGAACACCGAAAAGGCCGCAGCGTCAGGCGCGCAGGCGGTGGGCGGCAGCGTGCCCCTGCGGGGCACAGTTGCCGCCCGCGCCGAGTGGGCACCGGCCAGACCAAAACGCAAGGGCGGCCCAAACAGACAGAACAGAGGGCCGCCGCGCGTCAGCGCGGGCATGCCCCTTGCGGTTTGGGCTGGACTGTGCCAGCGCGCCCGCCCCTGCACCGCGCCGCAGCGCGCCGGGGCCGCCCATTGAGGGCGGGCGAGCCGGGTTAGGCGAGCGAACCCCGGGACGCCGGAACAAAACGGCACCCAGGTAATAAAGTGCCGTTTTGTGGAGGCGGAGTGCAACAAAAGGGGCAGCCCGGCCCCATGCTGGGGCCGGGCGGGGTTACATTTTAGGCAGCGTTCGGAGCGAGAAAGAAAACGGGTTGTGTGGTGCTTCTGGTGTGGTACCGGTAGCGCTGTGCGCCGCGCATCGTGCGGCGGGCGGCGCGGATGGTGTGAGGATGTAGGCGCGCTCGAGGCGCGGCGTGGTAATCGCGGGAATTTTCCGGCCATGGCCTGGCAAAAAAGTGTTGACAACCCTTGGTTGTTGTGGTATTATAATATTGCACCGAGGGGGGACGCGCAAGCGTTTCTCTGGAAAAGGGCTGGCCGTTTGGCTGGCCTTTTTCTTTTGCCCGCTAAACTTCGCTCTTCTGGTTTGGCCTGCTGCGTCCTCCCGAGGTGCGCCCCCGCCCCACGGGGCGGGCGGGGGGTGGGGCTCCCTCCGGCTGCTTTGCGTTCCCGGTTTGTGTGCCGCCCTTCGTGGTCGTTGCAGCGCCTTGCCCGCTGGGCGAGAGACCAAAGCAAAAAAGGCTTGACATGAGGGCGGCGGTATGGTATAGTGAGGGCAAGGTGCTAGCATTTCGCTAAATGTAAGTTTAGCGAAATAAAGGGGAGATCAATTGCACTCAATCGCCGTTAGGCTGGCTCAACCGTTTCTAAACACTGGCCGGACAAAAGGTCAACGCGTCGGTGTACCGGTTTCCTCATAAGCAGACTCTCCAATGGATATGTTTCAGAAAGGTTGCTTTCTGATGAGTACTTATATAGACGTTGCCCATCCCGAACGTCACGCCCCGTATCTGGATGTGCCTGACACCGTGATTGAATATCTTCATTACCTCGACTTTGTGAAACTTCGGTCTCCGCGCACCGTCAACGGATACTACCTTGATCTGCGGGGGTTCTTTCGATATATGATGGTCACCTGGTCCCTGTGCACTCAGCAAACGCTGGAAGAAAATCCCGCTGAGATCGACCTGACCCGCATCACGATGGATCAGATCCGCAGCATCCGGAAACGGGATATCCTGAATTACCTGGATTACGTGCGCACCAATGAAAATGGCCCCAAGGCCAGAGCCCGCAAGCTGTCGGCTTTGCGTGGATTTTTCGGATATCTGTGCAACCAGATGAATCTTTTGCAGGAAGACCCAACCGCCAACATCAGTCTGGGATCACCCAAAAAGACGTTGCCCAAATATCTGTCCGCCGAGGAAAGTTTATCTTTGTTAAATAATATACAAAGTGATTTTTATGAGCGGGATTTTTGCATTCTCACGCTCTTCCTCAACTGCGGTATGCGCCTGGCGGAGCTGATCACCATCAACCTCAGTGATTTCAAGGACGGCACCATCCGCATTACCGGTAAAGGTGGCAAAGAACGTCTGGTTTATCTGAACAACGCCTGTCAGGACGCCTTGTCTCATTATCTGCCGGCACGGACTGCGCTGCCCCATCTGGCAGAGCCGAACGCCTTGTTCGTTTCCAAACGAACCGGAAAGCGTCTGACCGCCCGCCGTGTCCAGCAGATTGTGGAACGCTGCCTGCAAAGTGCCGGACTGTCGGGCCGCGGATATTCACCGCACAAGCTTCGGCATACCGCAGCTACACTCATGTATCAGGGCGGCGTGGATATGCTGGCTCTCAAAGAAATTCTGGGGCACGAAAATGTCTCTACCACGCAGATTTACACCCACATCAATCAACAGCAGCTACGGGAAGCCGTAGCCGCCTCTCCCCTTTCCTCCCACAAATTTACGCCCCAGCAAAAGATTCCTTCAGAGGAGGACCCCGGCGAAGAGGACTCCTGATGCCGCTCCCACCAGGCTCAGAACTGCACTCAGCGCAAGCACGGTCGCAAAGCGCAGAAGCAATCGCTTGACAGGCAGCATCTGTCTGAGATGTGTGCTGTTACTCAGTACCATCCGCAAGAGACCACCGGCACATCGATTGGCTTGCACCGCCAGCCACAGCATGACCAAAAACACCCCTAAATCCGGCAGGCAGGTCAGCATCCAGTGCACAACCAGACCCTTGGTACCGCCCTGGACAAAAACACTGGCGGCACAGAGTCCCAGCACAGCACCACGGGCTGCAAAGTACAGGCACAGGAATCCGCTGCCCACAGCGCTGACCCCACAAGCCAATACCAGTACCGCCTGCAGCAGAGCGGCACCGAAAAGGTCAAGAAACAATGGCACAAAGGCAGAAAAGTGTTCTGCCGACCTGTAGTACCCGGCCAGTTGCTCTCCCAGCTCCGATTGCCCGGAGCGACCTTTGAAAACGCCGCCCAGATATCCCGCAAAGAACAAAAGACCAAAAAGCAGGATGGCAGACCATGCTGCATCCTCCCGGTTCCGCACCCGTTCCGGCACGCTTTTTTCCGGATTGCTCTGCCGCTGGTTCAGAATATTCCCGATAGGCACCCGGAACAATCCCGGCGCAGCCGTCCTGGCGGCGCGCATCAGCGCACCCCCGCTGTGCTGCCGCCTTTGCGCAGTGCCCCTGCTGCTCCGCCCGCCAACGCGCCAAGCATCAGCACGGCCAACAAAGAAAGATTGGCCTCACTGGCAGACGGCATGCGCGCAGCCAGCAAACTGGCTGCAATTGCACACAGGCAGTAGAATACGCCACAGGCGGCCCCGGCCAACAGACGCAGCCGTCCCACACTGCAGCTGAGTACCAGCCCGGAGACAAAGGCTCCCAGCCCGGCTGCCATACACGTTGCAGGTCCCACCCAATTCAGCGGCAGACCAGTATTGGCAAATATCACCGAAAGCAGGCACAACACTGCCGCAGCGCTGCCGACCCCAGCCAGGAAACTCCGCAAAACCGCAAAAATCAGTTTCGTTTGTGCGCTGCCGTCATGGGTTCTGGGCCTTAAAGATGGATGCCCTTGTCGTTTCTTTTTCATTTTGTTCATAGAAAAACGCCCCCTTGCATTACAACCGTATGCAGGGAGGCGTTTTGGTATGTGATTTTGTTTTATCGAAATTACTTCTTGGCCGGAGCGTCCTTTTTCTCGTCCTTACCGGTACCCATGTCCAGCTTCTCCACAGAGGAAATGGCAGAACGGCGGAAACGGATCTTGACGCGGTCACTGGTGGTTTCCAGAACAAAGGTGTCGTCCTTGATGGCAGCCACGCGACCCACAACGCCGCCGATGGTGGTCACCTCATCCCCGATCTCGATGGAGTTGCGCATGGCAGCATCCTTCTTGTCCTGACGCTTCTGGGGAACGTAGATAATCAGATACATAAAGCCGATCACCAGAACCATGGGCAGAACCATGGTCAGAAGAATATTGCCGGTGCCGGCAGTCTGCTCCAGAAATTGAATCATATGCAATGGCTCCTTATCCTGCTGATATTGTTAAGACATAAGAAGATTATACCGAATTTAACGGGGTTGCGCAAGTGTTTTATCAAATTCTTGTGTCAAGAAGTTTGACATATTTGTCATGGAACTGCTGGAAGGTCCCGGTATCCAGGGCTTCCCGGATACGTTCCATCAGATGGTTGTAGAAATACAGATTATGCATCACCGCCAGACGCATACCAAGCATCTCGTCTGCTTTCTGCAGATGGCGGATATAGGCACGGCTGAAATTGCGGCAGACCGGGCAGTCGCATTCCGGGTCAATGGGGCTTTCATCCCGCTCATATTTCAGGTTCTTGATGTTGATGATCCCGTTCCAGGTGAACAGATGACCATGGCGGGCGTTGCGGCTGGGCATGACACAGTCAAACAGATCCACGCCACGGTAAACACCTTCGATGATATTGCCCGGGGTACCCACCCCCATCAGGTAGCGGATCTTATTCTTCGGTGCATAGGGTTCCACCGCCGAGATCACATCATACATAACCTCCGCCGGTTCACCCACGGCCAGACCGCCGATGGCATACCCGTCCAGATCGTACTCGGCAATCTGCTTCATATGTTCCACACGCAGATCTTTGTAGGTACAGCCTTGGTTGATGCCGAACAGCAGCTGATCGGGGTTCACCGCCTTGCCCTCCTGCTTCAGCCGGGCCATTTCCTTTTTGCAGCGCAGCAGCCACCGGGCAGTGCGGGCGCAACTGGCCGCCGCGTAATCGTGCTCAGCCGGATTCTCCACACACTCATCAAAGGCCATGGCGATGGTGGACCCCAGATTTGCCTGGATCTGCATGCTTTCTTCCGGTCCCATGAAAATCTTGTGGCCGTCCAGATGGGAATGGAAGGTCACGCCTTCCTCGGTAATGTGGCGCAGCTTGGCCAGGCTGAAAACCTGAAATCCGCCGCTGTCCGTCAGGATGGGACCGTCCCACCGGGTAAACCGGTGCAGTCCTCCCATATCGGCGACCAGCTGGTCGCCGGGACGAAGATGCAGATGGTAAGTGTTGCACAGCATGACCTGGGCACGGATCTCCTTGAGATCAAAGGCGGACAGACCACCCTTGATGGCACCGGCGGTGGCAACATTCATGAACGCGGGGGTCTGCACGGTCCCGTGCACGGTCTTGAATTCACCGCGTCGGGCTGCCCTCTCCTGACGGATCAGACGATATGGCATAGTTTTCTCCTTTTCCTGCACCCGGAGAACAGCCGGGCGAAAAAACGGGCGGTGCCGGAAAATTCCGGCATCGCCGATTGCTATTCTATTATATCGTCGCTGCTGCCCTTTGTCAACCGCAGTCAAGGCATACAAAAGCCCCGGGAGGGCTTTGCCGCTCTCCCGGGGCTTATACACATGTATCAGATCTGTGCCGGATTACTTGAAGTAACGATCCAGCAGGCCCTGCATGCCGCGGCCGTGACGGGCTTCGTCCTTGGCCATTTCATGAACGGTATCATGGATGGCATCCAGGTTCAGCTCCTTGGCCTTCTTGGCCAGGTCCATCTTGCCGGCGCAGGCGCCGCACTCGGCGTCAACACGCATCTGCAGGTTCTTCTGGGTGCTGTCGGTCAGCACTTCGCCCAGCAGCTCAGCGAACTTGGAAGCATGCTCAGCCTCTTCGAAAGCATAGCGCTTCCAGGCTTCGGCGATTTCGGGATAGCCTTCACGGTCAGCAACGCGGCTCATGGCCAGATACATACCGACCTCGCTGCACTCGCCGTTGAAGTTCTCGCGCAGGCCCTGGATGATCTCTTCCGGAGCGTCCTTGGCGATACCGACAACATGCTCGGTAACGTAGGTGTTATCCTTCTTCTCGATGAACTTGGAAGCGGGAGCCTTGCAGACCGGGCAGAATTCCGGGATGGAGCCTTCCGCGATATAGCCGCACACAGTGCAAACATACTTAGCCATGTTTATTACCTCCGAATCATTGGTTGAGACATTTTTAAGACACAGTCTTGCGTCTTGTCTACATGATAGCACACAAAAAATGCAATGTCAATAGGATTTGGTATATTTTAAGACAAAATCTTAAAATATTATCCTGTTTGTTCTGCGATCGGCTTCCGGATACAGATGTTCCAGCGCCGGGAATACCCCACGCGCCACCCACCAGGTCAGGCTGCCCACGCCCAGCCCCACGGCCAGAAGGATCGGGGCATAGCCAAGGGCCATGGCACTGCTCAGCACCACACAAGCCCCCGCCAACTGCCCGATATTATGGGCCAGTGCGCCACACACCGAAAAGATATATCCGGTCACGGGAAAAGGCAGGCTGAGCAGAAGGCATAAAACTGCCCAGGACAAAACGCCACCGCACGCAGAGAGAAATCCCGCTGTGGCCCCCCGCACCAGGAAAGAAAATCCAGCTTTCAGCAGTACCAGTGCCAGCGCCTGCCGACGACGCATAAACACCAGTGCATACATGACCACAATATTGGAAAGGCCCAGTTTCATGGCAGGCATCAAACCAAGAAGCGGGGTGATTACAGATTCAAAAAAAGAAAGGGCCATAGCCAGAGCAAACAGCATGCCCAAGCGCGCCGTCATTTTTACTTTTTGACTTTGCATCGTAACATTCCTTCATTTTTGTTCAAGGTTAGTGTACGGCGGAACAGGTATGTTTGTCAACCCTGATTTCAACCAACACCATGCGGTAATGATGCGGCAAATTTTTACAAGGATCAACGGCTTTTGTGCTTTTGCGCCCCTTGAAAAAAGCCGGTAAATGGTGTATCCTATTAGCGTATAACCGTATCAAAACGGTATACTGTGCGGCAAGAATAAAGCCGCGCTAGTATGTGCCATACTACCCTTATCGTTAAGGGAGCAACACAAAAGGAGAACTACCATGAAAAAACTGATTGCTGTTCTGTGTGCCGCCGTGCTGATGGCCAGCTTGCTGGCTGCCTGCACCGGCGATTCTTCCTCCACCTCTTCCGCGACTTCTTCGGACAGCCAGACGGGAACTTCCTCTGCCGCTACCGAGGCCGATTCCACCACCGAGGAAAGCACCGACACGGCTGAAGCCGATACTGCCAAGCTTGATTCCATCGTTTCCACCATCGAGGCTGTCAATGAAGTTCCCAACCCTCGTGCCCTGGATGACTTTTCTCTGGAAAATGAGATCGGTCTGACCATGGACAACATCCTCGGGTTCAAGGGCGATGTCACCAACGACCAGGCCGACTGCGCCCTGGTTCTGGCCATCCAGGCCAAGAGCGGCTGTGCCGATGCTGTGAAGACCGAACTGGAAGCCTACAAGGAATCCGCCAGCAGCAACCTGTATGCCGAGTTTGCGGACAAGGTTGCCAAAGCGCAGGACGCCCGCATCGTCGTGAACGGTGATTTTGTGGTCATCGTGATTGCCGCCATCAACGGCCCGGATTATGCCGACATTGACGCTGCCATCGACAGCGCGCTTGCCTGATCCGGTCAATCTGAAGCAATGAAAAACGGCAGGCCGCTGTCCCGTGCATGCCCGCTGTCTCTGCTTACGGCAGACAGCCTGTATGCAGCCGGGGCCACGGTCTGCCGTACTTTTTTTGGTCTGGAAGGAGGGAATGGCCCCTTGTCATTCAACAGTGTGGTATTCCTGTTCTGTTTTATGCCGCTGGCTCTGGGGCTCTATTATCTGGCTCCCGGGCGAGCCAAAAATGCTGTTCTGCTGTTGGAGAGCCTTGTGTTCTACTGCTGGACCGGCATTACCTGGCTGCCTTTGATTGCGGTACTGATCCTCGTCAATTATGTGGCCGGTATCCTGATGCAAAACAGCCTGAAACCCGGTGTGCGCAGGGCCATTCTGATCCTTGCGGTGGTGTTGAGCGCAGCTGCCATGGTGTTTTTCAAATACACCAATTTCCTTATCGATACCATTAACCAGATTTCCGGGGCCGGTCTGGCGTCTTTCTCCTTTTTGGATGTGCTTCCCCTGGGCATCAGCTATTACTCTTTCAAGCTGATCAGCTACGTGGCCGATGTCTACACCCGCCAGGTAGAAGCGGAACGCAGTCCCATCACCTTTGCCACCTATGTGATCCTCTATCCGCAGATGATCGTGGGCCCCATTGTCCGTTACAGGGATATGGCACCCGCACTGCATACAACCAAGGGCCGCTGTACCGTCCGCCAGGCAGAAGACGGTGCCGTTATGTTTGTGTTCGGTCTGGCCAAAAAGGTGATTCTGGCCGATTCCGTTGCCGCTTTGTGGCAGGACATCATTTCCACTTCCGATGGCATCGGCCTGGCCAACGCCTCCACTCCGCTGGTCTGGTTGGGGATTCTGGCCTATTCCCTGCAGCTGTACTTCGATTTTGCCGGCTTCTCCGAAATGAGCAATGGCCTGAGCCTGATGATGGGCTTTCCCTGCCCCGCCAACTTCAATCTGCCGTACATTTCCGCCAGCATTACCGAGTTCTGGCGCCGCTGGCACATTACCCTGTCTCAGTTCTTCCGGGATTACATCTACATTCCGCTGGGCGGCAACCGGCACGGTGCTGTCCGCCAGATTCTGAACATGCTGGTGGTCTGGGCTCTGACCGGTCTTTGGCACGGTGCCAACTGGAACTTCATCTGCTGGGGCTTGTACTACTTTGTGCTTCTGGTCATTGAGAAGAACTTCCTGCTCAAATACCTCAAGAAGGGGCGGGTCTGGCCGCATATCTACACCCTGTTCTTCGTGGTTCTGGGCTGGGGCATTTTTACCGCCAACGCGGCAGGGGCTCCGCTGGGCTTATTGATGAACCGGCTGTTCATTCCCCAGGGCGGTGTGTCCGCGCTTTACTTTCTGCGGAATTACGGTGTGCTGCTGGTGGTCTGCTGCCTTTGCTCCACACCGCTGCCCTCTTGGATTTGGGACAAGACGAAAAAACTGCTGCCGCTGCGGCTTTTGATTTTCGCGGTTGTAGCGATTCTGTGTACTGCTTTTGTGGTAGCCGCCACCGGCTCCACCGCTCTTTACGCTGATTTCTGAGGGAGGTGTACCTGCTATGGCTCGTTATATTCATCGCAAGGCCGGTCGTGAACCAGGTGCGCGTCCCGGCGCTGTATTGGCACTGTTCCTGCTTATGGTTGTAGGATTTTCCCTCTTGAATCTGTTTTGGCCAAAGCGGGATATGTCCGACCTGGAAAATCGAAAACTGGCACAGATGCCTTCCTTCAGCGTGAAAACCCTGCTGAACGGCGATTTCCTTCAGGACTTCGCCACCTACATGCAGGATCAGGTGGCGTTCCGTGACCGGTGGATCGATCTGGAAAGTGCCTTCAATAACCTGGCGTTTGCCAAGGTGGAGGAGAGCGATATCCTGCTGGGCAAAGACGGCTGGATGTTCACCAAACTGTTTGACGTGTCTGCGGACACACAGAAGCAACTGAACAAGAATCTGGAAGCGGTGACCAACTTTGCTTCCCGCCATCCCGGCAAGGTCACCTTCCTGCTGGCCCCTTCTGCCAGTGTGATCTATCCGGAGATGCTGCCGTTGGGAGCCCCTATGGTGGATGAAAATGCCATGCTGGATGACATTTTCGCCCAGGTTTCCTCCAGTGCGGAGGTGCTGGACCTTCGGGATGTGTTCACCTGGGAAAAGGACAGTTACCTCTATTACAAAACCGACCATCACTGGACCACAGAGGGCGCTTATCTGGCGTATGAGCAGTTTTGCCAGCAGAAGGGTCTGATGCCCTTTGACACAACCACACACCAAGCTGTAGAGGTCCCGGATTTCTACGGGACGCATTATTCCGCCGCGCGCCGTTGGGACGTACAGCCGGATACCATTACCTATTATCCGCTGGAAAATCCCATGACCGTCTATGATATCAACGGGGAGACCCAATACAGCGAACGTAAGACCGAGACAATGGTCAATACAGAGAAGTTCGACACGCGGGATAAGTATGCCGCGTTCCTGGACGGAAACAACGGCTATTCGGTCATTCAGGGCAACGGAACGGGCAGCATCCTGGTAGTCAAGGACAGCTACGCCAACTGCTTTGTTCCCTTCCTGACAGCAAACTATGCCAAGATCGGCGTGGTGGACCTGCGCAATTTCTCCTATGGTCTGGATTCCACCATCGAGTCCGAAGGGTATGACCAGGTTCTGATCCTCTACAATTTCCAGACATTCATTGCAGATAACCGGGTGGTATATCTGGATCGTCCCACCACCCTGACTTCCGAAGGATAAGATCAGACTTCCAGGTGAACCACAAGCTGCGGTATCGGTACCGTTGCCTGAGGCCCGGCGGCCGCTGCTACCCACACCCTGGTGCGCAGCGGATCAAAGGTGCCCGTGTACAATTCCGGTACAAAACCGGCAAAGGCCTGTTGCAGTTCCTTGCAGAGTGTCTGTGCCAGCTCATCCTGATTTGGCTGTTTTCCGCTCAGATCCTGCATATCCGGATTGGACAGGGTCAGATGCAGTTCGTTCTGACCGGGATACTCCACCTTGTGCTGCACAAAGGCCTGTGCCTGCAGATCGGCGTTTCCTTCGGCAAAGGAACAATCCAAACAATCCGCCTGTCCGGCTAAAACAGCTGCAAGCTGAGCAGACAGGGAATTCTCAAGTTCAAGGTTTTCCTGTTCCTGCTGCAAAAACACAAAACCATACCCCGTGCTCTGCCATATCGGCAGAGCACATTCTTTTTGTTGAGAAAATATCAGTTGCAATCCGTTTTTTAATCCGTATCGTTCCCGTCCTTCCTCCATCTTCCGGTAAAGTCCGGCGGCACTGTCCTGAAGTTCATCTTCTGGCATCTCCTCCATCATGAGCAGCAGTATCTGCGGCGCCGGTTTTGTTCTGCCGTACAGGAGGCGGGCGGTTTTCATAACGTCCTGCCAACCGTAGGTTGCGGGCAGCACCGCCAGATCCATCAGACCGTAAAAGACTTCGCCATCCAACCGGCTTTCGGCTCGTTCCAAGGCCTGTGCCGGTGTTTGTCCGCTGCCAAGGACTGTGCGATATGCGGGGTCCTGTCCTTCCGCTGTCTGCGTGCTGTCAGCCAGGAGAAGGAGAACCTGATCTTCCCGGCCTTTTCGCTGAAAAAATACGGCATGCACGATTTCCCGTTGAGAAAGCAGTGGTGCCGAGGTACAACCACATACAAACAGGCATATCAGGATCGTCACTGCTGCCATCAGTCCTTTTCTGATGCTGGCGTAACCAACCATCGCAGCCCACCTCCCAACACAATGAGAACCACATAGATGACCATCAGAGCATTTCGCACATCTGTCAGCCTGTTGATATCGGCGGAACGCCATAGCGCACACAAAAACAACATCAGGCCAAAGTAGAAAGGAAATCGGTCCAGTCCAACAGCATTATTCTCACTCTTGCAGGCATGTCCTCCCATCAGGTGAACCCCCGCATACAGGTACAAGGACAGCTTGATGGTCACTACCATCATCCAAAGGATCAGCTGCAGCCATTCCAGGCGATTAAAGATGGACAAGGCTCCGCTCTGGGCAGCAATGTGCAAAGGATTCTCCTGCGCAAGAGCATCCATGCCAAAAAACAGCTCCAGCAAAAGATGTGCCCCCACGGAAAATGCCAATCCCCATCCAGCCAGGCGCAACAGGGTTCTCTTACCGAACCGGGCCGAATCCGGCCAGAGAGAAGGCAGCAAGAATTCTGGATATAAAACAATCTGTGCCCACAAGGTCGTTCCCGCCTGCTGCACAGTCAAAGGAACACATTGCAGATTGGACAAACGGAGCTGTGGTGCAATGGACACCACCATCAACACACTGGCGGCCAGCAAAACCACCAAAACCACGTTGGCCGTCTGTGCAATGGCAGAAACCCGGCGCAGATAGATGACCGGAGCTACAATCATCAAGCAGATGCCGAACATGCTCATACCATCCGGATAGGCAGACTCAAACAGCCTCCACATACGCAAGATCTCTATGGCAGAGCTCATAGCCAACAAAGCCAATAACAACCAGCGGGCGGCAGGGTTTCGGTCTACCTGACGCCACCCCCATCCGAATGCCAACGAAGCGGCGGTCAATGCGGCAACGCTGACCGGCAAAAGCAACACACCGGGTCGTACCCAATATCCCGCTTGAGAAGAAAGCAGTACATTGCCAAACACTCCCAGCAACAGAGCTGCAAACAGATTGGGCGACTCCCGCTTCATTTTTGTCCCTCCCCTCTGGACTTGGCCAGCGAGGTCCAGATCGTGCGCACAAATCCATCCCGCACAGTGGCCCCACACAGCGGCATCAACGGATACAGGTAATCATATCCGAAAGGTTCGCTGCCGCAGGCCATGGCCAGAATCAGCAATGCCCCGCAGGCAAAGCCGGGAACCCCAAAAATACCGGTCAGAAGAATAACAACAAACCGGAATAGAATCGTCTGTTCGTATAAGGATGGTACCGCCAGAGTGGCTACCGTGGCGGCTGCCGCCATGGTCAGGACCGGAACGCTGACGATACCGGCACTGACAGCAGTCTCACCGATGATCAAAGCCCCCACCAGGCTGACCGTATGGCTGATGGCTTTGGGCGCCCGAAGTCCTGCCTCCCGTACGATCTCCAGCAACAAGGTCACTGCCAACATTTCCAACATGGGAGACAAAGGCGTCTGGACCTCTGCCTGGGCCAGGGTGGAAAGCAGTCGAACCGGAATGATCTCCGGCGCGTAGGTGAGGGCCATCACGTACACCCCGGGACCAAAGACAGACAGCAAGAAGGCCAGATACTTCAAGAGGCGGATCATCCCGGCAAACACCGCCCCGGAAGAATAGTCATCCAGAGATTCAAAATGTTCACTGAAAAAGCTGGGGACAATCATGGCAAAAGGACTGCCGGAAACCAGGATTGCCACTTTTCCTTCACAGATGCGGGCACATGCGGTGGCCGGACGCTCGGTATAGGCTGCAGCCGGAAAAAGATTCAGCTTATCCTGCTTGAGGAAGGATGCAAAATAGGAGGAATCCAGCAAAACAGGCAGCTGTACCTCCTCCAGCCGATGCCGCAAGGTCTGAATGGTATCAGATGCGACCCGCTCCTTGTCATAGCACAGGCAATACTCTGTTTTGGCGTGGGTATGGGCAATATGCAGTTCCGCCACAAAGGTTTTGGTCCGAAACTGTCGCCGCAGCAGAGAGACATTGCTGCGCAGCATTTCGGTAAATGCTTCCTGGGGGCCATGCATGTTCCCTTCCCCACCGGGATTGGACACCGAACGCTGAGGCATCTCCTGGGTGGAAAGCGCCACCGCACAGGGGCAACCATCGATCAAAAAGACTGCCAGCCCATTGGCCAAACGTTCCACCAGCACCGATTTGGTGGTAATGGGGGTACTTTCGGTGGGAATCCGGCTTTGGGTCAAAAGATACCGGCAAAGCTGCGTTCCCTGTTGAAATTCCGTTTTTTCCTGCTCCAGAAGGGAAAGCGCCATGACCGTCAATTTTTCCGGAGAAGAAAGCCCTGTAAACAGTGCAATGCAGCAATGCACCCGCCCCATCATCAGATCTTTGCTGTAATAGTCCAATGAATCACCAAAGCAGGCTTGCAGAAATGCCTTGTTGGCTTGCAGGTCCAGGGCCAGTTTATCCTCTTTCCGTATCACGGGCATCCCTTCCTTTCCGTTTTCAGTCTGCCCAGACGGGAAAGAATTATCAGGCGCCCGACAGCAAAAAAATCGCCCCGCCTGCAATATGCAGGCGGGGCGATTTTTTACTCAGAGAATCAATCACCCATTTTTCTTGGAGCGATTGTCCAGCATGTCCTTCAGTTCTTCCATAAAGGTATTCACATCACTGAACTGGCGGTACACCGAAGCAAACCGCACATAGGCCACATCATCCAGCTGCTTGAGCTGCTCCATGGCCAGATCTCCGATGTGAATGGAAGAAACCTCCCGATCGTAGGAGTTCAGCAGCATCTGCTCAATGCGGCTGACCGCGGCATCCAGCTGCTGGAAACTGACCGGTCGCTTTTCGCAGGCGCGCAGCATACCGTTGAGCAGTTTCTGGCGATCAAAAACCTCCCGGGAGTGGTCTTTCTTGACCACCATCAAGGGAACGGTCTCCACGATCTCATAGGTCGTAAACCGCTTTTTGCAGCTCAGACATTCACGGCGGCGGCGGATCTTTTCACCGTCTTCGGTGGGGCGGGAATCGATCACCTTGGAATCTATTGCGCCGCAATACGGACATTTCATGGCAATCCCTCCTGTCTTGATTCGGAGAAGCTTACCGTCTTAACAGGCGGCAGCAAAACCTGACGGCCGGACCGTCTCAGGCATTCTTTTTGGCAGCTTCCGGATTGGTCTTGTTCTGCCAGTCAAGCCACAGCTGGCTGGCAATGCAGACGGTGCTGTACACACCGCTGATCATACCAAACAGCAACGGCAGTGCAAAGGTGAAGATGCTGTCCAGCTTGAAGACCACGGAAACCACACAGACGATCCCCAGTGCCACGCAGGTGGTAATGGAGGTCATCAGAGAACGGCCGAAGCTCTGGTTGATGGACAGGTTGACCAGTTCGGCACGCGGCATACGGCGCTTACCGTACAAAGCGGTGTTCTCGCGGATACGGTCGTAGATAACAACGGTATCGTTGATGGAATAACCCAGGATGGTCAGCATAGCGGCAATGAAATTACCGTTCAGAGGAATGCGCAGAATTGCAAACACGCCGAAAACCACGAACATGTCATGCAGCAAAGCCACAATAGCGGTAGCACCACCCTGCAGGCCGCCCACTTTACGGAAGCGATAGGCCACATACAGAAGAATCAGTACACAGGCAGTGACAACGGCCACCAGGCTCTTGAAGAGGAATTCCTTACCGATGGTGGCATTAACGTTGCTGATCTCGTTCTCCTCAAAGGCATTGTCCGGGAACTGTTCATTCAGGCTGGTCAGCAGGCTGTCCATCTCATCGGTGGTCAGGTTCTCACTGCCGGGCAGGGTAACCGTCAGGGTCTGGCGGCCGGTGATGTCGGTGCCGGTCTGCAGGGTCAGGTTGCTCTGGCCCACATTGGCACTGACTGCATCCTCCACAGCATCCAGGTCCAGGCTGTTTTCATAACCCAGGGTCAGCACCACGCCGCCCTTGAATTCCACGTCCATGGAAACGCCGAAGACCAGGCTGTACACCAGAACAATCACAATAAGTGCGGAGGAGAAGATGTAATACTTCTTGCGGTTGCCCACAAAATTGATGTGAGGGATCTTATACGGCGGGGTTTCGCCAGACTTGGCACCGCCGTACAGCCAAGGATTCCGCAAAGCCTTGATGGCAGAGGCACCACGCAGCATCACGCGGGTGGCAAAAACGCCAAACACAAAGTTCAGCAGCACACTGGTCAGCAAGGTAAAGCCGAAGGAGTAGATCGTACCGGCAGTAGAGGGGCCAAACCAACCAAAGACCGGAGTAAAGACTTTGGCCCAGAAACCGTCGGTGGGGCCAAAGGCGCCCATCAGGATAGCAGCCACGATCACAATGGTCACGTTGCCATCGATGATGGGAGTCAGACCCATTTTGAAGCCGTTGGTCAGCGCACCGTCCAGCGTCTTCTTTTTGCCCAGCTCTTCGCGGATACGCTCGGCGGTGATGACGTTGGCGTCAACACCCATACCGATACCCAAAATGATACCGGCAATGCCGGGCAGGGTCAGAGTAGAGCCGGAGAATACCGGGAAATAGCCGGAAACCACCGCCAGCGTGGCAGCTACCTGCCCGAACAGGGACAGAGCCGCGATGGTACCGGGCAGACGGTACCGGATGATCATGATCAGAGCCACGGCCACAAAGGCGATGATGCCGGCCAGGACCATGACCTCCAGGCTGCGGGCACCCAGGGTGGGGCTGATGGTGGAATAGCTCTCGGCAGACAGGGCAAAGGGCAGAGCGCCGGAGTTGATCTGGTTGGCCAGGGTGGCAGCTTCTTCCGCGGTGAAGCTGCCCTTGATGATGGCCTCACCGTTGGTGATAGCGCTCTCCACAGAGGCAGTACTGATGTTTTCATCGTCCAGCCAGATGCTGATAGTGCCATTGCTGGGGGCCAGTTCGGTGGTGGCGTCAGCGAACTTTTCCGCGCCGGAAGAAGTGAACTTCAGCTGAACGACATTGCCCTCGTTCTGCAGGTAACCCGCCATGGCGGAATCCACATCGTCACCGGTCAGGATTTCTTCCCCATCCGCAGTGCTACCTTTGCGGAAGACCATCTGGGCAGTGGTGCCGATTTCATCAATGGCACTCTGCGGATCGAAATCGCTTTCATCGTTCTTCCAGGGGAAGCGCACGATGATACGGTCCTTGTTGTTGTCCACATAGGCCTCATAGTCGGTGATGCCCAAGCCCACCAGACGGTCTTCAATGACCGTTTTGGCCGCTTCCATCTGGGTGTCGGTGGCATCAATATCATCCGCCGGCATAAAGGTCACGTCAACGCCGCCGCGGATATCAATACCGAAGCGGATATCGCTGGCGCCTTTCAGATAGGTGGTCTTGGTGTCACCATACTGATAGCTGAAGCCCAAGAGCGCCGAGAGTGAAAACACAATGATCAGCGCCGCCATGGCAAAAAAGCGCCATGACTTCCCTCTTTTGTTCATTAGGTACCTCCAAATTTTGCCCGCTTGGGCAGGACTTCTATGCCGGGCCGCTGGGCCCGAAGCTTACTCCTGTTCCGCCAGCAGCTTTTCCACCACTGCCAGACGGACACAGACGGTAAGCAGCAAAGACGCTTTTTCGACCTCATCCAGGCTGGGATAGGTCGGCGCAATGCGCAGATGAGAATCTTCGGGATCGCGGCCATAAGGATAGGCAGCGCCCGCACCGGTCAGCACCAGACCGGCCTGCTTGCACAGCTCCGCCACACGCTTGGCACAGCCGGGCATCACATACAGGCTGATGAAATAGCCACCCTTGGGGTTGGTCCAGTGGGCAATATCCCCACAGGGGGTCAGCTCATGGGCCAAGGTGCACTTGACAGCGTCGAAGCAGGGCACCAGACGGCGGCGATGCTTCTGCATGTGAGCCAGGACACCAGCCTTGTTCTTCAGGAAGCGGACATGGCGCAGCTGGTTCATCTTGTCGTAGCTGATAATCATGACCTCAAAGCGCTTGCAGATGTACTTCATGGAGTTTTCGCTGCAAGCCAGAGCAGACACACCGGCACCGGGGAAGGTGATCTTGCTGGTGGAGGTGAACATGAAGACGCGGTCCTCATTGCCGTACTGACGGCTCTCTTCCAGCAGAACCGGGGTCTCGATGATCTCGTCGGTCAGGTGATGGACAATGTAGGCCTCATCCCAGAAGATCTTGAAATCGGGGGCAGCGGTCTTCATGCTGGCAAAACGGCACACAGTTTCGTCGCTGTAGGTGTAGCCGTCCGGGTTGGAATACTGCGGCACGCACCAGATGCCCTTGATAGAAGCATCCTCCGCCACCAGCTTTTCCACCATATCCATATCGGGGCCGGTGGGAGTCATGGGGATATTGATCATCTCGATCCCGAATTCCTCGGTGATGCGGAAATGGCGGTCATACCCGGGAACCGGGCACAGGAATTTCGGCTTTTCCACAGCAGACCAGGGGCACGGGGAATCCTGAAAACCGAAGGTATAGCCGATGGCCACCAGGTTATACATCAGCTGCAGGCTGGAATTACCGCCCACAAAGACATTTTCCGGCTTGACGCCCATGACTTCGCCAAACAGAACACGCGCTTCCTGCAGGCCTTCCAGATTGCCGTAGTTACGGGCATCCGTACCGTCTTCGGTGGTGTAATCGCTCATCTTGAGCAGGTCCATGGCAAGGTCCATCTGGTGCGGGCCCGGTTTGCCGCGGGCCATATTCAGCTTGAGGCCCAGTGCCTTGAAATCGGCATAGGACTTTTCCAGTTTGGCCTTCTCAGCCAGGAGCATTTCTTTGGTCATCTTACGGTAATCAGACATGGATGCTTCCCCTCCTGCAGACTCGTTGTTGAGCACCCCGTGGGCACTCCCTCTATTTACGGGATGTAGCGCGGCACAGTGACCGAACATACAACGTATAAGTATAAACGAAATCGCCGCAAGATACAAGCATTTTTGTGATTTTTCAGCCTTTTTTCAAAACAAAATGAAGAGGATTGCCTTCGATAGCCCCTTGGAAAATGCAGGAAAGCGCAAATTGATAAGAAAAAGCAGGCTGCATCCAACAGCCTGCTTTTTCTGGTGCCGCCAACCGGGATCGAACCGGTATGGAATCTCTTCCGAAGGATTTTAAGTCCTTTGTGTCTGCCAATTTCACCATGGCGGCGTTTGTTTTGACCCTGCTATTGTACCGCACAGGCGCAAACTTGTCAATTCAACTCCAGGATGATCTTTGAAAGCAAGGTTGTGCAAACCTTGTACAACCTTTTCTTTTTATGGTAGAATGAGGGCAAAAAAGCACTTGGGGTGATGAAAAACATGCGCATCGTCGCAGACAAACGCACAAATCGTTTGCTGCTTTTATACGGGGCTCTCCTGGGGGCGGTGGCCTTCCTTTGCATATTCGGTCTTTCCCCTCTGGATGTGACCAACGACGCTTTTTGCCGGGGCGGGTATATTGAAAAGGATATTCAACAACATTATGCCGGCTGGCTGTTTTACAGGCAAAGCAGCCTTTCTTTCCCACTGTGTGTAACCCAGAGCATCAACGCCCCTCAGGGGCTGAGCATTGCCTACACCGACTCTATTCCTCTCTTTGCTGCTTTCTTTCGGGTTCTTTCTCCTCTTCTGCCATCCACATTTCAATATTTCGGATGGTTTACCCTGTTATGCTTCATGGCACAGGGGGCCGCAGGCGCCAGGCTTCTGGGACTTTTTATGAACGACCTTCTCGCTCCCCTGCTGGGAGACCTGTTGTTCGTATTCAGTCCAATCCTGTGGGAACGTGCCCTGAGACACACCTCCCTGGCAGCTCAGTTTTTTGTTGTGACCGCTCTTTATTATTATTTTCTCGGACGGCGCAGCGGCAGGTACTGCTTTTGGGGGGTGTTCGTACTTAATATCCTGACCATTACCATTCATCCATACTTTGTGCCTATGACCTATGCGGTCACGTTTGCTCTATTGCTTGAATATGCCGTGGCGCACCGACAGTATCTGCGCCCGCTCCTTTGGCTGCTGGCCGATCTGGCACTGACGGTTGCCGTCGGCTGGGTGTTCGGGTTGTTTTACGGCACGGCAACCGGCGGCAGCGATGCCCTGTATGGTTACTTTGCCATGAATCTGAACAGCCTGTGGAACCCCGCAGGCGTCAACGGAGTGGATTGGAGCTTCTGCCTGCCCACGCAAAACCAGGTAAGCGGCAATTACGATGCCTTTGCCTATCTGGGATTCGGCGTGCTGGCCGGAGCGGCTGTATGTCTGGCGGTAGTTCTGTTCCGGGCACCACAAAAACTGCCGGCACTCTTCCGCCGGCACTGGGCCCTCTGCCTCGTCTGTGTCATTCTGACAGCTTTTGCCATCAGCCACGTCATCACCGCCAACGGTGTCACCCTGGTCACTCTGCCGCTACCTTCGTCTTTGATCAAGCTGTTTTCCATCTTCCGCTCCGGTGGCCGGCTGTTCTGGCCTGTATACTACCTGATTTTCCTGGCTGTTTGCGTGGGCCTTGAGCGGTTGCCCAAACGCCGTTCCGTAGTCATCGCGGCGCTGACCGTGCTGGCTGTTCTGCAGCTGGTCGATCTGGCTCCGGGCCTTGTGCAGCGTCGGGTTGCTTTTGCCCGGGCGCAGGAGCAAGCAGCCTTCCCCACATCCATGACCAGCAATTTCTGGCAACAGGCCGCGGATCGCTATACCACCATTGCTTCCATGGACGGGTTGCAGACCGATGCTTTGCATCTGGCGTTGTACGCGGCTGATCTGAGCATGGCCACCAACGATCCCTTCGCCGCCCGTTATGACGCCACAACCTTGGATGAACAGCGTGCGACATACAGAAACGAACTGGCCGCAGGCACTCTTCGCAGTGATACCTTGTATCTGTTTTCCGAGGAAGGAGCCTTTTTGCAAGCCGTAGAACCGGTAAAAGATAGTGGCGCCTGGTGCGGTCGCATCGACGGAGCCGACGGCAGCTGGTACGTAATCGCTCCGGGCATGGCAGACTGTACCCTGGATGCCGCCTGTATTCCCTATGACGAAAACTATCCACTGCGCCTGGCCGAGTATACCGATGCTTTGTGGAACAAAGGTGTTCTGGACAGCACCAAGCAAACCGTTTGCTTCGCGGATTCCCCTTTTACCCGCAGAAAGCTGGAAAACGCCCAAGCCATCATAGCCAACGGGCAGACCTATCAAATTCTGAAAGTGGATGACAGCGACCCCGGGTGGTTGATGGTCACCCTTGATATTCAAGATGCTACCATTTTGTGGGGGCAGGAACTGGAGACGATCCCATGCAAGAACTGAAAGTAAAATCTCTGCTGCCGGTCCGGCTGGACAAGTACCTGATGCAGCAGTTTCCCGCACTGGGGCCCGGACGGCTGAACAAGGCCCTGCGGGAAAACAAAATCAAACTCAACGGCAAGAAGCAGCCCCTGTCCACCAGAGTACAGAACGGTGACACCATCCGTATTTATCTGCTGGACGAGCAGCTGGGACTGACGGCCAAGGAAGGTCCCTGGTTTCTTTCCTGCCGCGCCCCGGCGGAGTTTGTGTATGAAAACGACGATCTGATCGTAGCGCTGAAGCCTGCGGGCATCCCGGTGGACGGCGACGAAGCCGACACCCTGCGTGCCCGGGTCCTGCGAAAGCTGTACCAGGACAAACGGCTGACGGATGAAAGAACCGTTCGTCTTTGTCATCGGCTGGATACCGGCACCAGCGGTCTCGTCTTGCTGGCCAAGAATGCAGAGACAGAACAGTTTTTAACCAACGCCATTCGGGAACACCAGATTCGCAAGACCTACCTGTGCGTGACCTTCGGCCGCCCCGTACCACCTGCGGACACACTGAAAGGCTTTCTGATGAAAGACGCCGAGCGCGGTCTGGTACGCGTTCTGGACGCGCCGAAGCCCGGCGCCAAGGAAATCATCACCTCCTACGATACCGTCGCCGTGAGCGGCCGTCTGGCCCTTCTGCGGGTACATCTGGTCACCGGACGCACCCACCAGATCCGGGCGCACCTGGCCAGCATCGGCTGCCCGATTCTGGGTGACAGCAAGTACGGCAACAATATGGCCAACCGGGAGCTCAAGCTGAAGTACCAGGCCCTGTGTGCCTGGGAACTGGCATTTCCCAAGCAAATCAAGGATGAGCGGTATGCCACCCTGGCCGGCAAGGTGTTCCGCGCACCAAAGCCCTGGTATTACCAGCAGGTCCTGGACGGAACCCTAAAATAACATGAAACTCCCCCTGACAGGCTTTCGTCAGGGGGAGTTTTTCTGTATTTGCGCAGGTAAAGGAATCGTAGGTTTACTTTTAGGCGCAATGAGTGATAATGTTTATACCAAAGGAGGTGCTGCAAGATGGACGCAAAGACTTTCGGAGCCTTTCTGGCCTGCACACGGCGAGAGCGCGGGATGACACAGGCAGAACTGGCCGATATCATTCACGTCACAGACAAGGCGGTGAGCCGCTGGGAGCGCGGCATCGGGTTCCCTGATATCAATACTTTGGAACCGCTGGCGGATGCCCTGGGGCTGAGTTTATCCCAGCTGATGCACGCAGGCACTGAACAAACTGGCCAACCGGAAGAAACAATGGAGGACTTTCTTTCCATGCTGCGCCCCGGCCGAATCCGTTGGAGCGGGGCTCGCAGTGCTCTGTTCTGGCTGACGGTTGCCCAGGGGCTCCGGATGCTCTGCCTGCTGCCTGCTCAGGTTGCAACGGATTGGAGCTGGACTGGCGGTGTTCTGGCGCCATGCCGTACAGGTTCAACCTTGCTTGTGGCCCTGGCATGTGCAGGCATCAGCGCCTTCATCCTGCAACTCTGGCATCTGCTGGAACAAGGCCTTCTTTTTGTGCAGCGGGGACTTTTTTTCCGCGGATTGCTGCCGCTTCTGCGCGCCAGACACCCTGTATTATACGCCATTGCTGAGTTTGCGGCCCACCTTTTCTCCTGCTGGATTCTGTTGCAGCCCCTGCTGACGGAATCTATGATTCTGCTGCTGAACTAAAGATTTCCCAGCAGCTTTTCACAAGCACAAAAAAACAGAGCGGACGAAATGTCCGCTCTGTTTTTTTGGAGGTGACGACCAGATTTGAACTGGTGAATGAGGGTTTTGCAGACCCTTGCCTTACCACTTGGCCACGTC